>CAZJWO010000016.1:0-43379 GCA_964549735.1 uncultured Fibrobacteraceae bacterium | reverse complement strand
CGCCGCCGAGCCCGCGTTCTTCCCGCGGTATCCTGCCCTTTCGCCGGACGGCGCCGTCGTGGTCTTCAGCTGTCAGGGCGATCTTTGGCGCGTGGCGGCCGCAGGAGGTCGCGCCGAGCGTTTGACCGCGCATCCGGCGTATCACCGCGATCCCGTCTTCTCGCCGGACGGCGAGCGGCTGGCGTTCGCGTCGGACCGCGAGGGCAGCTTCGATGTCTACGTCATGCCGGCGTCGGGCGGTCGGCCCGTGCGCATCACCCACGCGCCATCGCGCGACCTGCCGCACGAGTTCAGCCCGGACGGCGAGCGCATCTACTTCAGCAGCGCCCGCCCTTGGCGCTATCCGGTGCGCCCGCAGATCTACGAGGTCGCCGCCGCCGGCGGCACGCCGTTGCGGGCGTTCGATCTCTTCGCCGAGGAAGCGGCGGTGCATCCCGATGGGCGGCGTTTCCTGCTGGCCGTCGGCGACGCGCGCTTCGGGCGCGTCGGCTACCGCGGAACCTACCAGGCGGACATCTGGCTCCACGAACCCGGGCAACCGCCCCGCAGATTGACCGACGGACCGGGCTACGACACGGATCCCATGTGGGGGCCCGGCGATGTCCTCTTCTGGCGCGGCGAGTGCGACGAGACGCACGCCTTCAACATCTGGCGCCAGAACCTCGACACGACCGGCCGGCGCCGCCTGACCGATTTCCGCGACGGACTGGGGGTGCGCACCGCCCGCATCAGCCGAGACGGCAGCCGACTGGTGTGCGAGGCAGGCGATGGCCTCTACGTCCTGGAACTCGCCGACGAGACGCTGCGCCGACTGGAGGTCACCATCGCCGCCGACGAGATCCGGCCCCGCGAGACGACCGAGGTCGTCACGAAGGATGCCGACGAACTATCCATCGCCGCCGGTGGCGACGAGATCGCCATGGTCGTGCGCGGCGACGTCGTGCTGGTGCATCGCGAACTGGAGGGACGGGCGACCGTCGTCCTGCCGTCGCCATGGCGCGACAGCGAGGTCGCCTTCCGTCCGGGCAGCGCCGACACGCTGGTCGTGGTCAGCGATCGCGAGCAGCACGAGGGGCTGCCCTATAGCCGGATCGGTCTGATCGTCAGCGACGATCCGGCGACCCGGCTGCTGCGCACGGCCCGCCGCCATCGCTTCATCTGGTTGACGCCGCCGGGGATCGACTGCCGCCGTCCGGTCTGGTCGCCGGACGGCTCGCGTCTGGCCTATGTGCACGGAACCGGCGCGCTGGCGGTGATCGATGCCGACGGCCGCAATCGCCGCATCCTGCACGAGGGTTGGGACGGTCCGGAGGCGGTGTGGTCGCCGGACAGCCGCTGGCTGGCGTACGCCGTCGCCGGCGGTCCCACCTACAGCCGCAACGTCTGGCTGGTGCCGGCTGACGGCGGCCCCGCGGTCAACGTCAGCCAACACCCCGATCACGACGGCGGCCCGGTCTGGAACGAGGCGGGCACCATGCTCGCCTGGACCAGCCGTCGCTACGGCAAGCAGAACGACGTCCTCTTCTGCTATTTGACGCGCGAAGATCACGAGCGCTCGCGCGAGCAATGGAAGATCTGGGAGAAGACCCGCGACGCGAAGCCCGCGACCGCCGGCGAGTCCGCCAAGGACGGCCGGAAGGAAGGCAAGAAGAAGAACGACAAGCAGGACCGCGCCAAGACCGGCGCCGTCGCCCCCATCCGCATCGACCTCGACGGCATCCACCTGCGCGTGCGCCGGCTGACCGATCTGCCGGGCGACGAACGCGCCGTGGCGATCCATCCGCAGGGCGACCGCATCGTCTTCGGCGCCGATATCGGCGGTAAGCGCGACCTCTACACGGTCGACCGCTTCGGCGAGGATCGCAAGGCGCTGACCACCGGCGGCGCCGGCGATCAGGCGGCGTCGTTGGCCGACGACGGCAAGACGGTCTGGCTGCTGCGCGAGGGCCGCCCGGCTCGCGTGCCGCTGGACGGCGGCGAGCTGAAGACGACCTCGTTCCAGGCGCGCTTGACGACCGACCGCGTGGCGCTGCGCCGGCAGGTGGTCGAAGAGGGCTGGCGCCGCCTGCGCGACGAGTTCTACGACCCTCTCCTGCACGGGATCGACTGGCCGGCCCAGCGTGCCGAGGCCTTGCGCCTGGCGGCCGGCGTCGACCACGACCAGGACTTCGCCGACGTCATGAACATCATGCTCGGCAGCCTGAACGCCTCGCACATGGGCTATTCTCCGGGTGGCCGCGCCGAGCGCACCGACGCGGGGTGGCTGGGGCTAGAGATCGATCCCGCGCACGCGGGTCCGGGCCTGCGCGTGGCGCGCGTCGTACCGCACGGTCCGGCGGACCTGGTCGCCGTGGCGATCGCGCCCGGCGATCTGCTGCTCGCGGTCGATGGCGTGCCGGTCGGACGCGACGCCGACCTGCACGCGCCGATCATGGCGGCCGGCGGCGACCCGGTGCTGCTGGCGACGCGGCGCGGCGCCACGGAGCGCGAGGTCGAGGTGCGTCCGGTCGCGTGGCGGGAGATCCGCCAGCGCATCTACGAGGCGGACGTCAAGTCGATGCGGGATCGCGTCGAGGCGCTCGCGGACGGGCGCGTCGGCTACATCCACATCCAGGGCATGGGCCGGCCCCAGGTCGAGTTGTTCGAGCGCGACCTCTACGCCGCGGCGCAGGGCAAGGAAGCGCTGGTCATCGACGTGCGCTGGAACGGCGGCGGGTGGACCACCGACCTGCTGCTGACCATCCTGACGCAGCCCGTGCACGCCTACACGATCCCGCGCGGCGGCGAAATCGGCTATCCGGACGCCGAGCGCCTGCCGTTGCAACGTTGGCGCAAGCCCATCGCGGTCATCTGCGACGAGAGCAGCTACTCGAACGCCGAGATCTTCAGCCATGCCATCCAGACGATCGGCCGCGGCCCGGTCGTCGGCCAGACGACCGGCGGCAACGTGATCTCCACCAGCGGGTGGACCACGCTGGATGGCGGCTGGATCCGGCTGCCGATGCGCGGCTGGTACGTCTGGGGAGACGCGCGGCGCTCCGAGCGGAACGATCGCAACCAGGAACACGGTGGCTGCGTGCCGGACCACCTGGTCGAGCTCGGTCCGGCGCAGCTGCTGGCCGGCGAGGATCCGCAACTCGAACAAGCGGTGCAGCTCATGCTGGATGCGGCCGACCGCGCACGGCTCGCCCCGCAGCCCAGCCCGCGCCGTCCCGAAGCCGCCCGCTGAAGGCAGGCGGGAACGTTTGCCCGGGGTTGGGCGTTCGTTGCGAATTGCTGTTTATTGGGTGGTGCGGACCGGCGGTCTCGCATGTGCCGACGCCGCGCGGTCGGACGGCTGCACGTCGCGCGGCCAGGTCCGGGACGTTTGGCGAGGAGGCGCGAGCGGATGGATCCGCAGCCGCGTAGACAACAGGATCCGGCCGCCGCGGGCGGCTCCTGCGATCGATTGGGTTGCGCGCTCATCGCGGAACTCCCGCTGGCCGTCGTCGCGCTCGATGCCGATGGGCGGGTCGTGGCGGCGAATCCCCAGATGAGCCGCCTGCTCGGCGCGCCGGTCGAGGCATTGATCGGCCGTCCGTTGCCCGGTCTGGCCGACCAGGAGCGCGCCGCCCTGCGGGGCCTGTTCGCCGATCTGGCGCGGCAGGACGACCGCGTCGTCTGGCGCCAGCTCGATCTGACGCTGGTCGACGAGGCGCCACGCGCCTTCACGTGCCGTTATTCCGCCATGCACGGCGCCGGCGGCGCGGTCAACGGGCTTGTCGGCTTCTTCCTGCCGGCCGATCATCAGGAACTCGCGCTGCAGGCAGAGCTGCGCCGGCGCAACCTCTTCATCGAGAAGGTGCTCGAGAACCTGCCGATCGGCCTGGCGGTCAATTCGCTGGACATGAGCGTCGTCGGCTACGTCAACGCGCGCTTCCGCGAACTCTACGGCGCCTCGAGCGGCGACGGCGCTTGCGATCTCGTCGGATTCCTGGATCGCCTGTGTCCCGACTGCGAGCAGCGCCAGGCGCTCCAGCAACGGTTCCTGAAGGACTTCGGCGATGGCTGGGTCGAGCGCATGCAGTGGGACGACATCCAGGTGCGGGGGCACGACGGTTCGCTGCGCTATCTCCAGGCTGTCAACACGCCGCTGCCCGAACACGGGCTGATGATCTCGACCGTTCAGGACGTGACCGAGCGCAAGCTCGCCGAGGACGCGCTGCGCGAGAGCGAACGCCGGTATCAGATCATGGCCGAAGCCTCGCCGGTCGGCATCTTCCAGTGCGACCAGGAGAGCCGCTGCCGGTACGTCAACCGCCGCTGGCGGGAGATCACGGGCCTGACCGCCAGCCAGGCGGCCAGCGACGGCTGGCTGGCGGCCGTGCATCCGGACGAGCAGGAGGCCGTGGCGGCGAACTGGCGGCTCGCGGCCGCCAAGGCGCAGGTGTTCCGCACCGAATGCCGCTTCCGGCGCCCGCACGGACAGACGGCCTGGGTGCTCATGCAGGTCGAACCGGTCATCGACGAGCGCCGGCAGCCCAGCCGGTTCATCGGCTCGGTCACCGACATCTCCCAGCGCAAGCGCAGCGAGGAGGAGATCCGGCGCATCGCCTACTACGACGCGCTGACCAAGCTGCCCAACCGCACCTTTTTCCTGGAACAGCTTCGGCGCACCCTGTCGGCGGCCAAACGCGCGGAGCGGCGCGCCGCGCTGCTCTTCTGCGATCTGGACAACTTCAAGGACGTCAACGACTCCCTCGGGCACGACAAGGGCGACCTGCTGCTGCAGGGGATCGCCGAGCGGCTGTCGGCCTGCATCCGGCAGGGCGATACCCTCAGCCGGTTGGGCGGCGATGAGTTCGTGCTGCTGCTGCCGGCCGTCAAATCCGACCGCGACGCGGTCATGGTGGCCCGCAAGATCAAGGAGCAGCTGGCCCGACCGTTCGACCTCGAAGGCCACGAGGTCTACACCACGCCGTCGATCGGCATCGCGTTCTTCCCCGACGACGGCGAGACGGTCAGCACCCTGCTGAAGCACGCCGACATGGCGATGTACGCCGCGAAAGCCCGCGGGCGCAACCGCTATCAGTTCTTCAGCGAGGACATGCACCGGCGGGCGATCGAACGCATGCGGCTCGAGGCTGGCTTGCGCCAGGCCAGCGAACGGCAGGAATTCGAGATCGTCTACCAGCCGCAATATCGGCTCGCCACCGGGCGCCTCGAGGGGGTCGAAGCGCTGCTGCGCTGGCGCCATCCGGAGCAGGGCGTCATCATGCCGTCGCGTTTCGTCGGGTTGGCCGAGGACACCGGCCTGATCCACGAGATCGGCGCCTGGACCCTGCGCACGGCCTGCGCCCAGGTCAAGGAATGGCTGGCGGCCGGCTACCCGGACCTGCGCGTGGCCGTCAACCTCTCGGGGCGGCAGTTCGCCGAGCCCGACCTCGTCGAAATGGTGCGCGGCATCCTGGCCGAGACGGGCCTGCCGGCGCGGCATCTGGAGCTGGAGATCACCGAGAGCGTGCTGATGCACGACGCCGAACTCGCCGTCACCACGATCGAGGCGCTGCGCGCCGACGGCGTGGGCCTGACGATCGACGACTTCGGGGCCGGCTACTCCTCGCTCAGCTACCTCAAGAGGCTGCCGGTCAATCGCTTGAAGCTGGATCGGGCGTTCGTGCGCGACATCGACCGCGATCCGCGCAACGCCGCGATCGCCGCGGCGATCATCGGCCTGGGCAGAAGCCTCGGCCTGGATGTCGTCGCCGAAGGTGTCGAGACCGCCGCGCAGGCCGCGGTGCTGCGCGAGCTCGACTGCCCGATGGTGCAGGGCTTCCACTTCGCGCGGCCGCTGGGCGGGACCGCCATCGAACGCAAGCTGGCCGAGAGCGCTTGACCGCCAGCCGTCCTTCGTGCATTGTTCGTTCGTTAACATTTTCGGCGGCGAGCCGGGCTGCGACCCGGTCTTTTAGTGTTTGGCGAGTCTCTGCGCAAGGAGGGCCCGGCCATGTCGCTCGGCCAGAGGATCCACGATTTCATCCAGCGCACCCGCGCCCTCATGATGGGCGGCGGAGAGAAGGCGGTGCAGAAGCAGGTCGCGCAGGGCAAGCTGACGGCGCGCGACCGCGTCGCCATGATCTGCGACCCCGATTCGTTCCACGAGTACGACCTCTTCGTCGAGCACAGCTGCCGCGACTTCGGCATGGCCGGCAAGTCGCTGCCCGGCGACGGCGTCGTGACGGGCACCGGCACGGTCCAGGGATTCCCGGTGTGCGTGTTCGCCCAGGACTTCACAGTCGCCGGCGGCTCGCTGGGGCTGGCGCACGCGCGCAAGATCACCAAGATCATGGACCACGCCATGAAGATGGGCGTGCCGCTCATCGGCATCAACGACTCGGGCGGCGCGCGCATCCAGGAGGGCGTCAATTCGCTCGCCGGCTACGGCGAGATCTTCTACCGCAACACGCTCGCCTCGGGGGTGATTCCCCAGATCTCGGTCATCCTCGGCCCCTGCGCCGGGGGCGCGGTCTACAGCCCGGCCCTGACCGATTTCGTCTTCGTCGTCGACAAGATCAGCAAGATGTTCATCACCGGTCCCGAGGTCATCAAGACCGTCCTGGGCGAGGAGATCTCGATGGAGGATCTCGGCGGCGCGCGGGTGCAGGCCGAGATCTCGGGCAACGCGCACTTCTTCGCCGCCAGCGAGCAGGAGTGCTTCGAACAGATCAAGCGCCTGGTGACCTTCATCCCCTGGAACAATCGCAAGACCAGCGATCCGTTCCCGCCGCGCCAGCCGCGGCCGGGCCAGCGCATCGAGGCGATCGTGCCGGACGACCCGCGCAAGCCCTATGATATACGCGACGTCGTGCGCGCGGCCTGCGACGACAGCGACTTCTTCGAGGTCCAGGAGCACTGGGCGCGCAACATCGTCGTCGGTTTCGCGCGCCTCGACGGCCGCACGATCGGCGTCATCGGCAATCAGCCGGCGTACCTGGCCGGCGTGCTGGACGTCGACGCTTCGGACAAGGCGGCCCGCTTCATCCGCTTCTGCGACGCCTTCAACATCCCGCTCGTGAGCTTCGTCGATCTGCCGGGATACCTGCCGGGCGTCGATCAGGAGCACGCGGGCGTGATCCGCCACGGCGCGAAGATCCTGTACGCCTACAGCGAGGCCACCGTGCCGAAGATCACCGTGATCATCCGCAAGGCCTACGGAGGCGGCTACATCGCCATGTGCTCGCGGCACCTGGGCGCCGATTTCGTCTTCGCCTGGCCGAATGCCGAGATCGCGGTCATGGGGCCCGAGGGCGCGGCGAATATCATCTTCCGCAAGGAGATCACCGAGGCGTCCGATCCCGACGCGATGCGCCAGGCGAAGATCAAGGAGTACCAGGACAAGTTCGCCAATCCATTCATCGCCGCCCGTGACGGGCACATCGACGCGGTCATCCAGCCGCAGCAGACGCGCGATTTCCTGTTGCACGCGATCCACGTGTCGGCGACCAAGAACGAGACGCGGCCCGCGCGCAAGCACGGGATCCCGCCGTTCTAGCCCGTTTCCGCTGTTTCTGCGGCGGTCGCCCGTCGCGCCGCCACCGGCGCGGGCCGATCGCGAAGGAGTGGCCATGCACGACGCCGATGACAAGAACCGCGGCGACGCTCCGGTGCCCTTCCACGTCGACGGCACGTTCTACGAGACCCAGTTGACCCGCAAGGCGCGCTTGCGCCGGCCGTGGCTGCCGCCGGATCGCAACCAGATCTCGACGTTGATCCCCGGTCTCGTCGTGCGCGTGCTGGTGCAACCGGGACAGACGGTGCGCCGCGGCCAGGGGGTGATCGTGCTCGAGGCCATGAAGATGCGCAACGAGGTGCAGTCGCCCCGCGACGGCACCGTCAAGACGGTGCTGGTCGCCGCGGGGCAGACGGTCGCCAAGGGGGCGCTGCTGGTCGAGCTCGCCTGAGGGGCGAGCCCGGACGATCCACGAAGACTACGGCGCGTACTTCACGCTGCAGCCGTAGGGCTTGGTCTCGGCCACCTTGACCGGCTGGCCGGCCACCACGGCCGCGAGCGCGTCGGCCACGTGGTTCGTGTCGCCGAGCTTGGCCGCCGAGCGGTCGTTGTCGATCGCGCCGTTGTAGACGACCGTGCCGGCGGGCGTGATGACGAACATATGGGGCGACGTCTTGGCGCCGTAGGCCTTGCCGACCGCGCCGGACGGGTCCAGCAGCAAGGGGAACGCCATCTCGAATTCCTTGACCGCGCGCTGATTGCGCTCCAGACCGTGCCCCTGCAGTCCGGGCGCGCCGGAGTTGATCGCCAGCCAGACCACGCCGTGCTCGGCGAAACGGGCCAGGGTCTCGGCCATGGTGCGATGGTTCTTGTGGTGCTTGACGATGAACGGGCATTCGGGGTTGAACCACTCCAGCACCACGATCTTGCCCTCGCCGAGGTACTTGCTCAGCGTGTGCTCCTTGCCGGCGGTGTCCGGCAAGGTGAAGTCGGGAGCTGGGTTGCCGGGGGTGATGGCAAGAGCCGGCGCGGCGGCCAGGACAGCCGCCGCGGCGGCCAGTACGGTCATGCGGAGATGCTTCATCGGACAAACCTCCAGTGTTGAGGTGGGTTTTGACGTCAGGGGATGAGAATGGTTCCCGAAATCGCGCGCCCGTCCTGGTAGGTAATTTTCAACAGCCCCGACAGGGCCTCGTCCGCCGGCGCGGTCGGGCGCAGGCGCAGCTCGAGCAAGTCGCGCTCGGCGGCGCCGTCTCGCAGCAGATTCGCCAGCGCCGGTCCACCCTCGGCGGGGATGAAGACGAGACTCCGTGCGCCGGGAACGGTGAGGCGGATGGCCGCGGCGTCGCGCTCGCTCCGCACGACGCCGCCTGCGAGCGGTCGGGGCTGCTGGCTTCGCGCGCGGTCCCAGAGTTCGCGGGCGCCGGGGTCGGCGGGCACGTCGATGGGTATCTCGAGCGTCGCCTGGCCCGGTACGCAGAGATCCTTGCAGGCCAGCCAGTAGAGTTTCGCCTTGATCTTGCCGCCCGGTGCCGCCGGGCCACCGCCGCGAAGGGTCTGAGTCACCAGCAGCTCGTGCGGGTAGACGTGGTCCAGGATCTCTCCGGGCAGCACCTTGCGCTCCGGTACGGGGAAGCGCAACGGTCCGGCCGTCCATCCAGCGGGTAGCTCGAGGTCGACCGACGGCGGAAATCCCGTGTCGTTGCGGTAGGGGGCGTACAGGTACCACTTGTCGGCGGGCTGGAATCGCCAGACGAGATCCACGCTGTCCGCCGCAGCGCTGGCGACGTGGACCGTCGCCGTCACATGGGTCGGCGCGGTCGCCTGCTCCGCCGGCGGGGCGGCCTCCGCGGCGGCCGCGCTCGACGCCATGCCCAAGGCGCCGAGGGCCGCGATCAGATTAATCAAGATATACATGGTACACATTTAAACGGACTCTCGGCGTTCCCGCAAGATCCCGCATCCTGGGCACGCCGCGCGCACCGCCGCCCGCGTGATCTGGACGCTTGGCGACGAGCCGCTATCATATGCCGACGGTCTCGCCATCGTGGATCGAGGAGGAGTCATGCGCTGGAGTGTACGGCTGGGCGCCTACCGCGGCATCGACGTGTACCTGCACGCGACATTCCTCTTGCTCCTGGGTTTCCTGGCCGTCAGCTACTGGCTGGCGAGCCGTTCGCTGCCTTCCGTCCTCTATGGCGTCGGCTTCTTCCTGCTGTTGTTCGCCTCCGTCCTGCTGCACGAATTCGGTCACGCCCTGACGGCAGCCCGTTACGGGATCAAGACGCGCGACATCGTGCTCTATCCGATCGGCGGCGTGGCGCGTCTGGAACGCATGCCGGAGAATCCGCAGCAGGAACTGATCGTGGCCCTGGCCGGACCAGCCGTCAACGTCGTCATCGCGCTCGGCCTGCTGCTGTGGCTGAGCGTAGCCGGCGCGCTCGCGCCGCTGCAGGCCATGGATTGGACGCGCGGCCCGCTGCTCGAGCGCCTCGTGGTCGTCAACGTCTTCCTCGTCCTGTTCAACCTGATCCCCGCGTTCCCGATGGACGGCGGTCGCATCTTGCGCGCGCTGCTCGCCATGCGCCTCGAGTATACGAAGGCCACGCAGATCGCGGCGGGCATCGGTCAGGCCCTGGCGCTCGTCTTCGGCCTGGTGGGCCTGGTCTGGAATCCGTTCCTCATCTTCATCGCGTTCTTCGTCTGGATCGGCGCCGCGCAGGAGGCGAGCATGGTCCAGATGAAGAGCGCTCTGGGCGGCATCCCGCTGCGACGCGTCGTGATGACCGACTTCGAGGTCCTGGACGCTCAGGATCAGCTCCTGCGCGCCGTGCAGTTGACCCTGGCCGGCAGCCAGAAGGAATTCCCCGTGCTGGCCGAAGGGCGGTTGGTCGGCGTTCTGCGGCAGGAGGACATGCTGCGCGGCCTGCACGAGCAGGGGCCCGGCGCGCGCGTGGCCGACGTCATGCAGCGGGACTACCAGACGGCCGAGTTGGGCGAGATGGTGCAGACGGTCCTGCAACGCCTCGGCGAGTGCCAGTGCAGCACGCTGCCCGTGCTCGACGTACGCGGCCAGCTCGTCGGGCTGGTTTCGCTGGAGAACATCGGCGAGTTCATGCGCATCGAGGCGGCGCTGCGGCAATAGACCTCGCGGGTTCCAATAGGGGATGCTATCGCATCCCTGCTTACTGGATTGGCTTATTGACTTTCGTTGATCTGGATGGAATATTATGTGTGTGGTTTGGTGCCTTAACGTGGGCGAGCCGGCGACCGACGGCTGCGCAAGAATTTTGTGCTTCGTTAAAAGGTATGCGCTAGGAGTTGAGGCATGCACTGTCTAAGCGGGGAGAGACATATGGCGATCGCTATTCGGAAGCAGTTGCTGCCGCTGTTCGTGCTCCTCGCGTTTGTGGTTCATGGGTGCGGCGACAGCAACGAAGTTACGAAACCGCCGGAGACCGGTTCCATATCGATTGATACCCATCCCAAATTTATCGGCGTCCCTTGGGCGCTGACTGGTCCCGCGGGATTTAAGTGTTCCAGCGTCGGTGACACCCTATTGACGAACATGACCAATGGGTTCTATACGATTGTCTGGGAATCGATCTCAGGTTGGTCGCCGAACATGGAATCAGAGTCGCTAACGCTTGAAACAGGAGAGAGTCTGGTGTTCCGGGGCGAATACGCGGCTGCAGCTCATACGATAACGGTGACCCCTTCGCCTCGGCTAGTGAAATGGTCCCTGGCTTGGACGTTTCCGGACACCTCCGATTTAGAGGTAGTGCTTGTCGATACGGTCCATTTCGGCGTCGGTCTCGCGACGCTTACGGATCAGAGACCTGAGATCGAATATACATTGAGTTGGTTGGATACCCTCGGTTGGGATTCCCCGGACCCGCTCGTGGTGACCCAACGCTTATCCAGCGGAGGCTCGCTTCTTTTTTCCGCGACTTACATCCAGCAGGTCAGCGTAGACATCAAGCCGTTTCCGTTCAGCATCGATGCCCCTTGGCGGCTTGCAGGCCCGAAGGGATTCCGGGAAGATGGCAGAGGGCCAGCTGTTCTGGAATTTCTGACCCCCGGAACGTACACGATAACCTACTTTGATGCGGATGTAGCGGCGCGCTGGAGCAAACCGGCTGGCGAAACGATCGAAATCGAGCCAGGCGGAACCGCGAACTTCAGGGGCATCTACGTCTTTATCGGCTCACCGGAACCTTTCCCCCCCCAGTGATTTCGTGTTCATTCCCCCCGGTACGTTTTGGATGGGCAGCCCGGTCAGCGAGCCAGGGCGCTTGACGAATGAGACACTTCACGAGGTCGTCCTGACGCAAGGTTTCTATATGTCGAAGTATGAGGTGACCGAGAAATGGTGGTCCGAAGTAATGAGCGGACCGGAAACTGAATCCATGTTGCCGAAGAACTATGTAAGCTGGGATATGGCCGTCGCTTTCTGCAACGAACTCTCGCGCAGAGAAGATTTGCGGCCTGCCTACGTAATCCGTGGCGGCAATGGCAACGTGGAGTGGGATGTGACAGCTAACGGTTACCGGTTGCCGACCGAAGCGGAGTGGGAGTACGCGGCACGCGCGGGGTCGCGGACGGCGTTCGCCACTGGGCCATTGATCAATACCGGTTGCGATCCCGTCGATTCGACGCTAGACGCGATCGGCTGGTATTGCGGCAACACGGAGTCGCACGCCGGGCCCGCAAGGGTTGGGCTAAAGCAAAGCAATGCGTGGGGATTGTACGATATGCACGGCAACCTGTGGGAGATGGTCTGGGATGGCTACGGCAAGGACTACGACGATCTCGATATCGTTGATCCTCGTCAGAACGCCGGTGTCGGCGCAATCCGCGTGATCAAAGGTGGCGCCTGGGGAAGTATCGCTGCCCGTTGCCGTTCGGCTAGCCGTTTCGGAGGCGGTGCTCCCGTCATCACGAACGATTACCAGGGTTTCCGACCCGTAAGGTCGGTATTCTAGCGCCGACGGACTGATCAAGCGTGGTCGACGAGTTGGTGGCCGACTATAGTCCTGGGCCGGTCGCTGTCGCTGCCAAGATCGAGGTCGTTCCTGGCTCCGTATGACGGCTAACCCGCATTAATCATGACGGGCCTCCTGCGGAAGGTGCAATGCTTGCCAGAGAGCGAGTTCTCGGTTCGACTCGGTCAACTGATCGCAGCGGGTACGCCTCCCTCGTCGTCCCTTGCGATCCCGCTCTCTGGCGAGCATTTCCAACTGCCTCGTTACGGCCCTTCATAGATAATCCAGGCTTCTAGATGACAGGTCTGCGGCGAGCAGTTATTTTCGCATTGGAATTGTCGTTCTTTTTAATTATCCGTATAGTATTTCCGACTGAATAGGTCAAACACCGCCACGACCGACCCTCGCGGTCTCCAGGGAGAGACATATGAACCACAGATGCCGTCTGTCGCGTGTGCAGCGTTCCGCCATCGTATCGAGCGCTTGCCTGCTCGGAATGCTCGTCGCGCTGGCGAGTTGCAGCAGCAAGTCGCCGACCAAACCCCAGGAACCACAACCCGGCGAGGTCGTCCTGGCGGCGAAGGCCGTGGTGCTGACGCCGGAAGCGGCCCCCACCGCGCTGGTCGGGTACGCCGCGGGAGGCCAGATCACGCTGACGAAGTCCTTTGCGCAGGAGAACGGGGTCGGCGCCGGCACGGTGCTGATCAGCGGCGAGACGACGCTCGCTCCCGAGGGTTTCTTGCGCAAGGTGGTCTCGGTGACGGAAGACGGCGATGTCCTGCGGCTGGTCACGCAGCAGGCGGCGCTGACCGAAGCGGTGGCCGGCGGCTCGATCCTGGCCGCGCGGCAGCTCACGCCGGCCGCGGTCGATTCGGTGTCGGTCGTCGAGGGCGTCGAGTACCTGCCCGCCAAGGCGAACACGACCGGCGGCTTCGCGTTCGAGTTGGATCTGGTGGCCTGGGATCTGGACGGCGATGATGCGACGACGTTCGATCAGATCCGCGTCACGGGCGAACTCGCCATGTCGGCAGGCCTGGAGTTGGAACTGGAGTTCGCGGCGCTGGACGCCGGTTCTCGCCTGGACGGAGCGTTGCTCGTCATCGCGCGCGCGACGGACACCGATCTCGCGGCGACCTACGGCGTGGCGGCCGACGTGCCGGCGGGCATCGAGCGGCGCCTCGCCACGATCCACGGCGGCGTCGTCACGCTGTCGGCCGGACCGCTACCAGTCTGCGTCGCGATGGACATCGATGTCCTGGTGCGGGTCGCCGTCGACGGCGAGGTCGGACTCGGACTCGGCTGCCGGATCGCCGAGAACAGCCGCTTCGGCGTCCAGTACGGCGATGGCGCCTGGACCGCGCTGGACGTGCACGAGAGGACGGTGCCCGCGGCTGTCTACAGTTTCGACGGCGACCTGGACGCCGAGTTGGGCGTGATCGCCCGGACGGCGTTGCGCGTGTACGGCGTGCCGGGGCCGCAGATCACCGGCCGCGTGCACGCGCAAGCCGACGTCGAACTGCTGGAGGTCGGCGCGGAGGGCGCGCAGTTCACCGGAGAAGTCGCCGCCGCCTCTTCGGCGCAGCTTGCGCTACCGCTCATGCTCGTCGACCCCGCGCTGGACGACGTCGCGGTCGAGCGCGCCCTCTGGCGCGCGGTGGTCTGGCAGGACACCTGGACCATCGGGCAGCGGCGCATCATCATCGATCCCGAACCCGATCACCTCGCGGCGCCCTGGCAGATCGCCGGCCCGGAGGGTTTCGCCCAGGCCGGCAGTGGCAACGCCGCGCTGGAGGACCCGCCCGCCGGCAGCTACACGCTGACCTGGGGAGCGGTCGCCGGCTGGAATCCGCCGAACCCCTCCTCGGTGACCCGGACGCTGACGAGTTGGGGCACGTTGACGTTCGCCGGCGTCTATACGGCGCAGCCCGGCACGGTCACGGTGTCGGCGGTGCCGAGCTACCTCAATCCGCCCTGGCAACTCACCGGTCCCGGTGGCTTCAACTTCGCCGGCACGGGCAACAACGAGTTCACCGAAATGGTGGCGGGAGTCTATGCGATCACCTGGGGCCCGGTCGAAGGCTGGCTGACGCCAAGTCCGGCGACGGTGAGCCAGACGCTGGACGCCGGTGGCGCGGTGACTTTCACCGGTGTCTACAACGAGGATACGGGTCCGCCGCCGAACGACGCGTTCGTCTTCATCCCGCCGGGCAAATTCCTGATGGGCAGCCCGATCGGCGAACCCGGGCGCACCATGGACGAGACCCAGCACGAGGTCACGCTCACGCGGGGCTTCTTCATGTCGCAATTCCCGGTGACGGAACAATGGTGGCGCCAGGTCATGGGCGGCACGCCCACGGAATCGCGGCGGCCGCAGCACTACGTCAGCTGGGATATGGCGATCCAGTTCTGCAA
This sequence comes from uncultured Fibrobacteraceae bacterium, assembly GCA_964549735.1. Lineage (GTDB taxonomy): Bacteria > Krumholzibacteriota > Krumholzibacteriia > LZORAL124-64-63 > LZORAL124-64-63 > Glo-17. Next base: position 28,493 of record CAZJWO010000016.1, on the reverse strand, counting down.
CGAGCTGTCGCTGCGGGAAGGCTTGACCAAGGCGTACATCATCAACGGCAGCAATGGCGATGTCACCTGGAACCGGGAGGCCAACGGGTACCGGTTGCCGACCGAGGCGGAGTGGGAGTACGCGTGCCGCGCGACGTCGAAGGCGGCTTTCAACAACAACACGAACTGCCTGTCGTCGACGACGGAAGCCAATTACGACGGCCGCTTCCCGCTGCTGGGTTGTCCGACCGGGCTCTATCGAGGCCATCCGACCACCGTCGGCACGTTCCGTCCGAACCACTGGGGTCTGTACGACATGCACGGCAACATCCTCGAGTGGACCTGGGACGGTTGGCGCACGTACACGACCGAGGCGCAGATCGATCCGGTGACCGACGCGGCGCCAGGCCAGCACCGCGTGTTCCGCGGCGGCATCTGGCACATGGAGGCGCGCGAATGCCGCTCGGCGTTCCGCAACACCGGACCGCCGAACTGGGAGTACCACGACTACGGCTTCCGGCCGGTCAGGACCGTGTTCTAGCTGCCGGTGCCCGCGTCGCGCGGCGACACCTGAGGATTCGGGAGGCCCCCGGCCGCACGCCGGGGGCCGCTTCATCGCCGAAGCGCGTGATGCAGCTCAGACCAGATCGACGATGCTGCCGAAATCGGCGTCGAAGAGCCGCTTGTAGATGCGGCTGGCGAAGCCGTCGGTCATGCCGGCGAGGTAGTCGCAGAGGATGCGGGCGCGTCCACTCTCGTCGAGTTCCGGTCGCCGGATCTCCGCCTCGAAATCGGCCGACAGCAGGTGCAGCCGCGAACCCGATGCCCGCAGGTAGTGGGCGCTCAGCGTCTCGAAGAGCCGCGCCAGCATGAAACCGCCCTTGTGCTCGAGCTGGCAGACCTGCGGAGACCGGAATACGAGATCGGTCGCGATGCGGGCGAAGAGGCGCTGTTCGAGCCTGGCCTCGGCGGCGACGGCGATGCCGAAGCGCCAGCGATGCGATAGGTCCGCCAAGAAGTTGTCGCGCTCGACGAGGCGCACGGCCTCGATGAAGCGGCCGATGCGCCGGTTCATGGCGCGCTCGACCTCGCCACGCCGCAGGGCCGCGAGTAGATAGGCGACGGCTTCGCGCTCCTCGTCGCCGGCGTTGGCCTCGGCCCAGCGCTCGACGCCGCCCAGGGTGATGAACCCGGCGTGCGCGCCGTCGACGATGTCGTTGAGCGAATAGGCGGTGTCGTCGGCCCAATCCATGATCTGGCATTCGAGGCTGCGCAACGCGTTGCGAGGCGCGCCCGGCGCCAGCGCGGCGGGCCAGGGGCGGCCCCCACTAACGAATTCGAGGAAGCGGCGCTGATCGGCGTAGAGGAAGTGGCGCGTCTGCGCGGGGATCTCGCCCCAGAGCGTCTTGTACTTCATGACCGCATCGACCAGCGCTCGGGTCGGATTCAAGCCGCGGCGTTGGCCGCCGCTGGTGAAGATCGTCTGGCCGATCAGGCGCAGGGTCTGGGCGTTGCCCTCGAACCCGCCGTACGCGTGCATGAGCCGGTGCAGGGTGCCTTCGCCGGCGTGGCCGAACGGCGGGTGGCCGATGTCGTGCGCCAGAGCGGCCGCCTCGCAGAGGTCGGCGTCGATCGCGAAGCCGGGTTCCAGCGCGGGCGCCGCATGGTTGAGGTACTGGCAGATCGAGCCCGCGATCTGCGCGACCTCCATGCTGTGCGTCAACCGCGTCCGATAGAAGTCGTACTCGCCCGATAGGAAGACCTGGGTCTTGCCCTGCAGGCGGCGGAAAGCCGCGTTGTGGATCAGGCGGTCGCGGTTGCGCCGGAACGGCGTCCGGTAGTCTCGCGCCGCAGGCTCCGGCTGCTCGGTGTCGAAGGCGTTGTAGAACGCGTTGTCCATCGCGGGGGCGTCCGCCGCGGCTCAGGCGAGCGCCCGCTGCCGCACGGCCTCGTAGAGGATGACCGCGGCGGCGGTGGCGACGTTCAGCGAGTCGCCGTGGCCGCGCATCGGGATGCGCACGGCCTGGGCGCCGTCATCTTTCAACCAGGCCTCGCTCAGGCCGTCGTGCTCGCAGCCGAGGACGACCGCGAGCGGGCCGGTCAGATCGGCCTCCGTGTAGCTCACCGTCGCCGCGGGCGTCGATGCGAGCACCTTCAAACCGCGTTCGTGCAGGAAGTCGCGCGCCTCGCCGATGTGGCAATGCACCGCCGGCACCGCGAAGAACGCACCGCGGCTGGCGCGCAGCACGTTGGGGTTGAAGAGGTCGGTGCCCTCGCCGGTCACGAGAACCGCGTCGGCGCCCACGCCGTCGGCGATGCGCAGCGCGGCGCCCAGGTTGCCGGGCTTCTCGACGTTCTCGAGCACCACGAGCAGCGCCTTGTCGCGCAGGACGAGGTCCTCGAGCCGCCGCGTCTGCTGCCGCGCGACCGCGAGCAGGCCCTCGGGCTGGTCGCGGTAGGCGGCCTTGCGCATGAGATGGGCGTTGAGCTCGACGAGCTTGAGGCTGGTCTGGCCGGCCCGGATGGCGGCGCGGAGGTCCTCGAGCAGTTCCTTCGCGGCGGCGGTCATCAGTTCATTGCAGTAGTAGACGGCCAGGAGCGGATAACCGGCTTCCCAGGCCCGCCGCAACACGAGCGGCTCCTCGATGACGGTCAGGCCTTCCTGATCGCGGGCGCGCCGCTGGCGCAGGCGAACCAGCGCCTTGATCTGGGGGTTCTGCGGGCTGGACAGCTTCTCGGCGCCGCCGGGCTGGCTGTTCTCCTGCTGGCCGTTCTTGCGCCGTCGCGGGCCGCCGCGCGGGCCGCCGCCCGGCTTGCCGCCGCCGCGCCGCGAAAAACGCGACCCGCGGCCGGCCGGCCGCGTTTCGGCCGGTTCGCCGTTGTGGACGACGACATCGTCGGCCGTGAGGTCCTTGCTGGGCGCCAGTTCGAGATCCAGATCCAGACCCGAATTCAGGTCTTTGCCTTGCGGGCGCGGTGCCATTCAATCCTCCTCGCAGAGCTTGCGGACCGCAGCCGGCAGAGCGCAGACGCGTCGACGTGCATAGTCGAAGCTCGCCATGCCGGTCTCGGCCACGGCGATCAGCGTCCGATCGCCGCAGCGGGTGATCCGATAGAAGAAACGGAAGCCCGTCCGGGCCGCCTCCCCCATGGCGACCTCGATCTCGAGCTGGTCGCCGGCGAAGGCCTCGCCGCGAAACTGAACCGCGGCATCGGTCATGATCAGGCCCGCGCCAGCGCAATCCATCTCACTGTAGCCATGGGTGGCCAGACAGGCGACACGCGCTTCGTGGAGCAGGGCCAGGACCCGGTCGTTGCCGAGATGTCCGCCGTAATTGAGGTCCGTGATCCGGACAGACAACCGGGTACGGAAAGGGTAAGCTGAAAAGGGGGTCAATTGCAAGCGCGGCATGCCGGTCTCCGCAAGATTATGGCCTGGGTCGTTCGGCTAGGCCGGGGTCAGCAGGCCCGCCACGCAGGCCGTCAGCCATGAGGCGAACGCGCCGGCGAACATCGCTTTCAGGCCGATGCGCGCGAGATCGCCGCGCCGCTCGGGCGCCATGGCGCCGATGCCGCCGATCTGGATCGCGAGGCTCGCGAAATTGGCGAAACCGCAAAGGGCATAGGTGCCGATCACGACGCTGCGCGCCGAGAGCGCTCCCGTCTGCGCCGCGTGGACCAGCTCGAGATAACCCACGAATTCGTTGATCGCCAGCTTGGTGCCCAGCAGGTTGCCGAAGGTGCGCGCTTCCGGCCAGGGCACGCCCATGGTCCAGGCAAGCGGAGAAAACGCCCAGCCGAAAATCTCCTGCAGCGACGTGCCGGCCCAGCCGAGCACGAAGTTCACGAGGGTCACCAAGGCGATGAAGGCGATGAGCATGGCGCCGACGTTCAAGGCCAGCTTCAGGCCGTCGGAGGCTCCCGCCGCCGCGGCCTCGAGCAGGTTCGCATACCGCCGTTCGCGAACCAGCTTCGCCTCGCCCGCCGTCTGGGAGCGCTCCGTCTCCGGGAGCATGATCTTGGCCATGACCAGCGCCGCGGGCGCCGACATCACGCTCGCGGTCATCAGGTGGCCGGCATCGACGCCGAAACGCACGTAGGCGGCCATGACGCTGCCGGCGACCGTGGCGAAGCCGCCGACCATCACGGCCATCAGCTCGCTCATCGTCAGGCCGGCCAGATACGGGCGGATCACCACCGGCGCTTCGGTCTGGCCGACGAAGATGTTGGCCGCCACGCTGAGCGTTTCGCCGCCGCTCGTGCGCATGGTCTTGCGCATGATCCACGCCGCGCCCTGGATGAGGCGCTGCATGACGCCGAGGTGGTAGAGCACGGCCATCAGGCTGCAGAAGAAGATGATGATCGGCAGGACGTGGACGGCGAAGATGATCCCGAGCGTGACGGGCTCGCCCGTCGCCGGGTCCAGGCCCTGCCACCAGCTCTTGCCGGGGCCGAGGTGCTCGACATACTGCGGGCCGGTCCGGAACAACGGACCGAACACGAATTCGGCGCCGGGATCGGTGAAGGCCAGCAGCTGCGTCACCGCGCCGCGCAGCCAGCTGAAAACGGCCCGCCCGCCGGGGGTGCGCAGCAGCAGCAGGGCGAACGCGACCTGCAGCCCCAGCCCCCAGAGCACGGTGCGCAGAGGGAAGAGGCGGCGATGACGGCTCAACGCCCACGCCGCCGCCAGGAGGACGGCCATGCCCAGCAAAGAGATCAGGTTCGCCGGCAAAGGAGTCTCCTTGCCACGGGTTCGCCGCGATCCGGAGCCGCCCCGGCCGCCGCGACGGCCCGGGCTAGGGTGTGCCTTCGACCTCGTGCAGGCTGACGAGGCGGTCGAGCTGGGCCAGGACGTCCTGCTTGGTGGCGCCGGTCGCCTCTTCGTATGTCGTATCGCGGCGGGCGCGGGCGATCCAGGTCAGGCCCCAGCGGACATCCCAGCGCTGGTTCTGCATGCGGCGCAGGTGGTGCTCCGCTCCGTCGCAACCCCCGCTGACCAGGGTGATGATCGTCTGGAACGTCGTGCGCAGCGCGTCCAGGTCGTCGGCGGCCATGTCCAGACAGTCGGGCAGGGGGATCTCGATGCTGCGCGGCCGGTTCATGCTCGCTTCATCCTTTCCCAGCGCTCCCCGTCCCGCGGAGCGGTCACTTGCCGTACATCTCCGTGATCTCCTTCTTGCCCTTGCCCAGGATCCCGAGCTTGGCGCCCACCTTCGCGAAGGCCGCCAGCCCCTTGTCCAGGTGCGCGCGGGTGTGGGCCGCCGACAGCTGCGTGCGGATGCGCGCGGCGCCCTGCGGCACGACCGGGAAGAAGAAGCCGACGACGTAGATGCCCTCCTGGAACAGCTCGCGGGCCATGTCCTGGGCCAGCTTGGCGTTGTAGAGCATGACCGGCACGATCGGGCTCTCGCCCTGCTTGAGGTCCAGACCGATCTTCGCCAGGCCCTCGCGCCAGTAGCGGGTGTTCGCTTCGAGACGGTCGCGACGCTCGGTGTTGGTGAACACCAGGTCCAGCACCTTGAGCGTGCCGGCGATGATCATCGGCGCCACCGTGTTCGAGAAGAGGTACGGGCGGGCGCGCTGCCGGCACATCTCGACCAGCTCGCGCCGGCCGCTCACGCAGCCGCCCGAAGCGCCGCCGAGGCCCTTGCCCATCGTCGTGGTGATGATGTCGATCTTGCCGAAGACGCCGCAGTGCTCGTGCGTGCCGCGACCGGTCTTGCCGATGAAGCCGGAGGCGTGCGAGTCGTCCAGGAAGACCATGGCGTCGTATTCCTCCGCCAGGGCGACGATCTCGTCGAGCTTGGCGAGGTCGCCGTCCATGGAGAAGACGCCGTCGGTGATGATCATGCGGATGCGCTTGTCCTGGTGCTCGACGAGCTTGTCGCGCAGGTGCCCCATGTCCGAGTGCTTGTAGGTGTCGCGCATCGCCTTGCAGAGGCGCATGCCGTCGACGATCGAGGCGTGCACGAGGCGGTCGGCGATCATGACGTCCTGTTCGCCCAGGATGGCCTCGAAGCAGCCGGCGTTCGCGTCCATGCAGGACGGGAACAGCAGCGTGTCTTCCGTGCCCAGGAACTCGGTCAGGCGCTTCTCCAGCTTGCGGTGGATGTCCTGGGTGCCGCAGATGAAGCGGACCGAGGACAGGCCATAACCATGCGTTTCGAGTCCCTGCCGCGCGGCGGCGATGACCTCGGGATGGCTGGAGAGGCCGAGGTAGTTGTTGGCGCAGAAGTTGATCACGGGTCGGCCGTCGCTGCCGGCCGGGAACTCGACCTCGATGTCGGCGCCCTGCGGCCCGAGGATGTAGCGCTCCTGCTTGAAGAGGCCCGCTTCGCGCAGCGAGTCCAGTTCGCTGCGGAAGGCCTCGCGGATGGTCGTCGAGTAAGCCATGTCGTCTCCTGCCCCTGCGGGTCAGCGCTTGAGGAACCGCTCGACCAGAGCGGCGATGCTGTTGACCGTATCGAACGCTTCGGGCGAGGCGTCGGCGTCCGGGATCTGGATGTCGTACTTCTTCTCGAGGAAGCGCTTGAGCGAGACCATGGAGAAGGAATCCACGATGCCGCCGCTGATCAGCTCCGTGTCGTAGGCGATCTCGGTGTCGTCGTCTTCCTCGAGGTACTCGCGGATCACGTAGTCGAGGATCATCTGCTTGTCGACTGCCATGGGTCTGCTCCCGGGCTGGGGTTGCGCGTGCGTTCGTTTCAATCGTTCATCAGAGTGGACAGGTCGCCGACCGGCTCGCCGAACTCCTGCGCGCGCAGGATGCGCCGGATGATCTTGCCGCTGCGCGTCTTGGGCAGGCTGTCGACGAATTCGATCTGCTGCGGCATCGCCAGAGGCGAGAGCTTCTTGCGGATGAAGTTCATGATCTCCAGATCGAGATCGTCGCTCGGCTCGAAGCCGGGCTTGAGCGCCACGAAGGCCTTGACGACCTCCATGTTGACCTTGTCGGGCGTCGCCACGGCGGCCGACTCGGCCACCGCGGGATGCTCCAGCAGCGCCGACTCGATCTCGAAGGGGCCCACCAGATGGCCGCCGGTGTTGATGACGTCGTCGTCGCGGCCGACGAACCAGAAATAGCCGTCGGGATCGATGCTGGCGCGGTCGCCGCACAGGTACCAGCCGCCGGCGAACTTGGCCGCGTAGCCCTGCGGGTTGTTCCAGTAGCCGCGGATCTGCGATGGCCAGCCCGGCCGCAGCGCGATGACGCCCACCTGGCCCGGGCCGGTGCGGGGCTCGCCGGTCTGGGGATCGACGACGGCGGCCGTGATACCCGGGAAAGGCCGGCCCATCGAGCCCGGTTTGACCTTCATGCCCGGGAAGTTCGTGATCACGATGCAGCCGGTCTCCGTCTGCCAGAACGTGTCGTGGAACGGCTTGCCGAAGACCTTCTCCGACCAGATCACGGCCTCGGCGTTCAGGGGCTCGCCGACGCTGCAGAGATGGCGCAGGCTCGAGAGGTCGAACCTGCGCACCAGCTCGTCGCCTTCGCGCATCAGCAGGCGGATGGCCGTCGGCGCCGAGTACCAGACCGTGACCTTGCGGCGGGCCATGAAGTCGTACCACTTCTCGGCGTTGAAGCCGGCGTCGAGGACCACCTGGGTGATGCCGTTGGCCCACGGTCCGATGATGCCGTAGGAGGTGCCGGTGACCCAGCCGGGGTCGGCGTTGCACCAGTAGATGTCGTCCGGACGCAGGTCGAGCACCCACTTGGCGGTCAGGTACTGCGAGATGAGCGAGTAGTGCACGTGCTGGGCGCCCTTGGGCTGGCCCGTGGTGCCGGACGTGTAATGCAGGACCGACGGCGTCTCGGCGGTCGAGGGGTAGACCGCGAAGGCGCTCGGGCGCGGCAGGTTGTCCAGATCGAGCGGGGTCTCGCGCTCCTTGAGCGCGGCGTCCTGGCCGTCGACCACGAAGATGTGGCGCAGCGACGGCAGCTTCTCGCGGATGCGGCGCACCTTGCGCACGTGCTTCATCTGGGTGACCACGGCCGCGGTGCCGGCGTTGTCCAGGCGCGTCCAGAGCGAGTCCTCGCCGAACGCCGAGAAGAGGGGCTGCACGATGCCGCCCATCTTCAGCACGCCCAGGAAGCCGAGGTACAGTTCCGGCAGGCGATCCATGAACAGGCAGACGCGATCGCCGGGCTGCAAGCCCTGGCTCTGCAGGAAGGCGGCGAAGGCGTCGGTCAAGACGCGCACGTCATCGAAGCTGTAGGTGCGGCTGTTGCCGGTGTTGTCTTCCCAGATCAAGGCGGGCTTGGCGGCGTGGCCGAGCTGGCAGATGCGGTCGCTGCAGTACCAGCCGATGTTGATGGGCCGGCCGTCCTCGTAGCCCAGCTCCTTGGCGGCCAGCGACCAGTCGAAGCCCTGCAGCCTCTGTTCGTAGGTGGGGGTCCCGTGCATCCGAAGCCTCCGTGGTTCGTACGGTCTTCCGCTCGCCGCGAGACGGCTCAGAGCGGCGGCCGCGGTCCGCCGCCGCTCAGCTCAGAGCCAGCGCGCAGGCAACGGCGTAGCGCCGGCACCGGCCCTGCGCGGCGAGGATCCTCTGGACGCCCAGCGCGGTCGCCAGCTCGTCGAGCCGGCCGCGCAAAGCCACGCGGGGCGGTCCGCCGCCAGTCGTCACCTCGATATCCTGCCAGAATGATCCCCGGCCGCCGGCGGCGGCGAGCGCCTTGACGACCGCTTCCTTGACGGCGAAGCAAACCGCCAGGTCGCCGGAGGGATTGCCGCCGGCTCGCGCGCGGGCGATCTCCGCAGGGGTGAACAGGGCATCGAGGACGTCGCCGCCGTTGCCGGCCGTCGCCTGCGCGATGCGTGCGACGTCGCAGAGGTCCGTGCCGAGGCCCAGGATCGTGCCGGTCGCGCCAGGTTTCTCGTTGCGGCAAGATGGACGCATGTCGTTTAGTTTGCAACGAGATACGTTCAAGGTGCGACCTCGCGATCCAAGCTAAGCGATCGGTCACGGCCAAGTCAAGGCGAAAGGGGCGCTCCCCGGCGCCCGGCGTTGACAGCCGCCAGCGGCCCGGATACTTTTCGTCCATGCCGCACCGCGTCGCACATCCGCTGCCGCCCGTCATCATCGGCGTCGCCGGGGGGTCGGGTTCCGGCAAGACGACCGTCGCCGAGCGGGTGCGCGAGGCCGCGCCCGGGCGCACCGTGGCCATCCTGCACCACGACTCCTACTATCGCGACAATTCGCACCTCAGCCTCGAAGACCGCGCGGGGACCAACTATGATCATCCCGGCGCGTTCGAGACGGAACTGCTCGTGCGCGATCTGCTGGCGCTCAGGGCGGGCGAGGCTGTCAACGTGCCCGTCTACGACTACGCGACGCACAGTCGCACCGGGGTCACGCGGCGCGTCGAGCCGGCGGACATCGTGTTCGTCGAGGGGATCCTAGTGCTCGAGAACGCCGACCTGCGCGCGCTGATGGACATTCGCCTGTTCGTCGACGTCGACGCCGACGAGCGGCTGGTCCGGCGTCTGCTGCGCGATATCCAGGAGCGGGGGCGCACCCTGGCGTCGGTCTTGCGCCAGTACCAGCAGGTCGTGCGGCCGATGCACCTGCAGTTCTGCGAGCCGAGCAAGCGGCACGCGCACTTGATCATTCCCGAAGGCGGCCACAACCAGGTGGCCATCGATCTGATCACCAGCAAGATCGCCGAGATCCTGCGCGAACGCCGGCGCTGGCACCCGGAAGTGGCGCCGGCCGCGGCGGCGGCCGGCAACGACGCAGCCAAGGGAGAGACGGAGTGACCTTCGACGATCAAGACATCCTACGCCGCCTGCCGAGCCTCGATCGCGTGCTCATCAGCTCCGAGAGCCTCGGCCTGCGCGTCCGCCAGCTCGGCAACGAGATCAGCCGGGACTACGCGGGCACGGTGCCGATCCTGGTCTGCATCCTCAAAGGCGCCTATGTCTTTCTGGCCGACCTGGCCCGCTGCCTGGCGATTCCGCACGAGGTCGATTTCATGGCGGTCTCCAGCTACGAGGGGGGCACGCAGTCGACCGGCGTCGTCAAGATCGAGAAGGACCTGCGCGCCAGCATCACCGGCCGCGACGTCATCATCGTCGAGGACATCGTCGACAGCGGCTTGACCCTCAGCCACCTCGGCGAACTGCTCCAGACGCGCGGACCGCGCAGCGTGCGCACCTGCGTGCTGCTGGACAAGATCGCGGCGCGCGTGACCGACGTCTCGGTGCACTACCGCGGTTTCGAGATCCCCAAGGAGTTCGTGGTCGGCTACGGCCTGGACTACGAGGAGCAGTATCGCAACCTGCCGTTCATCGGCGTGCTCAGATCGTAACGCCAGCCACGGGAAGAAGGCGCAAGACCATGCAGGAACAGGAGCCGCAGAGCCGGCGCGCCGATCGGATCGCCGAGGGATGGACCTTCGATGACGTCCTGCTGGTGCCGGCCTACAGCGAGGTCGTGCCCGCGCGCATCGACACCGCGACCCGGTTGACCCGCACCATCCGCCTGAACATCCCGTTCCTGTCGGCGGCGATGGACACGGTGACCGAGGCGGAGATGGCGATCGCGATGGCGCGCGCCGGCGGCATCGGCGTCATCCACAAGAATCTCGATCCGCGCGCGCAGGCCACCGAGGTCGAGCGGGTCAAGCGCAGCGAATCGGGCATGATCACCAAGCCGATCACCATGGGGCCGGACGCGTCGATCCAGGACGCGATGGATCTCATGGCGCACTACAAGATCTCCGGCGTGCCGATCACCGTGGACGGCAAGCTGGTGGGCATCCTGACCAATCGCGACCTGCGGTTCGTGCGCGACACCAGCCGGCCGCTGCACGAGGTCATGACCAGCGCGAACCTCATCACGGTACCCGAGGGCACCACGCTCGAGCAGGCCGCCGAGAAGCTGCACCAGCATCGCATCGAGAAGCTGCCCGTCGTCAACGAGGCGGGCGAGCTGCGCGGGCTGATCACGGTCAAGGACATCCAGAAGAAGCTGGACTATCCGCTGGCGAGCAAAGACGAGCTGGGCCGCCTGCGCGTCGCGGCGGCGGTCGGCGTGGGCGCCGAGAGCATCCTGCGCGCCGAACTGCTGGTCGAGGCCGGCGCCGACGTGCTCTGCGTCGACACCGCGCACGGACATTCGCGCAACGTCCTCGAGGCCGTGCGCGAACTCAAGCGAAAGTACCCGCAGCAGCAGGTCATGGCCGGCAACATCGCGACCGGCGAGGCGGCGCGGGCGTTGATCGACGCGGGCGCCGACGCGGTGAAAGTGGGCATCGGCCCGGGCTCGATCTGCACGACGCGCGTGATCGCCGGCGTAGGGGTGCCGCAGATCTCGGCGATCATGGACGTGGCGGCGGTCACGCGGCCGGCCGGCGTGCCGCTGGTCGCCGACGGCGGCGTGCGCTACAGCGGCGACGCGGCCAAGGCCATCGCCGTCGGCGCCGACACGGTCATGATGGGCGGCCTCCTGGCGGGCACCGACGAATCGCCGGGCGAGAAGGTGCTCTTCGAGGGGCGCGTCTACAAGACCTACCGGGGCATGGGCTCCCTGGCGGCGATGCAGCAGGGCAGCAAGGATCGTTACGCCCAGGCCGACGTCAGCGACGCCGACAAGCTCGTGCCCGAGGGCATCGAGGGCCGCGTGCCCTACAAGGGGCGCGCGCACGATCTGCTGTTCCAGATGGTGGGCGGGCTGCGGTCGGGCATGGGCTACTGCGGCTGCGGTTCGATCGCCGAGCTGCAGAGCCGGGCGCGCCTGGTGCGGACCACGCCGGCCGGCGTCGTGGAGGGGCATCCGCACGACGTGCAGATCACCAAGGAAGCGCCCAACTACGGGGCGCGGCGGTAGAGCGCCGCGTGGTGCGGGGCCGGAGCGGCGATGTCCTCGCTTCGCTGCGGAGTACGCCGCCCCGGCCCCACACCACGCGGCATGCTGCCGCCGCATTCCGTAGCGGTGGCGTTCGCTTGGTCGCGGGCCCGAGCGGATGTCTTTCGACTCATTGCGGGCTGCCGAATACCCGCTGCAGCAGAGCCGTCGTGCGCGCCAGCGGATCGGCGCGGATCCGCTGCTCCTCCTGGCCCAGCACCGTGAACAGCCCCGATAGCGCGCGGTCGGTCACGTAGCCCACGAGATCGAGGTCCGGCAGCTCGACCAGCGGCAGCGCGGCGACGCGCTGGCTGAGGTCCTCGAACTGCGCGTAGCCGCCGACCTCGCGCAGGCTGGTCTGCACGAGCGGGCGATAGCGGGACGTCAACGCCGCGACAGTGCGCTCGCGGAAGAATTCGGTGGCGGCCGTGTCATGGCCGCGCAGGATGCCCCAGGCGTCCTGAACGGTCATGCCGCGGACGGTCTCGACGAAGAGTCCGGTCGCCTCCTTGGCCGCCAGCTCCGCCGCGCGGTTCATGGAGACCTCGAGCTCGTCGAGTCTGCCGCCGAGGCCGAGGCTGCGCAGCGTGGGGGCCGCGTCCTGGATCGCCGCCGGCAGCGCGATGCGCAGCAGCGCGTCGGCGAGGTAGCCGTCTCGGCGGCTGGTCCGCGCGACCGTGCGCTCGGTGCCGACGCTGAGCGCCTCCTTCAGGCCGGCGATGACCGTGCGCTCGTCCAGCGGAGCCGGGCCGCCGCCCAGCACGCCGCCGAGGTCGAGGTCGGACATGCCCGCGCAGCCGCCGCCGCCAAGCAAGGCGCTCGCCACGAGCAGGCTCACGATCCGTTTCGGCATCTGCCATCCTCCTCTGGTTCGCCGCGGTCAGATCGGCGCCGACCAGGCGGCCGGGTCGAGTTCGAGATATTCCGCCAGGATGCGGTAGACATCGCCGAATTCCTGCCGCAAGTCGCGCGGCAGCTCGAAGAACAGCTCGACGGCCGTGGCGAAGAATTCGGTCGGGCTCTCTGCGGCGTCGGCATCGAACAGCACTTCACGGCTGCGCCGCAGATTGCGCTGGTGCCGTTCGTAGGCGGCCTGGAAGACGTCGGGCCAGCGCGCCGCGAGGTCGGCCGAGGGCAGGAGCGGCGTGCCATCGGCCTCGCCCGTCTGGTCGTCGAGCTGGTGGGCGAATTCGTGCAGCACGACGTTGTAGCCGTCCCGTTGCCGGGCTTCCCTGTCGGCGTCCTGCCAGCTGAGGACGACCACGCCGCGCTGCCACGACTCGCCGGCGCGCTCGTCCGGGCCCTCGTGCACGACGCCGTGCTCGTCGGGTTCGGCCTGCTCGACGACGAAGGTCTCGGGATAGATCAGCACGGTGTCGAGTCCGGGGTAGTAGTCGGCGCCGCCGCGCAACTGCAGCAGCGCAGCCTGGCCGGCGACGGCCAGGCGCATCGCCTCGGTCGGCTCCAGGCCGCCGGCGCCTTCGAAGTGCTTCTCGGCCAGCAGCACCTGGACGACCCCTTCGTGGCGGGGCCGCAAGGCCGCCGGCACCGACGCGCAGAGCGGCGCGACGGCGTGCAGCAACTGCCGCTGCTGTCCGGTCAGCGGAATCTCGAGCAGCTTGCGCCGGCGCCGGCCGCGCAGCAGGAACATCGCTTGCCTCCCGGTGCGGCGATTCGCGACCCAGGATCGGACGAACAGCGCTTGCGGTCAATGCTCGATCCTGGCACTCTTCGCCGGTCGCCCGACCGTTGCCCGCAAGGAGCCGCCGTTTCGCGATGTCCCCCCGCACCGAGGTCCACCTGCTGCACGGCCGTCCGCTGCGCCTGCTCCTGCGCCGCAGCGGTCGCGCGCGCCATCTGCGTCTCGTGGTCAGCAGGCGCCGCGGCGCCGAGGTGGTCATGCCGCGCTGGGCGACCAGGCGCGACGTGGTCGCGCTGCTGGACAGCGCCGGCGACTGGCTCGCCGCGCAGGTCACCGAGCACGGCGTCTGGGATGGGCCGCGGGTGCGCAGCTGGGCGACCGGATGCGAGCTGCCGCTGCTCGGCCGCGCCCGCGCGCTCGAATTGCAGGCGCTGGCCGCGGGCCGGGTCCGCCGCCGGATCTCGCTCGGCGACGACCGGTTGCTGATGCAGCTGCCGCCAGCGGAGCTGCTCGATCCGCGGCCGGTCCTCGCGCGCTGGCTGCGCGGGTTCGCGACCCCGCACCTGAGCGAACGCACTCGGCTGCTGGCCGCGGAGGTCGGCCTGCGCCCGCGGCGCATCCTGGTCGGCGAGCGGACCAGCCGCTGGGGCAGCTGCTCGGCGCGCGGCACGATCTCCTATTGCTATCGGCTGGTCATGGCCGCGCCCGCGGTCGTCGACGCGGTCGTGGTCCACGAACTCTGCCACCTCGCGCACCTCGACCACGGACCGCGCTGGCGCGAGCGCGTGCGCAGGCATTGCCCCGACCACGACCGGCATATGGCCTGGTTGCGCGAACACGGCAGCGAATTGGAGCTGTAATTGGAGCTGTGACGGCCCGGATGTCGGCCGGCGGAGTCAGACCACGGGGTCGGAGAGCGGATGGACCGCCAGCAACCCGGCGGCGTGGATCAGGTCCCGCGGGCCGCCGATGACCGGCAGCGTGGGCAGGAGGCCCACGCGCAGGTTCTCGCGCCGGGCGGTCGCCAGCGTGCGGCTGAGCACCGCGCCGGTGCCCCAGGGGATGCCGGCGAACAGCGCGGGCGTGGGGGCGACCAGCCCGATGAGGTAGTAGCCGCCGGTATGGTTCGGTCCGACGACGCAATCGGTGTGATCCAGGCCGAAGAAGGCGCGGGCGACCTGCGTCGCGTCCAGGTCCGGACAGTCGGCGCCGCTGAGCACGACGCGGTCGGCGCCGCGGCTCAGCGCGCGGACCGAGGAGACGGCGAGGCGGGCGCCGAGGCTGCCGCCGCTCTGCAACTCGTAGGAGAGGTCTTCGCCGAGCCAGGCCTTGAACTCGCCGACGGTGGCCCCTTCGCAGGCGATGACGACCTCGCGCCGCGCCTGCTCGGCGCGCCAGGACCGCCCGACCGCGACCGTGTACTCGACGAGCGTCCGGTGCAGGCGCGCCGCCCCGCGGGGCCCGAGGGCGGGGACGAACCGGGCCTTGCTCTCGCCGACGACGGGGTAGCTGGTCATCAGGATGAGGTGGTCGGCCATGTCGCGTCTGCGCTCCCGGTTGCCGAACCTTGCGGCCAGGCCCGCGCCGTGTTTGATAAATTAACACAAACCAAACCTGACAGGTAGTCCGAAATCTGCTGACTCGCCATGCGGCCTGGGCGTCCGGCGACCGCATCGGCAGGCCGGCAGGCACCGGAGCCCGGGTTCCCGACCCCCATTTCCTCGGAGGTGTTCCGTGACCGATCGACCAGCACAGACGGATCTCTACGACCGCGGGCGCGTCCTGGCGCTCTTGCACGAGCACACGCGCGGCGATTCGCTGCGCCGCCACGCCTACGCCGTCGAAGCGGCGATGCGCGCCGCGGCCCGGCGGGCCGGCGGCGACGAGGCCTACTGGGGCGCCGTGGGCTTGATCCACGACTTCGATTACGAACGCTACCCCGACATGGCGGACCACCCGCTGAAAGGCGCCGAGATCCTGCGGGCCGCCGGTTATCCCGAGGGTTTCGTACGAACCGTGCTCTCGCACGCGAGCCACGCCGGGGTTCCGCGCGAGACGGACTGCGCGCGCTGGCTCTTCGCGGTGGACGAGTTGTGCGGCTTCTGCATGGCCTGCGCGATGGTCACCCCGGAGCGCAAGATCGCCCAGGTCGAGGTCCGCTCGGTGCGCAAGAAGCTCAAGAAGAAGGACTTCGCCGCCAAGGTGAGCCGCGAGGAGATCGCCGCGGGCGCCGCCGCGCTGGGTCTGGAGCAGGACGAGGTGATCGCGCACGTGCTCGCCGCGCTGGCGTCGGTGGCCGACGAGTTGGGATTGTGAACGGCGGCGGCTGCGCAGGCCGCGCGCGTCTGCCGGCACCGGCGCCGCATCGATCGGCCAGCGTCCTGGAGACGGGGAGGATCCTGTCGGATCCTCCCCGCCGCGCGACGGCCGGCTTGCGGCACGTGATCGCTAGGGGGTCACAGGCGGGTCCAGCGGATAGTCGCGCGACAGCGTCGCGGCATTCCACTTGTTGGTGATCAGCTGATCGTGGAACAAGTTGTTGACGCCGAACGTGAGGCTATAGGCGTTGTAACCCAACATGTTCAGGTAAGCCGCCACCTGGCTGGAATGCTGGCCGGTCCAGCAGTAGACCACGATCGGCGTGTCGTCCGAGGGCAGTTTGTCCAGCATCTGATCGATGCCGAGGCTTTGGTACGGGGTGAACTGGAACGCCCCGGGGATATGGCCGGGGATGCCGCTGACCGCGACGTTGTCGCCGAGGTAGTCCGCCAGACTGTGATAGTTGACGATGAAGTAGTCGTCCAGATTGGCCTGCATCGCCGCGAAGCCGATGCCCTTGAAACCGCCCGCCAGCATCGCGGCCACGCGATCGGCCACGATGGTGCTGTTCGATCCCGACAACACCGGGAAGTCGTGCGTGGTGAGGTTGGCGTTCTGGTTCGTGGTTTCCGGGTTCGTCAAGAGGTTGGCGCAGTTGTTCGTCCATCTGCCCGCCAGGGTGCTGTTCCAGGAGCACATGCCCCAGCCGAGGCTGTAGACCGGCTCATAGCCGAGCACTTCCATGGCCAGCTTGGCATGGCCGGCCGACTGGCCGGTGTAGCAGACCACGACGTACGGCTTGTCCGCGGGGATCGAGCCGAGGTCGGTCTGCAGCGTGGCCAGCGTGCTGTGATAGGCGCCCGGGATGTGACCCGCATCGTAGTCGGTCCGCGCCCGGATATCGATGACCGTATAGGCCGGCGGAGTCTCCTGCAGGCCGTTGTAGAGGGCGTCGACCCCGAGGACGCGGGGCGTGACGGCGTTGTTGTTGATGATCGCTCCGACAACTTCGGCAACCACCTCGAATGGCGTCTCGCTGGGTGTGCCGTTGCCGTCGTCGTCGGAACAGCCCCAGAGCGCCATCAGGGCAACCAGCATCAAGATCAGCCAGGACTTGCGCAGAATCATTGTCCACTCCTTGTCGCGGCCCAGCGGGCCTGGTCAACGTCGAACGGTCCTTCCGCTCTCCGTGCGTTGGCCGGGCTCGCCAGAACCCGGCCGCTAGCTCACCCTATTTCTTGGTCGGCCAACCGTCGGGAATGACGATGCCGATGTTCGCGTTGTAGGTCGGCGATCCGGCCGCGCCGAGATCGGCTGCGCGCAGCAGCACGCCCTCGGGCCCGGTGGCCGACTGGTGACAGCTGAAGCTGCAGCTCTCGCCGGCGACCGGCGCGGTCTGAGCGGTGTTCTTGCGGATGTTGTGCGGCGAGGAATACAGCCAGGTCGGATTGTTCTCGAAGCCAGGCAGTTCGAGCCCCCAGTTGGCATAGGTCTGCGGGGAGACGGCGGCGTGGCGGACGACGGCGATGTCGTGCTCCTGCCGGTAGGGGCTGGGATTGCGCGCGAGCTTGAACTGGATGGTGCTCGGCTCGATCGCGAAGCCGGTGTGGCCCGGCTCGAGCGTATGGTCGTGGCAGTTCGTGCAGTTCTTGTAGGGCTGCGAGTGGCAGGCCTGGCACTGCAGCGTCGGCAGGTTGCGCGCCGGCGGTCCCTGGTGGTGGCAGTTGTCGCAGGCGCCGGTCTGCGCGAGGTGGTGGGCATGATGGATGTCCGCCGCGGGGATGTCGCGCCGGGCGTGGTCGGTCGGATGGTCGGGATGGCAGGAGGCGCAGGCCTGCCCGGCCGCGATCGCCACGTCGCCGGCGTGGCAGTCGGTGCAGCGGGGCATGGCGGCGACCTGGTAACGGTGCTCGTAGGCCGTGCCGTCGCCGTGCAATTCGCCGGCGCTATGGCACGCCACGCAATGCATGCCGCGGCTGAAGTGCACGTCCGGCTGGCCGGTCAGCACGCCGCGGTAGTCGTCGCCGACGCGCGTGCCGTGGCATGCCGTGCACTGCTCGGACATGTCGGGCGTCCGGTAGAATCGATGGGAACTCAACGTGACGCCGCCGCGCAGCATGAACCCGCTGCCGACGCTCTTCGGGCGGCTGATATGGCATTGGCTGCAGGTCGTGTGGCAGCCGGCGCAGCGGGCCTCGAACCACGGCTCGTGGCTCGCCGTGAACATGCCGCCGCGCTGCTCGATCGCGGTGAAGTAACCTTGCTGCGTCGTGTGCAGGCTGTTGGCTGTTCGTGTCACGATCTCGGCGTGGCAGCCATCGCACGCCGATCGCATGGGGACCCCGTCGCTTCCGTCGTGGCAGGCAACGCAGCCGGAAGGTCCCGTGGCGCTGGGGTCGGCGATCAAGCCGACGTGGGCTTCGGCCATGGTCGCGAACGACCCGTCGGGCTGTCCGCCGTGGCAGTGCTGGCAGGAGAGCGGATGGTGCAGGTCGCCGTTGTAGTTCGGCCCATGCACGCTCGCGAGGAACACGTTGCCGTTGTTGCCGGTGATGATGACTTTTTGCCAAGCTTCCAGCTCGGGCACGCTGCCGCCTCAGCCGTCGTCCTTGTTCGCGACGGCGACGATCGCTTTGGTCGAGCCGAGGGCCGCCTTGAGCGCCGCTTCGCTCGAGTGGCAGCCGAGGCACGATTTCTGAGGCGCGCCGCCTGGTCCGACGATATCGTTGGAGGTGTCGTTGTCGCACCCCCAGAGCACGACCGCCAGAACCAGCAGCGGTAGCACGACGGAAACAGCTCGCTGCGTCATGATTCGCTCCCGGGGAATGGGTTGGGACTGGATTGCGAGGCCTGCAGCCGCCGCGACAGACCGCGCGCGATGATCATCGAGGAGTTGAGGTAGACGTCGGTGGGGGCGTGGCCGCTGGGTTGCAGAGTCTCCCAGATGCCCAGGTTGAGGGCGCAGTCCATGACCATACCCACGAAGCAGCGGCTCGTCAGCGCGGGTTCGATCCGGATGATCTCGCCTGCCGCCATCCTCTCGGCGAACTCCTGGCGCAGGAATTCGACGTAGGGCAGGCGGATCTCCTGGAAGAGGACCTTGGCGACGGCGCCGTCGTCGAGGCTGTTGGTGAATACCAGCCGCATCAGATCGGGGTCCGCCTGCGTCAGACCGATGATGTGTCGGGATACGGCGGTCAAGATGTCGTGGACGGTTCCACGCCGTCTGTGCTGCGCGAGATAGCCGGCGATGTCGTGCGCCGCGGCTTTTTCTCGCAGCACTTCCTCGTAGAGGCTCAGCTTGCTCTCGAAATGCCTGTAGATGGCGGCCTCGGTGATGTCGCACGCTCCGGCGATGAGGCGGATCGAAGTCCCGGCGTACCCGTGCCGCGAGAACAGCGGGGAGGCCCGCTCGATGATTTCCCGGCGCCGGTTGCCAGCATGGTGCGAGGACAAGGCGCGAACCCCCGCAGGAGCAGGTAAGCGAACGTTCACCGACCACAACGCTATCGGCTGTGATTCTCCTGTCAAGATCTGTTTTTATTGTGACAATGCGAGTGGATTTCATTGGGGGCGATCGACGGCGCCGAAACGCGGCGGGCCCCGCCATGACGGGGCCCGCTGCCGTTTCGCCGCGCCGGCTCGCCGGCCAGCGCCGACCAGAGCGCGGTCTAGAATGTGCCGCTGAGCGAGACGGCGTAGAGGTCCTGGATGTAATCGTCCCAGCGATTCTCGTCGAACATGTGACGCTGATAGCTCAGGCTGACGGCCAGCTGCGGCCGCGCCTGCCACCTCGCGCGCACCAGTCCGCGGTCGTGATCGGCCTGGACGGCGTCGAGGTGCGCCGATTCGTGGCCGGCGTTCTCGTAGCGGATCGCCTCGTACATGCCCTCGATCTGCAGGGTGCGGGCGAGTTGCAGCACGGCGCCCGGCATGAAGCGCAGGGTCGTGCCGTCGTAGTTGAAGGCGCCCATGCCGGCGGCGGGGTCCTGCACGCCGGTCAGCTCGTACGTCTCCTTGCCGTAAGAGACCATGCCGTAGACCGTCAGCCGGCGTTCGGCCAGCCAGTTGGCGTTGGCGAAGAGGCGGTTGGCCCGCCACGTGGTCTCGCCGCCCGCCTCGGTGCGTTCGAAGGTCTGGTCGCGGCCCTGGTATCCGAGGTCGACCGGCAGATCGGGCCGCGGGCGCAGCTGCAAGGCGACGTCCCAGCCCAGGCGGGACCGCTTGTGATCGCCGAGGACCCCGTACCAGGCCTCGCCCGAGGCAGTGTCCCAGGTGCGGTCCTGATCGACGTCGACGGTCATGTACTGCAGGCCGAGCTTCAGCCGCGCCTGGCGGTTGAGGCGGGTGCGCGACTGCAACGACACATCGTGCCGCGTCGTCTGCTGATCGAGGGTCTGGGTGTCGCCGGGGTTCCAGTCGGGACGGTCGTCCGTCGCCGTGGCATCCTCCTGGCTGATCTTGCTGAAGCGATACTGCAGGCGCAGGCGGGTGTCGCGCAGGCTGGCGTTGTCGACGACCAGGCGGTAGTCCTGCCGATCGCGGCTGCGGTCGGCGGCGTACAGGATGCTCCGGTCCTCATCGACGCGGATATCGGAGCGTTGGGCCGAGAACCTCGCCGAGGCGCGCAGCGTCGTCGCCGGGGCGAGCCGCGACAAGACGGCCAGCTGGCCGACCTGCGTCTCGGTGTCGCCGTCGACGGCGGCGGAGCGCATCTGCGTTCCCCACGATTCCGTGCCGAGGTGCTCGAGGCGAGCCAGGCCGCCGTGCACGAGCAGCCGCGTGTCCGGGCTGACGTCGTACGCCGCGCTCAGGCGGCCCTGGTATTCCTTGCGATCGTCGTCGTAGATGTGCCGCTCCAGCCGCTGGTGGTCGCGGCTGCCGTCGCTGCCCCGCATGCCGAGGCGCAGTTCGGAGGCCAGACGTCCCGTGCGGTGCGTGCCGCCCACCCACAATTCGTAAACGCGCGTGTCGACGGCCTGCACGGCCGGCGGGAAGTCGCCGCTCGCCCAGGAGCCGCGCAGCAGGCTCGACTTGCGGCCCTCGCGGCGCAGATCGCTCAAGCCGCCCGCGACCTGCAGACCGTCGCGCACCTGGTAGCGGAGGTCCATGACGCCGCGCCGCCAGCTCAGGTGCGGCGCGCCCGCGAGGGCCGGCGGTGCCGGCGGCAGCGGGAACGACGGCGACCGCATCTCGCTGTCGCGGTCGTAATACAGGTCGTGGGCGCCGTAGGCGAGGCGCAAGCCGTAGATTCCGGGCGCCGCGCTGCGCAGCGCGACATCCCCGGCCAGCCCCGAGCCTTCCAGGTTGCCGCCCGCGCCGCGCAGGACCAGCAGATGGCTCGACTCGGCGCGGCGCTGGTAGTTGAACAGGCCGTAGCCGAACGTGCCACCGAGCAGCGCCCAGTCTTCGGCGGCTTTGGCCTCGTCGCCCTTGTCCTCGTTGCTGAGCACGGTCGCCGTCGCGTGGTTCTGCGTGCCGATCTCGTCGCCCGCCGGCGCCCAGATGCGCTGCGCTTGCGCCGGCAGCTCCGCGGCAGCCACGGCGGCCGCCAGCGGCAGCGCGAGGGCCAGGATCAGCGCGGTCGCGGTCGTCGTCAGTAAGCTCTTCATGACCCGGCCTCCTTTACCGATCCCGTAAGCTGGGGGACACGTTCGAACCATGGACCTCGCGATGGCAGTCGTAGCAGCGCGCTTCGCCGGCCAGCAGGCCGGCATGGCTGAAGCGGCCCCAGTCGCCCCAGTTGTCTTCGGCGCGGAAGGTCACCTCGAAGTGGCACTGCAGGCAGAGGCTGTTGCCGTCCTGCGCCAGCATCTTGTCATGGTGCGAGCCGTGCGGGCGGTGGCAGCTCAGGCACTCCTCGCCGCTGACCGCGCTGTGCTCGAAGACGAACGGACCGGCCATCTGGGGATGGCAGCCCAGGCAGGTCTGGTTGACGCCGTCCCAGGCGGCGGGGTCCAGCCCCCGGTGATGGTCGTGGCAATCGCTGCACGACATCTGCCCCTCCAGCACCCGGTGCCGGAACGGCAGGCGGAACTCGGCCACCACCGCGGCATGGCACTGCAAGCAGAACTCGGTCTGGTTGCGGAAGTCGCCCGCCGGCCTCGTCTTGCTGCCGTAGTGCACCTGATCGCCGTGGCAGTCGGCGCAACCGATTCCCGTGCCGGCATGCGGACTGTCGGGATAGTGCAGGTCCATGCTGACGTGGCACTGCGTGCACATGGCGGCGCGCCGGTCGCCGTCCAGGCCGTTGAGCATGGCGCCGGTCAGCACCCAGCCGTCGCCGCCGCCTTCGACGTGCAGGCTGCTCGGGCCGTGGCAGGCCTCGCAGCCGTAGACGCCAGTTCCCGGCACCGACAGTCCGCGCTCGGGAGCATGCGGCGAATGCCGGTAGAACGCGACGACATCCTCATGGCACATGCTGCAATCTGCGGAACCGATATACTGGGCGCCGGCGGGCACCTCGAAACGATCCAGGTGGTTGCCGCCGCCGTCGGCAGCCTGCCCCATCAGCAGGACCGCCAGGCAGCCGACCAGACAGATGAAACCGCGCATGAGAACCTCCCGTGCGATGCGGCCCGGAACAGTGACTGGGGCTAACATAGCCGACACGGCGGTAGGATTTCAAAGGATGATTGTCTCCGCGCACGGAATATCCGCCCAACCGAGATTGCGATTCTTTTTCTATTCTGTTCTCCCGCCGCGGCGGTGGCCTGGTCCGCTGACGCAAGCGCCGGCGATTGGCGGTTGTCCGCGGCCGATCCGACCCTGTATACAACGAAGGGCGCGTCGAAGACGCGTGATGCCGGCGAGCCGGCGTCGAGGAGCCACGACATGGACTGGTCCGGCAATCGCCTCTGCCGCCTGCTCGGTATCGAGAAACCGATCATCCAGGGCGGCATGGTCTACATGAGCGGCGCCCGACTCGCCGCCGCCGTGGCCGACGCCGGCGGCCTCGGCCTGCTCGGTTCGGGCAGCATGCGCCCGGACGTCTTCGCGCAGCAGCTGCAGAAGTGCCGCGCGCTGACCGAGCGTCCGTTCGGCGTCAATGTGCCGTTGCTCTACCCGCACAGCGCCGAGATCCTGGAGCTGGCGCTGGCCGCCGGCGTGCGCCTGTTCGTCACCAGCGCCGGTTCGCCGCGCCGCGTCGTCGGCAAGCTGAAGGCGCACGGCTGCACGGTCCTGCACGTCGTGGCCTCGCCGGTGCTCGCGCGCAAGTGCGAAGAAGCCGGTTGCGACGCGGTCGTCTGCGAAGGTTTCGAGGCCGGCGGTCACAACGGCCGCGAAGAATTGACGACGCTCGTGCTGGTGCCCCAGTGCGTGGCGGCCGTGGCGATCCCGGTCGTTGCGGCCGGCGGCATCGCCACCGGCGCCCAGTGGGCGGCCTGCATGGCGCTCGGCGCCGACGGTGTGCAGATCGGCTCGCGCTTCGCCATCACGCGGGAATCCAGCGGGCACCAGGCGTTCAAGGAGCGCGTGGTGGCGGCCGGCTGCGACGAGACCATGCTCATGCTGAAGCGCCACGTGCCGGTGCGCCTGCTGCGCAACCGTTTCAGCGAGGAGATCGCGGCGCTCGAGCTGCGCGGTGCCACGCGCGAGGAGCTCGCCGCGCACCTCGGCGAGGGTCGCGCCCGCCGCGGCATGCTCGAGGGCGACCTCGAGGACGGCGAGCTCGAGATCGGGCAGGTCAGCGGCATGATCGATGACATCCCGGCCGTGGCCGATGTCATGCGGCGGCTCGAAGCAGGCTACCAAGAGGCTCTGCAGAGGATGCGACCGGCATGAGGCGGCCGCCGGCGGACGGTCCGCGCGTTTCGGCGGCGGACCTCGCGGCGCAGTTGGCCGTGGCGTGTCCGCGGCATGGCATCGACCTCGCAGGTGCCGTGCCGCTGGATGGCCCGGCCCCGCACGCCGCCGCCTGGCGCGACTGGCTCGACCGCGGGCGCCACGGCGGCCTGGCCTACCTGTCGCGCACGCGGGACGACCGCGCCGACCCGCGCCGCCGCCGGCCCTGGGCACAGACGATGTTCGCCTTCGCGCAACGGTATACCGACGGTTGGCCGCCATCAGACGCTGCGCCGGAACCCGTTCCGCCCTCCGGCGAGGCGGCGGCTGCAGGCCCGCCCGGCGCGTGGTTGGCGCACGTGGCTCGCTACGCCCGCGGCGAAGACTACCACGCGGTCCTGTTGCGCGCGGTCGAAGGCGTGCTGCGCGACCTGCAGGCGGTCTGGCCCGAGCTGGCGGCGTATCCCGCCGTCGACACCGGCCCCTACCTCGAACGCGATTGGGCGGCGGCGGCCGGCCTCGGCTTCGTCGGCAAGAACACCTGCCTGATCCATGAACGGCTCGGCTCGGGTCTCCTGCTGGCGGTCGCGCCGGCGAACCTGCACCTCGCCGACCTCGCCGGAGCGCCGCGGCCGCTCTACGCGGTGGCGCCGCGCGGCGTGCCGCCTCGCCAGGAAACGAGCCGCTGCGGACACTGCACGCGCTGCCTGGACGCCTGTCCGACGCAGGCGTTCACGGCGCCGTTCGTGCTCGACGCCGGCCGCTGCCTTTCGACCTGGACGATCGAGTGGCAAGGCCGCGCGCCCGCGGACGAACGCGCGTTACAGGGCGCGCGCCTGTTCGGTTGCGACGTGTGCCAGCAAGTCTGTCCGTGGAACGGGAAGGCGGTGCGGCAGGCCGCGCGCGCGGAGTTGCCGCCGCCGCCGCCCGCGTACGCGCCGTCGCCTCCGCACGCCGATCTCGAGCTGGCCGACCTCATCGCCATGTCGAGCGAGGAGTTCCGCGCGCGTCTGCGCCGCACGCCGCTGTGGCGCGCCCACCCGGAAGGACTGCGCCGCAACGCGCTGGTGGTGGCCGCGAACACCGGGCGGATCGATCTTCTGGAGGTGGTGCGGCGGGTCGCGTCGGCGGATCGGGACCCGGAGGTCCGCGCGGTCGCCGCCTGGGCGGCGGCGCGGCTCGAGGAGCGGTCATGAGCGAGGTCGTGGCGGCGTATTGGCAGGCTCTGGACGGGCAAGAGGTGCGCTGCCGGCTCTGCCCGGTCGCCTGCAAGCTGCGCCCCGGCCAGGATGGTCCCTGCGGCACGCGCGGCAACCGCGCCGGCAGGATGATCGCGTTGCAGTACGGCAAGGTGGTGGCGGCCGGGCTCGACCCCATGGAGAAGAAGCCGCTCTACCATTATCTGCCGGGGCGGTCCATCCTGTCGATCGCCGCCCTGGGCTGCAACCTGCACTGCGCGTTCTGCCAGAACTGGCGGATCAGCCGCGCGACGACCGGCCCGACCGAAGACCTGGATCCCGCCGCGGTGGTCCGCCTCGCCCGCGAGCAGCGTTCGGTCGGGATCTGCTACACCTACAGCGAGCCGCTGGTGTGGTTCGAGTTCGTGCGCGACACGGCGCGCCTGGCGCGCGCCGCGGGTCTGGTCAACGTGGTCGTCAGCAACGGGTATCTGAATCCCGAACCGCTGGCCGAACTGCTGCCCTGGCTGGACGCGGCGAACATCGACCTCAAGAGCACGGACGACCGCTTCTACCGCGAAGTGTGCCGGGGGGCGCTCGCTCCGGTGCTCGCGACACTGACGGCACTGCACGCGGGCGGAGTCCATCTGGAGGTCACGCAGCTGGTCATCCCCGGTCACAACGACAGCGACGCGCAGTTCACCGAGTTGCGCGACATCGTGGCCGCCCTCTCGCCGGACATCCCGCTGCATCTGTCGGCTTACCACCCCGACTACCGTTTCGACGCGCCGGCGACGCCGCCGGCCGCGCTCGAGCGCGCGGCCCGGATCTGCGCCGAACGGTTGCGCTACGTCTATGCCGGGAACATCGAGCTGCCCGCCTGGCGCGAGACGCGCTGTCCATCCTGCGGCGAGGTCGTCATCGCGCGGCGCGGCTACCGCGCCGAGTGCCGCCTCGCCTCGGCGGCATGTCCGGCGTGCGGCCAGGCGGTGCCCGTGGTGCTTGCCCCCGGACAGCGGTAGCGCGCGACGCCGCATGCGCAAGCGAACATGCCGCGTCGCGCGCTACCACTGTCCGGAAGGCAGTTCCCGGCGGGACGCTCAGTCCGCCTCCGCCTCGCGCCACTGCGGGTCGATGTACGTCGCCCGCACCCGGGTCGTGATCCCGCCGCGCACGAACCAGTCACCGGCCACCTCCAGCAGGCGCGGGCGGCAAGCGGCCACCAGATCGTCGAGGATCCGGTTGGTGACGGCCTCATGGAAGGCGCCCTCGTCGCGATAGCTCCAAAGGTAGAGCTTCAGCGACTTGAGCTCGAGGCAGTACTTGTCGGGGATATACGTGATCTCGAAGCGGGCGAAATCGGGTTGGCCGGTCAGCGGGCAGAGGCAGGTGAACTCGGGACAGTCGAAGACGATCTCGTAGTCGCGGTCCGGCGCGGGGTTGGCGAAAGTCTCCAGGCTGCGCGAGGGCTTCGTGCTCATGAAAGACTCCTGCGGGGGCCGCAACGAGTCGCCACGACGGGCCGGCGGCACCCCCTGCCGAGGTGGCAAGGGACCCGCCCGGCGGCGGGTCCCCTCTGTTCGCGCGGTCACGTTCCGCGGCGCAAGATAGCCGCGCTACTTGATCAACGCCATGCGGCCGACGGCGGTGTGCTCGCCGCTGGTCACCCTGTAGAAGTAGACGCCGGTCGCCACGCTCCGGCCGCGGTGGTCGTCGCCGTGCCATTGCACCGCGTGGGCGCTGGCCGGCAGATCGGCGTCCAGGAGCTGCTTGATCAGTCGTCCCTTGAGATCGTAGACGACCACGGTCGTGCGCGCGGCCGCCGGCGTCGCGAAGCGGATCGTGGTCGAGGGGTTGAAGGGGTTCGGGAAGTTCGCCTCGATGCGGAACGCCAGCGGCGCGGCGGGATCGGCGACGCTGTTGGCGGAATCGCAGACGTCCAGGGCGCCGATGAGCCCGCAGGCTCCGCTCTCGTCCGGCGAGCAGGGGCTGCCGACCTGGATGCGGTAGTCGTCCGCGTCGCGATCGCAGAACAGCGGATCGGCGGCGATGTTGCCGTTCGTGCCCGTCGGATCGGTAACGCCGCCGTACGCGGCGCCGCTGTTGCCGAAGACGTTGTTGCAGGTCAGCGTGGGGGTGGCGCCGATGATGAAGATGCCGTTGGCGGCGCCGCTGCCGCCCGTGTTGAAGGCGCTGATCGTGTTGCTGACCGTGATCGGCGTATCGGAGGCGAACAAGCCGGAACGGCCGGTGTTGCCGTGGTTGTCCGCCAGCGTGAGGTTGGCGAGCTGCGCGTCGCCGCAGGTCTCGATATAGAGGTTGGGACCGAACTGCAGGCCTGTGTTGCGGATGATCAACGTGCCGGTCATCTCCACGGTGGGGCAGGCGTCCAGCAGGGCGGCCGCGCCGCTGTTCGCGAGATTCTGCGCGATCGTCGCTCCGGATACGGTCACCGCGGTCCCGTGCGCGTAGAGAGCGCCGCCGGCGAGATAGGTCGCCGAGACGGAGCGCGCGTTGCCGCTGAAGACGGCGTCTGAGATATCCAACGTGCCGCTGTCGATGTAGACGCCGGCCCCGTATTCGTCGGCCGTGTTGTCGCTGACCTCGCCGCCGGTCATCGTCACCGCCGGCGGCGTGCTCAAGCTCGACGCGTAGAGGCCGCCGCCCTGGACGGCGTCGAGATGGCCGCTGATCTGCACGTTGTTCAGCGTGACCGCGGCATCCAGGATATGCAGACCGCCGCCGAGTGGTTGATGCGATGGATTGGTGGTCAGCAGGACGTTGTCGGCGATCACGACGTCCGTCAACGTCGGCGAACCGCCGTAGATGAAGACGCCCGCGCCGCGGATGCCGGTGTTGTTCTCGATGACGACGTTCTCGAGCGTCGCCTGGGAATTGACCAGGGCGAGGGCGCCGCCCAGGCCCAGCGTCGAGCCGCTGCCGACGGCGTTGTTCGTGAACACGAGATTGCGCAGGGTCGGCGAGATGCCGTTCAAGAGCATGCCGCCGCCATAGCGCCCGCTGAACGGGTTCGTGAAGAGGCGGCCGCCGCCGTCCTGCAGGCGGAAGCCGTCGAGCACGCTGGTCTGGTCGACCGCTCCGGAATACTGGACCGCCGAATTGTCCGCGTTGCCGGAGATTACGGTCGGCGTGCCGAGCGGATCGCGCACGACGTAGCCCTCGGCGTAGCCGCCGAGGATCTGCAGACTCTTGCCGAGCAGGGTGACCGTCTGCAGCGGATGGCTGGCCAGCACCTTGATCGTGTCGCCGACCGAAGCGCTGTGCACGGCGTCGCGCAGCAGGAGGAATTCGCCGGGCACTTCCTGGACGTTGTCGCCGAGGGCGCGCAGGAGGTTGATCCGGCCAGCGCCGAGCTTGCCCGCGTAGGCCGGGTTGAGCGCGTCGAGGTTGTCGCAGCTGTCGCGCAGGATGCTGGAGACCTGGGCGGGGGTCAGCGAGAGGTTCGAAGACCAGACCAGCGCCGCAGCGCCGGCCGCCAGCGGCGACGAGAAGCTGGTGCCCTGCGTCGTGGTGTAGGTGCTCTGCTCGCTGACGTAGTTGTAGTGCGTCGTGTAGATCTGCTCGCCCGGGGCCGAGAGGTCGACCCAGGTGCCGTAGCTGGAGAAGCTCGACTTCGTGTCGTTCGGGGACGTCGCCGCGACGGACAGCACGCGGCGCAGCGGATCGTTGTAGCTGCAGATCGGAAGAGCGTCGTGTAGGGAAAGAGTGTAGGATAGGGTGTA
>CAZJWO010000015.1:16258-43582 GCA_964549735.1 uncultured Fibrobacteraceae bacterium | reverse complement strand
TACACCCTATCCTACACTCTTTCCCTACACGACGCTCTTCCGATCTCAGTAGCCGCTCGAGTACTTCGCGTGGCGGCCGAGCACCTGCGCGAAGAACGCCGCCGGCACCTCGTAGTGCTGCTCGTTCGCGAGATCGGTGTGCACCGCGACCGGGCTCTGGCGCAGCTGGCGGACGAGGTCCATGAGCCGTTGCTGGCGCTCGGCGAGCGTGCCGGCGTACTCGCGGCGCAGACGCGTGGCGAGCCGGCGGCGGATGCCCCAGCGCAGCAGCGGCAGCGGCGCCAGATCCTTCTCGAGCAGGCCCTCGTACCACATCACGACCGCTCTTTCCGCGGGCGCCACGGCACGAACGCGCGCGTGGTCCGCTGGTACCGGCGGTACGCCTCGCCGCGGCTGCGCAGCGCCTGGGCCTCGGTGGGCGGGATGCCGGTGATCTTCAGGATGAACAGGAGCATCAGCAGCGGCGCCAGCAGGCCCAACCAGCCGCCGCGGGCGGGCAGGGCGAGCAGCGCGAAGGCGAGCCACATGAGCCACTCGCCGAAGTAGTTCGGGTGGCGGCTGTAGCGCCAGAGCCCGACCGCGCAGACCTGGCCCGCGTTGGCCGGGTCGCGCTTGAAGCGGGCGAGCTGGCGATCGGCGACGCTCTCGACGCCGAGCCCGAGCGCCCAGAGGCCGACGGCCGCGAGGTCGAGCCAGCCCGCCTGCGGGCGCGTGACCGCCAGCGCGAACGGCAGCGAGAGCACCGCCGCCAGCAGGGCCTGCGCCTGATAGAAGCCGAAGAGCCGCGGCTGGAAACGGTCGCCCCAGTGACGGCGCAGCTCGCGGTAGCGACCTTCCTCGGGCTTGCCGAGCACCCGGTCGCGCAGCAGGTGCCAGGCCAGGCGCAGGCCCCACAGGCCGGTGATCACGGCCACCGCAGTGCGGGACAGCGGGTCGCCCGGACCGCAGAGGCCGTAGATCACACCCATCAGGCCGAGGCTCGCCGCCCAACCCGCGTCGACGATCGCCGCGTTGCCGGCGCGCCGCTGCAGCAGCCACAGCCCGGCCATCAGCAGCGCCGCGCCGAGCCAGCCGGCGCCGAGCAGCGTCCATACCGCGGGATTCACAGCGGCCACCCCCGGTGCGCGGCGGCGCCAGCATCCATGGCGAGAGGCACCGCGCGGTCGGCCGCGCCGGGCGCCGCCGCGGCGCCGCCCCGCGCGTAGCGCAGCTGCGCGCTCATGATGCGCCGCTCGCGGAAGCCGCCCTCGCAGTAGGCCAGGTAGAAGCGCCAGAGCCGGCGGAAGCGGCGGTCGAAGCCGAGCGCGGCGATCCCGGCCGCGCGCTCGTCGCAACGCTGCCGCCAGCAACGAAGCGTCTCGGCGTAGTGCGGAGTCATATCGCTGTCTTCGACGAGACGCAGGTCGCTGCCGGCTTGCGCGATCGCCTGCTCGAGAGCACGGCGCGCGGGGATGTCCGAACCGGGGAAGATCTGCTCCTTGATGACGTCGACCGTGCGGCGGGCGCGGTCGTAGAGGTCGTCGCGGATG
Organism: uncultured Fibrobacteraceae bacterium; assembly: GCA_964549735.1. GTDB lineage: Bacteria > Krumholzibacteriota > Krumholzibacteriia > LZORAL124-64-63 > LZORAL124-64-63 > Glo-17. The sequence continues at coordinate 42,053 of CAZJWO010000015.1, read as the reverse complement.
AGGATCGCCTGCAGGAGCATGGCGCCGCCGCGGCGCAGGCGCTCGGTGCAGACGCGGAAGAACTCCGGCAGGTAGCGATGGCCCACGGCCTCGATCATCTCGATCGAGACGAGCTTGTCGTAGGTCCCCGCGAGATCGCGGTAGTCCTGCCGCAGCAGGTCGATGCGGTGATCCAGCCCGGCCGCGCGCACGCGCCGCACCGCCTCGGCGTGCTGCCGGGCGCTGAGCGTGGTCGCCGTCACGCGGCAGCCGTGGTGGTGGGCCGCGTAGATCGCGAAGCCGCCCCAGCCGCAGCCGATCTCCAGGACGTGGTCGTCCGGGCCGAGGTCCAGCGCGCGGCAGATGCGTTCGTACTTGGCGAGGCTGGCGTCCTCGAGGCTGGCTTGCGCGCCGGCGAACAGGCCCGCCGAGTAGGTGAGCGTCCGATCGAGCCAGAGCGCGAAGAAGTCGTTGCTCAGGTCGTAGTGCGCGGCGATGTTGCGGCGGCTGCCCTGGCGGGTGTTGCGGTTGCGCCGGTGGCCGAGCCAGCGGACCGGTCCCGAGAGCGCGCCCAACCAGATCCGCAGGCGCTCGGCGGCGGGCTCGTTGCGCGCCATGATGCGCACCAAGGCGGTCAGGTCGTCGGCGTCCCAGCGGCCGTCGGCGTAGGCAGCCGCGGCGCCGCTCGATCCGCCCGCGAGGACCGCGGTCCAGAAGCCGGGGTCGTGGACCGTGATTTCGGCGCGCAATCCGGCCGGCGCCGCCGGATCGCCGAAGACCTGCGCGCGGCCGCCTTCGCGCACGGTCAGGCGGCCGGTCTGCAGCCGGCTCAAGGCCGCGCCGACGACTGGCCGCGCCAACGTGGCGCCCAGACGCCGGCCCCGCAGCGCGGCGCCCTCGGATCCTGCCGGAGCGCCCTGGCGGCCGGCGCTCGCATATCGCACCTCGGTCGTCATGGTCTCTGCTCCCGCTCCGCAGCGGCCAGCTTGGCCGGATGCGGGTAGAATGGCGCGCGCTTGCGCCACAGGCGCAGCGCCTGCCAGTGGATGGCGGCCACCACCTTCGCGGTCATCAGCGGATAGCGCACCAGCGCCGCGGTCATCGCGCGCGGGCTCAGCTCGCGGCGCTGCAGCGCGAGGGTCGCGTCGAGGACGCGCTCGCCGCGCTGCAGGTTGTTCATGTGCACGACGAGGCTGCGTCCCGGCGCGCGGAACTGCCAGTCGTAGCGCTGATCCAGCGGGAAGAACGGCGAGACGTGCAACTCCTTGGCGAGATCGAAGCGGAACGCGTTGCCGCGCCGGCCGGACCGCGCGTCGAGCACGTAGCCGTGCCGCTCCTGCCACGGCGTGTTGGTGACCTCGACGACGATGGCGTCGAGCTGGCCGGCCTCGTCGAAGCAGTAGTAGAAGCTCACCGGATTGAAGCAGACGCCCCAGGTGCGCAGATGCGTCAGCAGGCGCACCGCGCCGGTGGGCCGCCGGCCGAGCGCCGCGGCGACGCGGTCGCGAACTTCGTTGTCGAGAGGCCGCGCGGGGTCGCCCAGATAATCGGCGCGGCGGAAGCTCACGACGGCCGGCCCGCCCTGCCGCCACAGCGGATGCAGAGCGAAGACCTGCTCCAGCTCGGCGAGGTCCAGGTAGACCATGTAGAGCCGATAGCGGAACTCGTTGCGGACCGGGGCGTGCCGGCGATGGCGGACCCAGCCGGTGTAGAGCGCGCTCTGCATCACAGGACCTCCCTGAAGCGCGCGGCCACCTTCAGGGCGCTCTGCACGCCGTCCTCGTGGAATCCCCAGCCCCAGTAGGCGCCGCAGTAGCTTGTCGTCGGGTGCGTGTGCAGGGCGTCGCGGCGCTTCTGCGCGGCGACCGCGGCGGTCGTGAACTGCGGGTGGGCGTAGGTCCAGCGCCCGAGGATGCGCTCGGAATCCAGGCGCGCGGTCTCGTTGAGCGAGACACAGAACTGCCTGCGCGCGTCCAGCGACTGCAGGCGGTTCATGTGGTAGGTGACGGCAGCGCCGATGGGGGGAGTGGCGCCGCCGCCGCCGTCATATACGGCCGGGCTGAGTCGATAGTTCCAACTCGCCCACACTTTCCGCCGGCGCGGCAGCGCCGCGGCGGCGTCCGTGTGCAGGACCACGTCGTTGTCGCGGTAGGGGATCGCGCCGAGCACCTCGCGCTCGCGGTCGCTGGGGTCGGCCAGCAGGCGCAGGGCCTGGTCGCTGTGGCAGGCCAGGACCACGTGGTCGAACCGCTCCGGGTCGCCGCCCCGCGCCGTGACCAGGACCGCGCCGTCGAGCCGCTGGACGCTCTCGACCGGCGCGCCGCTGCGGATCTCGTGGCGCCAGCCACGGACCAGCGCCTCGACGTAGGTGCGCGAGCCGCCGCGGATGACCCGCCACTGCGGCCGCCCCTTGATCTGCAGCATGTGATGGTTGGCCAGGAACGCGGCGAAGTGCCGGGCGGGAAAGGCGCGCACGTCCCGCAGCGGCATGGACCACAGGGCCGCGCCCATCGGCAGGATGTGCTGCTCCTGGAAGGCGCGGCCGTAGCGGCGCGCGTCGAGCCAGGCGCCGAGCGTCAGGTCCGGATCGGCAGCGAGCAACGATGGCGCTTCACGCAGGAAGCGCAGCAGATCGCCGACCAGGCCCCAGAAGCGCGGCCGCAGGAGATTGCGGCGCTGGGCGAAGAGCGTGTCCAGGCTCGAGCCACGGTATTCCGTGCCGTCGCGGTCGTCGCGCACCGAGAAGCTCATGTCGCTCGGCTGCGAGGCGACGCCGAGGTGTTCGAGCAGCCGGCAGAACGCCGGATAATGCGACTCGTTGAAGACGATGAACCCGGTATCGACGGACAGCGGACGGCCGTCGTCGTCGTGGGCATCGACGGTGTGCACATGCCCGCCGAGGCGCGTCTCGGACTCGTACACCACGACGTCGTGCGCGCGGCGCAGGAGGTACGCCGCGACCAGGCCGGAAACGCCGGCGCCGATCACCGCGACGCGCATGGCCGATCCGGCGGCTGGGTGGTGGCGTGCATGGTCCGGTCCCTTCTGGTATCTACTTTATGTCCTGGACATATTATATACAATAATGGATTATCTGCAATAGGGCATGGCGGCGAACTCCCGGAATCATGCCTTGTGCCGCGAAGATTGTTGCCAGGGCGATCAACCAGTTGCCGTGAAAAGAGTTAAGCGTCTTTGGCGCAGAAACCGGCCAAGGCCTCCTAGGACAAGAACTAAGATGGCGGTAGCAACAGTCTTCGTGGAACAACCCGGAGTCCGCGGATCAGCACCCGGCCCGCAGGAACTCGCGGTTCAGACGGGCGATGTGCGCGAGCTTGATGCCCTTGGGGCACTCGGCTTCGCAGGCGCCGACGTTGCTGCAGGAGCCGAAGCCCAGCTCGTCCGCCTTGGCCACCATGTCCCGCACCCTCTGCTTGGCCTCGGTGCGGCCCTGCGGCAGCAGCGCCAGCTGCGACACCTTCGCGGCCACGAAGAGCATGGCCGAACCGTTCGGGCACGCCGCCACGCAGGCGCCGCAGCCGATGCAGGCCGCCGCGTCGACGGCCTCGTCGGCGTGGTCCTTGGCGATGGGAATGGAGTTGGCCTCGGGCGCCGCCCCCGCGGTCGCGGAGATGAAGCCGCCGGCCTGCATGATCTTGTCGAACGCCGAGCGGTCGACGATCAGGTCGCAGATCACCGGGAAGACGCGCGAGCGCCAGGGTTCGATGACGATGGTGCTGCCATCGGCGAACTTCGTCATCCGCAGCTCGCAGGTCGTCGTCTCGTCGGCCGGCCCGTGCGGGCGACCGTTGATGAACAGCGAGCAGCTGCCGCAGATGCCCTCGCGGCAGTCGTGCTCGAAGACGACCGGCTCCTGGCCGCCCTCGATGAGCGTCTTGTTCAGGTAATCGAGCATCTCTAGGAACGACATCTCGCGCGAGACGCCGTCGAGCTCGTACTGCACGAAGCCACCCTTCGCGGCGGCGTTGGCCTGGCGCCAGATTTTCAGCTTGATCTTCATAGCCTTGTCTCGATCCCCGGGATCGCGGTTGCGGGCGGGCCGTCGCGCGGCCGCGACGCGCCCCACGGTTCGCTCCTCTGCGTCCTACTTGTAGCTGCGCTCCTTGATCTCCACGTTCTCGAAGACGAGCGGCTCCTTGTGGAGTTGGTGCTCGACGCCTTCACCGCGATACTCCCAGGCGGCGACGTAGGCGTACTCGCGGTCGATCCGCTGGGCCTCGCCCTCGGGCGTCTGGCTCTCCTCGCGGAAGTGCGCTCCGCACGACTCCCGGCGCGCGAGGGCGTCGCGGCACATCAGCTGGCCCAGTTCGAGGAAGTCGGCGACCTTGACGGCCTTCTCGAGCTCCTGGTTGAGCTGGTCCCGCTTGCCGGGCACCTTGACGTCCCGCCAGAACTCCTCCTTGAGGTCGGCGAGATCTTGCAGCGCCTTGTTCAGGCCGGCCTCGTTGCGGACCATGCCGCAGTCGTCCCACATGATGCGGCCGAGGCGCTTGTGGAACGAGGTGACGGTCTGCTTGCCGCCGACGGCCAGGAGGCGGTCCAGCTTGTCCTGCGCCTCCTTCTCGGCCGCGGCGAACTCCGGCCGCGCGACGTCCAGGCGCGGCGTCTTGATCTTGTCGGACAGGTAGTCCCCGATGGTCACCGGCAGGATGAAGTAGCCGTCGCCGGCGCACTGCATGAGCGAGCCGGCGCCGAGGCGGTTGGCGCCGTGGTCCGAGAAGTTGGACTCGCCGATCGCGAACAGGCCGGGCACCGTGGTCATCAGGTCGTAGTCGACCCAGAGGCCGCCCATGGTGTAGTGGCCCGCCGGGTAGATGCGCATCGGCTCGGCGTAGGGATCGCTGCCGGTGAGCTTGTGGTACATCTCGAACAGGTTGCCGTACTTCGCCTCGATGGACTTCTTGCCCTGCTTGGCGATGGCGCCGCTGAAGTCGAGGTAGACCGACAGGCCGGTCTCGCCCACGCCGTAGCCCGCGTCGCAGCGCTCCTTGGCCGCGCGCGAGGCGACGTCCCGGGGCACGAGGTTGCCGAAGGCGGGATAGCGCCGCTCCAGGTAGTAGTCGCGCTCCGCCTCGGGGATCTCGTTGGGATGGCGCTTGTCGCCCTTCTGCTGGGGCACCCAGATGCGGCCGTCGTTGCGCAGCGATTCGGACATCAGCGTGAGCTTCGCCTGGTAGTCGTTCAGCTGCGGCAGGCTCGTGGGATGGATCTGCACGAAGCTGGGGTTGGCGAAGTACGCGCCCTTGCGGTGCGCCGCCCAGGCGGCCGTCGCGTTCGAGCCCAGCGCCAGCGTGGACAGGTAGTAGATGGTCCCGTAGCCGCCGGTGGCCAGGACGACCGCGTGCCCGGTGTGCCGCTCGAGCGCCCCGGTCACGAGGTTGCGCGTGATGATGCCGCGCGCGACGCCGTCGACCAGGACGACCTCGAGCATGTCGCGCCGCGGGTACATCGTGACGCGCCCCTTGGCGACCTGCCGGATGAGGCCCGAGTAGGCGCCGAGCAGGCATTGCTGGCCGGTCAGGCCCTTGGCGTAGAACGTGCGCGACACCTGGACGCCGCCGAACGAGCGGTTGTCGAGGTAGCCCGAGTACTCGCGGGCGAACGGCACGCCTGCGGCGACGAGCTGATCGATCGACTGATTGCTGACCGCCGCGGCGCGGTAGACGTTCGCCTCGCGCGCGCGGTAGTCGCCGCCCTTGATGAGGTCGTAGAACAGGCGGTACACGCTGTCGCCGTCGTTCTTGTAGTTCTTGGCCGCGTTGATGCCGCCCTGCGCCGCGACGGAGTGGGCGCGCCGCGGGCTGTCCTGGAAACAGAACGCCTTCACGTTGTAGCCCAGCTCGCCGAGGCTCGAGGCGGCGGACGCGCCGGCCAGGCCGGTGCCGACCAGGATGATGTCCAGCTTGCCGCGGTTGGCCGGATTGACGAGGCGCAGGTGTTCCTGATGCGTAGGCCACTTGTCCGCCAGCGGCCCGGCCGGGATCTTGGCGTCGAGATTTGTCATGGCGCGCTGCTCAACTGGGCTCGGACGAAAAAGAAGATCGGCAGGAAGGCGAATCCCGCCGCGACGACGATCGCGTAGACGTTTCCGAGGCAGGTCCACCGGCGGCGCCAGCGGACGTCGCTCAGCCCCAGCGTCTGGATGGCCGACTGGAAGCCGTGCGACAGGTGCAGGCCCAGCATGACGATGGCCACGACGTAGAGCGCGACGTACCACCAGAGCGCGAAGCGCTCGGTGACCATCGCGTAGGCGTCCTTGACGAGCGCGCCACCGACCTCGGTCATGGGCGGCGACCCGAAGGTCATGCGGATCGAGAAGCTGGACAGGTGCAGCGCCAGGAAGAGGACGACCAGCGCGCCCAGGATGAGCATGTTCCGCGACGCCCAGGTGCTGCCGCCGGCGGGGTCCACCATCGCGTAGCGCTGCGGCCGCGACCGCAGGTTGCCGGCCCACAGGAGGGCGCTCAGCACGATGTGCACCAGGAAGCCGAGGGCCAGCACCGGCCGCATCGCCACGATGAGCGGATTCGACCCCATCCAGTGCGCCGCCGCGTTGTAGGTGTCCGCGCCGGCCAGCATGGTCAGGTTCACGCCGAGGTGGACGACGAGAAAGACGATCAGGAAGAACCCGGAGAGCGAGACGACAACCTTGCGGCTCACCGACGTCTTGAGGACGGGCCAGGTGAGGGGGTTGCCGGACTGGGTCTGAGAGATCATGGTTGCGACGCCTCCCGCGCTGACCGGGCAACCGTAAGACCTGCCCGCCGAAAAGGCAATCGACTTTTCGGCGCCGGCGGCGGTCGCGCGGACGCGGGGCGGCAGGCGGCGCGGCTCGCGCACCACGCGCCCCACAAGGGACTGGCAATCCGGCGCCCGGCGGTGGATCATTGGCGCGTGCGCGATGTACCTCCTGCCAGGAGCGGCCGCCATGGACGTCGTCATGCTGTCCCGCCTGCAGTTCGCCTTGACCATCGGCTTCCACTACATCTACCCGCCCTTGAGCATCGGCCTCGGCCTGGTGCTGGTGCTCATGGAAGGCCAGTACCTGCGCACCGGACAGCCGATCTATCATCAGCTCACGCGTTTCTGGGTGCGCATCTTCGGTCTGATCTTCGCCTTCGGCGTCGGCACGGGCATCGTCATGGAATTCCAGTTCGGCACCAACTGGGCCCAGTACTCGCGCTTCGTCGGGGACATCTTCGGCAGCCCGCTGGCCGCCGAGGGCATCTTCGCCTTCTTCCTCGAGTCGGGATTCCTCGCGCTGCTGCTCTTCGGCTGGGACCGCATCAGCAACGGCATGCACTTCTTCGCCACCTGCATGGTCTGTCTGGGCGCGCACTTCAGCGCCATCTGGATCATCGTCGCCAACAGCTGGATGCAGACCCCCGCCGGCTACCACATCGTCGAGACCGCGGTCGGTCCGCGGGCCGAACTGACGAGCTTCTGGGAAGCGGTGCTCAATCCGTCGACCCTCGATCGGCTCTGGCACACGCTCATGGGTTGCTGGCAGGCCGGTGCCTTCTTCGTCATCTCGGTCGGCGCCTACTACCTGCTGCGCCGCCAGCACCTGGAGTTCGCGCGCACGTCCATGAAGATCGCCTTCGCCGTGGCGATGGTGGCCTCGCTCGGCCAACTCGCCTCGGGCCACGACAGCGCCGTCACCGTCGCCCGGCACCAGCCCGCCAAGCTGGCCGCGTTCGAGGGCGTCTACCAGACGGGCAAGAACGCCGACCTGACCGTGGTCGGCTGGGTCGACGAGGCGAACCAGACCGTGCACGGCATCAAGATCCCCGGCCTGTTGAGCTGGCTCATCGGCCAGGACACGCAGACCGAAGTGCGCGGGCTGAACGAGTGGCCGCCCGCCGACCGCCCGCCGGTGCAGCTGACCTTCCAGCTCTACCACCTGATGGTCGCCATCGGCATGACGCTGATCGTGCTCGCCTGGGGCGGCGGCCTGCTCGCCTGGCGCGGCGCGCTCTTCGGCCGCCGCTGGCTGCTGTGGATCTTCGTGTTCGCGGTGCTCTTGCCGCAGATCTCCAACCAGGTCGGCTGGGCGGCGGCGGAGATCGGCCGCCAGCCGTGGATCGTCTACGGTCTGATGCGCACGGCCGACGGGGTGAGCGACACCGTCTCGGCCGGCAACGTGCTGTTCTCGCTGATCCTCTTCACGCTCATCTACATCGCGCTGCTGGTGGTCTTCCTCGTCCTGTTGGACCAGAAGATCAAGCATGGTCCGCGCAGCGAAGACATGCCCCGCACCGGGGAGGTCTCGTCATGACGCCCGAACTGTACAACGAGATCTGGTACGTGCTCGTCGGCGTGCTGTTGGCGGGTTACGCGGTGCTCGACGGCTTCGATCTCGGCGTGGGCGGTCTGCATCTGCTGGCGCGCGGCGACCGCGACCGCCGCATCTTCCTGAACGCCATCGGTCCCTTCTGGGACGGCAACCAGGTCTGGCTGGTGACAGGCGGCGGCGCGCTCTTCGCCGCGTTCCCCCACGTCTACGCCACGGCGTTCAGCGGCTTCTACGTGGCGTTCATCCTGCTGCTCTTCATGCTCATCTTCCGCGGCGTCTCGATCCACGTGCGCAGCCTGCGCCCAGGCGCCGGCTGGCGCGGCTTCTGGGATTGGGCCTTCTCGATCTCGAGCCTGCTCGCCTCGCTCTTGATCGGCGTCGCGCTGGGCAACGTGGCCTGGGGCGTGCCGCTGGAGGCCAATTTCCGCTACCAGGGCGATCTCTGGCAGCAGATCCACCCGTACACGGTCCTGACCGGCCTGCTCGTGGTCGCCATGTTCCTCATGCACGGGTCCATCTACCTGGTCATGAAGACCGAGGGCGACCTGAACGCCCGCGTGCGCACCTGGGTGCGACCGGCGATCATCGCGTTCATCATGCTCTACGTGATCGTGACCATGGCGACGCTGCTCTACCTGCCGCACATGGCCGATCCCTTCCGCGAGCAGCCACTGCTGTTCGCGCTGCCGGCGCTGAGCGTGCTGGCGATCGCGAACATCCCGCGCGAGATGCACCGCGGTCGCGAGCTGCGGGCGTTCTTCTCGTCGTGCGCGGCGATGCTGCTGCTCCTGGCGCTGTTCGGCGTCGGCATGTTCCCCGAGATGATCCACGCGCGGCCCGACCCGGCCCACAGCATGACCATCTACAACGCGTCGAGCTCGACGAAGACCCTGCAGACCATGCTCATCATGGCGGCGATCGGCATGCCGCTGGTGGTGGCCTACACCTTCCACATCTACCGGGTGTTCCAGGGCAAGGTGAAGCTGGACTCGATGTCCTACTGAGCGCCGCTCGGCGTCACGGTCGCTGCCGGCGCAAGAGCCTGACCGCCATGATGGCGGAGGCCAGCCCCAGGATATGGAACAGCAGCACCGGCAGGAACGCCGCGTGGACGACCGCCCACTCCAGGCGCAGATCGGGCTCGCGGCCCTGCATGATGTCCGCCAGCGCCAGCCGCTCGAAGACCAGCACGACGAACGAGAACAGACCGAGCACGATCGTCGTCACGAAGAGCGTCTTGGGATGCTTCATGCCGCGTTCTCCACGGTTCGCGCCCATAGGCTCCGCGCGGCGGCTTCGCCGCGGAATTCGCGGCTGAATCTACCACGGACCGCCGCGATGCCGTATAATTATCTCAGGATCGGATGCACACGGAACAAGGGGGTGTGCCATGCCCGGATCCGTCATCGAAACGCTCATCTCCCGGCAGATCCACCAGTACAACCACCTGCGGGCCCTGCTGCGCGAGCAGCCCGCCGCGGCCCCGCCGCCGAGGAAGCCCGTCGTGACGATCAGCCGCCTCGCGGGCTGCCGCAGCGCCGAGCTGGCGGCCGCGCTGGCCAGTCGCCTCGGCGTGCAGGTCTGGGACAGCGAGCTGATCGACCGCATCGCCAGCGACACGGGCCTGCGCCGCGATTTCGTGGCCCAGCTCGACGAGGGCTTGGCCAACAGCGTCGAGACCTGGGTGCGCGGCATCCTGGGCGGCCGCCTGTTCCTACGCGACGACTATGCGCTGGCGCTCGCGACCACGGTCAAGACGCTGGCCGAGACCGGGGGCGCGGTCTTCGTCGGCCGCGGCGCCGGCTTCATCCTCGGCGACCGGGCCGACCTCAGGCTGCGCCTGGTCGCGAGCGAGCGGCATCGCCGCACGGCGTTGCAGCGCAAGCGCGACGGCGAGCGCGGTCGGGCCCAGGACGAGCTGGCCCGCATCGACGCGGCACGCGCCGCCTTCGTGCGCAGCTACTTCAAGGCCGACGTGCACGACCCCTGCCACTACGACCTGGTGCTGAACGTCGAGCGCCTTGAACTCGGCGTCATGGTGGAGATCTGCGATTGCCAGGTGCGGGCGCGGCGGCTGCAGGCTGCGGTCGCGCGCGCGTGAGTTCGCCGCGGGCCGGCGTCGCTACCAGTTGAGGATGACCCGGATCTCCGGCGCGTCCTCCAGCGCCAGCTGGAGCAGGAAACGCGCGCCGTCGGGCGCGATGTCGAACGCCTCGATCCGTTCGCGCGTCTCGAACAGCAGCCGCGGCAGCGGATGCGCGATCGCCGCGGGCGAACCGAGATCCACCTCCATAAGGCGCGTGCCGGCCGCTTCCTGGCGGAGCGTCGGTTCCAGATAGTAGAGTCTGCGGCCGTCCGGTCCCCAAGCGGGAAAGGAGCCGCCCTGCGTCGAGACCTGGACGCGCCGCCCGTCTTCGCGCAAAGATGCCAGGTAGACTTGCGAGCGCCCGGTCTCGTTCGACATGTAGGCGATCCATGCGCCGTCGGGCGCGATGCGGCCCCCGTACTCGGCGCCTCTGGCCGCCCACAGCGTTCGCGCCGGACCGCCGTCGCGCAAAGGCCGGAACTGCAGCGCGGTCCCCGCGGTCTGCGTCCAGAACGCCAGCGACGCGTCGTCGGGCGACGTGTCGGCGCTGAAGACGGCGCTGGCCGATCGGTACACCGGGTCCGGCTCGCCGGCGCCGTCGGCCCGCAGCGCGAAGATGTCGGGCGGCCCGTCGCGATCCCAAGAGAAATAGATCGTCGCGCCGTCGCGGCTCCAGATCGGCGTACCCTCCCAGCGCGGATCGGACGTCAGGCGTCGGGCCGTATCGCGCTGCAGGCCGTAGATCCAGATGTCGGCCAGCGACGTGCGCCGGTCCATCACAGCCACCGCGACGTGCCGGCCGTCCGGGCTGATGCGCAGGTGCTGCTCGTACCAGCTCGGCCCCGCCACGCCGGCGCCGCGAACGCCGCGGCGATCGAACCAGGTCAGCTGGGTGTCCCAGATCACGGGGACGTACACCAGCACGCCGTCGCGCGAGACGCTCAGATTGGTCTCGCCGGTCGGCCGGAAATACCACACCTCGTCGGCGATGGTGCGCGCCGCGCCGGCGATACGCATCGCACGCACATCGAACGGCGCGGCGCGGACGCTGCCGTCCTCCACATACACCAGGCGGTCGCCGCCGGCCAGCCACGCCGGCGAGTTGATCTCGCCGATGGTCACCTGTTCGGACGACCCCAGCCGGCCCGCGTACAGTCTGCGCACGGGGATCGCCTCGTCGGGCGGGAACGTCAGCCCGACGTAGAAGAACCACGGGCTGTCGGGCAGGAATCGCGGGTGTGCGTGGCTCTCCTCGAAGCGGTCGACGGCCGGTTCGGTGACGACCTGCGGCGTGCCTCCGCTCGCCGGCACGGCGAGCAGTCCGCCGCCGAGCCGCCCGAGCAGGATCACGTCATCGGCGCCCCAGGAAGCGCCGAGGTTGCCCCCCACCTGCGCGATGAGGCGCCGCGAACCGCCGTCGATCGCGACCGACCACAGCTTGCCGTCCTGGTGCAGGGCGATGGCACGGCTGTCGTGCGACCAGAACGCGCCGCTCGCCAGGCTCGTCTCGGGCAACGGCCTGGCGGCGAACGAAGCGAGCGGCCGCACCCACAGCTGGCGCGGCCCGCCGTCGGCGGGATTGGCGTGGAAGAACACGTGCTGGCCGTCGGGCGAGATGCGGCTGCCCGTCGCGCGGAAATACGCGCTCGTGCGCGACGGGATCGTCAGGAAGGCCGCGTCGGCCGGCGGCCGCGCGGCGCCTCCCGCGTGTCGAATCGCCAGCGACCACGCGCCGGCGGCGATCAGCAGACCGCCGATCACGAGCACGACCAGCGCGCGCCAACCGCGCGCCGCGAACCATGCTGCGGGCCTGGCCGGCGCGACCGGCGGCGCCGGCCCCATTCCGAACGACGCCCCCGCGGGATCGGCCAGCGCGGCCTCCAGTTCGAGGCGCGCGTCACCGATGTCGCGCAGGCGCTGCGCGCGATCCCGGGCCAGGCAGCGTCGCAGCAGGTAACGCACCGCCGGCGGCGTCGCCGGCGGCAGCGCGTCGAGGTCGAGGTCCTTGTGCATCGTGGCACCGAGCACGTCGCTGACGGTCTCGCCCTCGAACAGGCGCCGGCCCGCGAGCATCTCGAAGAGCAGGCAGCCGAATGAGAAGATGTCGCTGCGGCGGTCGACGGTCTTGCCCCGCGCCTGTTCGGGCGACATGTAGCCCGCGGTGCCCATCACGACGCCCGGCATGGTCGGGCTGTCCGCCGGCGCGAAGCTGCGCGGGGACGGCGGCGTGGCGATGGTGGGCGCCGCGGTCGAATTCGACGCGGACCCGGCCGCCGGCGCCTCGCCGATGCGGGCGACGCCGAAGTCCAGGACCTTCACGCCGCCATCCGGCGCGACCATGATGTTGCCCGGCTTGAGGTCGCGGTGCACCACGCCCTGCTCATGGGCCGCTTCCAGCGCGGCCGCCACCGCGACGCCGATCGCGAGCGCCTCGTCGATGGGCAGCGGTCCGCGACGCAAGGCGGCTTCGAGCGTCTGCCCGGCGACATGCTCCAGGACGAGATACTGTCGTCCGTGCGCCTCCTCGAGTCCGTAGAGCGCCGCGATGTGCGGATGGTTGAGCGCGGCGAGCACCTTCGCCTCGCGCTGGAAACGCGCGAGGCGGTCGGGATCGGCGGCCACGTCGGCGGGCAGGGCCTTGATCGCCACGGTGCGGTCCAGCCGCGGATCGCGGGCCAGATAGACCACGCCCATGCCACCGCGTCCGAGCTCCCGCTCGAGGCGATAGGGGCCGACCGTCTCGGGCACCTGTTGCATCACCAGACCGCCGCTGGGAAAGCGCGTGCCGGCCTGGCCGGCCTGTCAATCTCAGGAGTGGGGAGTCTAAATACGAGCAATGCACTCCGCCACCGCGACGCCGCCGGGACTCGATCCTGCTTCGCGGCGGGCGCTCACCGGACGCACGCTCATCAGTCGATGGCTTGCCCATCCCGTCACGCTGGAGGTATCATGACGTCAGAATCGAACGGGGAGAAATCCATGGCCAATCGCGCCCGTGACTGGTTCGCTCAGGCCGAGAGGGATCTCGAACTCGCGAACCTGGCCCAGAGCGAGGACCACCACGACTGGGCCTGTTTCGCGTGCCAGCAAGCAGCGGAGAAAGCCGTCAAGGCCCTGCACTTGCACGAGGGTCAGGAAGCATGGGGTCATGTCGTAGCCCGGTTGATGCGGGAGCTGCCGGCCGCGCCTCCCGCCGACCTTATCAACCGCGGCATGGTCCTGGACAACTTCTACGTCCCGAGCCGCTATCCCAACGGCCACCCGGAAGGCGCGCCTTTCGAACACTACGGCCCCCTGCAGAGCAACGAGGCCCTTGGCCATGCCCGTGCGATCCTTGCATTCGTCCGTGCTCAGATGGCCTGACCGCCAGACGGTCGATGCCGCGGTCCGGGCCTGGTGCGCCCGGCAGTTCGCCGCGCGAGAGGGCCTGCGTCGTATCGGCTACTTCGGCAGCTACGCGCGCGGCGACTGGGGAGTCGGCAGCGACCTGGACCTCGTGGCCGTCGTCGCGACCTCGCTTCGGCCCTTCGGCGAACGGGGACGAGACTGGGATCTGACCGGATTGCCAGTCCCCGCGGAGATCCTCGTCTATACGGAAGCCGAATGGGCGGCGACCGTCGCGCGCGGTGGCCGCTTCGCCCGGGTGCTGACGACCGAGGTCGTCTGGGTGGCCGGCGGGGGTTGAGTCTCAGGGGGCGAATTCACGTCTTATTCCGCGAAGATTGTTGCCTGCTGCCGTAATCTCCCAAATTGCTTCTAATTAGCAACTTACGGCCTGAATCGCCGCATGCTATGGGCATGGTTTGGGTTGTACGCCGCCAGCAACAATCGTCGCGGAACAAGGCATCGCGTAGCACCCTCGCCGTCTGTCCTTTTTTCAAGACAATTGAGGCGGCGAGGCGGTCTGTCCGATCGGCGCCTCCGGCCTCTGGCTCTCACATAAGTTGCTAATTTCAAACGTTTTACGCTTGACCTTGTGCACCGGCACGCCGGCTGCTATGGACGAGCAGCAGGCCCGGTTGGATGGAGGCCGCGGGCCGGCCGCCGGCACCGCCGGCGGGCAACCCGAAAGCAGAAAGGATGTGGACATGAACAGGCGAATGGTAGGCGCAGCGCTGATCGCGCTCCTGCTGGCCGGAGTCGAGTCCAGCAACGCCCAGACTGCCGCTCGGGTGGAGTACCGCAATGGTCCGCTCGGTCTGGCCGTGGTGATCGGCGATCTCCCGGTGCGCGTGGTGCGTCCGCTGCCGCGGCCCGTCGGCTGGGTGGCGGTGGACATGGGACCGTCCCGCGGTTGGCTCGAGCGCGGTCAGCCGGCCTGGCGCAAGGCGTCGCTCGACCGGCGCGACCTCCGCTATCTACTTGGCAACGACACGGTCAAGCGGCTCGAGCGGCACGCCCGCAACCTCGGCTACCGCGGTACGCTGGAAGGGCAGTGGTACCGCGTCGATCGGCGCACCGTGATGCTCGAGGTGACCATGCGGGGCGCGCCGGTCGCGAAGTTCTACGACCACGGCAACGACGGCGTGTTCGAACGCATGTTCCTGGCGTCGCCGTCGCGGCCGTATCGATAGGAATGTCAGATCATGATCGAGGCATGGACCCGGAGGGGGCGCAGGCTCCCTCCGGGTTTCTTTCCTGAGCGTAAACGCTGCGTACCGCCGAAGTCTATCCTACCTCCCCACCTTCTTCGCCCACGCCACCACCAACCAGCACAACGCCACCAGCGCCGCGATCGCGAGGCCTTCGCCCAGCGGGCCCTCGAACGCGTGGTCCGACAGCAGATGGAATGCGGCCATGCGGTTCTGGCCGAACCCGACCCCCAGCGCCGCATTCACGACGCCCCACAGCGCCCCGCCCGCGATGAGTCCCGAGGCGATGAGGATCCCCTTCTGGTGCCGAGCTTCGACCAGCGCCGCCGCGACGCCCGCGGGCTTGCGCTGCACCACCCACGACAGGATGCCCCCCAGCAGCACCGGCGTGTTGATCTCCATCGGCAGGTACATGCCCAGCGCGAACGCGAGCGCCGGCACCCCGGTCACCCGCAGGATCAGCGCGAACACCACGCCGAGGGCGAACAGGTACCATTGCAGCGGCTGCGCCTCCGTGCCGAAGATGCCGACCAGGATCTCCTTCATCGCCGAGGCTTGCGGCGCCGGCAACGCGCGGCTGCCGAAACCGTCGCCCGACTGCGAGAGCAGCCACATCGCCAGCCCGCAGAAGACCGCCGCGACGAGCGTGCCCACGAACTTCAGCGCGAGCTGCTTCTGGGGCGTGGCGCCCAGCCAGTGGCCGATCTTCAGGTCGCTCGCCAGCGCGCCCGAGGCGGCCAGCGCCGTGCAGACCACGCCACCCACCATCATCGTCGCGAACATGCCGGGGCCGCCGGTCAGGCCCATCTTGGCCAGCACCAGGCCCGTGATGATCAAGGTCAGCATGGTCATGCCCGAGACCGGATTGGTGCCCACGATGGCGATCGCCCGAGCCGAGACCGGCGCGAACAGGAAGGCGATCACGATGACCAGGGCCGTGGCGGCCAACGCGTAGCCGAACGCTTGCGAGAGCCCGATGCCGAAGCTGAAGAACAGCACCGCGCAGACGGCGAAGATCACGACGCCCAGGCCGGTCGCCGAGGCGGGCAGGCTGCGGTCGGTGCGCGGGACCTGCGCGCGGGCGCGGTCGTCCTGGCTGCGCATGCCCTTGAGGTTGGCGCCGATCGAGCGGATCATCGAAGGCAGCGCCTGCAGGATGCCCAGGATGCCCGCGCCGGCGATGCCGCCCACGCCGATGATGCGCACGTAGAACTTGAAGACCTCGTTGATCGACATCTCGCCGATCGGCACGGTGCCCGGCGCCAGCACCTCGGGCACGTGGCGGCCGATCGCGTAGACGATGGGCACCAGGAGCCACGACGCCATGAACGACCCCGCGCAGATGATCGCCGCGTACCGGATGCCGATGATGTAGCCCACGCCCACGATGGCCGCGTTGTTCAGGAGCGACAGCTTCAGGAAGTGCCCCTCCATGAACCTCCCGAGCCACACGACGCGGAAGTTGATCTCCTCGGCCATCGCCCGCGCCGTCAGCACCAGGCCGTCGTACAGCGCGCCCAGGCCGGCCGCCAGCGCCAGCACGCGCGCCTGTCCGCCGGCACGCTCGCCCGAGAGCAGGATCTCGGTGGTCGCCGTGCCTTCGGGCCAGGGGAACTTGCCGTGCATCTCGACCATGAAGTGGTGCCGCAGCGGGATCAGGAACAGGATGCCCAGGCAGCCGCCGAGGAACGCCACGGTGATGACCTGCCAGACCGACGGCTGCGCCACTCCCATCCCGGGTTCGGCGGCGAGCATGTACAAAGCCGGGATCGTGAAGACCGCGCCCGAGACGACGTGGCTCGAGTTGGCGCCGATCGACTGCACGAAGACGTTCTCGAGGATCGTGCTGCGCCGTTTGACCAGGCTCGAGTAGCCGATGCCCAGGATCGCGATCGGGATCGCGGCCTCGATGCCCTGCCCCAGCTTGAGGGCCACGTACGCCGCCGACATCGCGAAGACGGCGCACAGGATCAGACCGAGGCTCACCGAGCGCTTGGTGACCTCCAGCACCTCTTCCTGCGGCATCACCGGCACGTAGCGTTCGCCCGGCTCGAGCGGCCGGCGCGCGTTGGCGGGCAGGCCAGCGATCACGTCCTTGGTGGCATGGGCCATGGCACGACCTTTCGGAACTGGAAGCGGCGGATTCGGGCCGCCGGCCGGCGCGGGCTCGGCCAGGCGGGCGACAACCGGGGCATCCTAGCGCAGAACGCGTTGCGAGATCAATCGTTGTCACGGAGCCCGCCGCCGCTCCGGCGCGCGCCGCGCGAGCATGCTGGCCTGGCTGGCGTCGCCATCGTAGGATCGCGGTCGTCCACGTCGAACGCAGGGCTACCGGCCGCCCATCGACCGGCCACCGACGCGACAGCGGCAAGGGCCCACCCGTGATCCTGACGCCCCTGGACTGGCTGCCCATCATCGCGATCATGCTGCTGATGCTGGGCGGGCTGTGGCTCAGCCGCGACAGCATGCGCAGCGTGGCCGATTTCCTGGCCGCCGGCCGCACCGCCGGCCGCTACCTCGTCAGCGTCGCGGGCGGCGCCGCGGCCCTCGGCGCGGTCACCATCATCGGCAACCTGGAGATGAACTACGTCGCCGGGTTTTCGATGGTCTGGTGGTCGCTGTCGATGAGCGTGGTCCTCCTGGTCGTCCATCTCAGCGGCTGGGTGCTGTACCGTTTCCGCCAGACGCGTTGCTTGACGCTGGCCGAATTCTTCGAGCGCCGCTACGGCCGCGGCTTCCGCATCTTCGCGGGACTCATCGCGTTCGGTTCCGGCATCGTCAATTTCGGCATCTTCCCCGCGGTCGGCGTGCGCTTCTTCCTCGCCTACTGCGGGATCCCGCCGGACGTGCCGGTGCTGGGCCTCGCCGTACCGGCGTTCCCGCTGGTGATGGCCTCGCTAGTCAGCCTGGCCCTGCTGTTCGTGTATCTGGGCGGCCAGGTCGTGGTGATCGTGACCAACTTCGTGCAGGGCGTGTTCATCAACGTCGTGCTCGTCATCTTGAGCGTCTACCTCATCGTCGCCGTGATCTCCTGGGACCAGCTCTTCGCCGCGCTGGCCGCCGCCCCCGAGAACGCGTCGCTGATCAATCCGTTCCGCACCAGCCACGTCCGCGATTTCAACTTCTGGTACTTCCTGATCGGCGTGTTCGGAGTGATCTACGGGCAGATGTCGTGGCAGGGCACGCAGGCGTACAACGCGTCGGCCCGCTCCGCGCACGAAGCCAAGATGGGCCAGGCGCTCGCGCTCTGGAAAGGCGCGCCCCAGGGCCTTTTCCTGGTCTTCGCGGCCGTCGTGATCTACGCGGTCCTGCACCATCCCGATTTCGCGCCGCTCGCCCGCGACGTCGACCAGATCCTGGCAGGCCTCGACGGCGAGGCGCTCCGCAGCCAGCTCCGCGCGCCGCTCGTGCTGCGGCAGCTCCTGCCGCCGGGCCTGCTCGGCGCGTTCGCGGCCGTGATGCTGGCCTGTTTCCTGTCGACGCAGAAGTCGTATGCGCACTCCTGGGGCAGCATCTTCGTGCAAGACGTGCTCCTGCCGCTGCGGCGCGGCCGGCCGCTATCGGCGCGCGCGCACCTCCGGGCGCTGCGCCTCGCGATCCTGGGCGTGATGGTCTTCGTCTACTTCTTCTCGCTGCTGTTCCGGCAGAACCAGTACATCTTCCTGTTCTTCGCCATCACCGGCGCCATCTTCGCCGGCGGGTCGGGCGCGGTCATCATCGGCGGCCTCTACTGGCGCCGGGGCACCGGAGCGGCGGCCTGGGCCGCGCTGGCGACCGGCGCCGCTATCGCCGTGGGCGGCATCATCCTGCAACAGAACGACCCCGCCTTTCCGATCAACGGCCAGGTGTTCTGGGCCATCGCCATGGCGGCGTCGACAGCGGTCTACGTCCTCGTCTCGCTGCTGGGGCCACGGCCGCGTCAGCCGGTGGAACTCGACCGGCTGCTGCACCGCGGCCGCTGGTCCGCAAGCGACGACCAGGCGCGCGCCACGGCGCCCCTGCCGCGACACAAGCGGCTGCTGCTCTTGACCGGCGAGTTCACGCGCGGCGATCGGGCTCTCTACCTGCTGACCCAGGCCTGGACGCTGGTCTGGTTCGCGGTCTTCGTCGTCGGCACCATCATCAACTTGACCCGCCCGGTCGGCGACGCGGCCTGGATCTCGTTCTGGAAGATCTTCGTGCTGATCCAGTTCGCCGTGTCCGGGGTCGTCGTGGTGTGGTTCACCTGGGGCGGCATCAACGACCTGCGGGACATGTTCGCGAGGCTGCGACGGCAACAGCGCGACGCCGACGACGACGGGGTCGTGCGGTGACATGAGATCTCGGGTCTGCGCCGGTCACGTCAGCGACCGCCCGAGCGCCCGCCGCGCCGGTATCGCCAGCGCCACGTTCGCGGCCAGGCGGCCCGTCATGAACGCGATCGCCGCCGCGGTCACCCCCACCAGGCCGAGACCCGACACCCCCACGTTGAGCGCGACGAGCAGGGCGCCGAGCTCCACCACGCTGGCCGCGGTCACCGGTCTGGTCTGGCGGCTGTGCACCAGCATCGCGCGCTGCAGATTGAGCAGCACCGACAGCGCGGGCATCAGGCTGAGGATCCGCAAGGCGGCCGCCGCGTACGCGGCCAGCTCCGGCGCGAGGCCCGAGACGGTGACGAACCAGAACGACGCGACCGGGGTCCAGGCCACCACGACCAGGCCCAGCGTCGACAGGCCAGCCAGCCACGCGGCGAACGCCAGCACCGGCCGGCGGTTCTGGCTCCCCTCGCCGAGCATGGCGATGGCGGCATCCTGGTAGCTCAAGGCCGGGGTGCGGAAGATGAACACCAGCGCGTTGAGCACCGGCAAGACGGCCAGCGACTCGAGCGGCGCCGTCGCGCGCCCCATGAAGAACGTCACCAGCGGGTGGATCGCGAGCGCGATCGTGCTCGTCAGCGCGAGCGGCCAGTAGAACGCGCTCAGCCCGCGCCAGCTCAGGTCGGTCGGCCGAGGCTGCGCGCTGGCCGGCGCCAGGCGCCGCACCGGACCGGCGGCCATGAGCCGGCTGGCCACCGCCTCCACGCACACGCCGCAGGACAACGCCACGGCGCCGACCATGGCCCCGGGCAGACCGGCGCCGCGCGCGAGCAGCGCGCCGGCGGTCATGGCCGCCAGCCGCGTGATGGTCCCCCACGTCACCCGGCGGGTCAGGCCGGCCCTGATCAGGATGCCCTGGTAGAAGCGCCGGTAACCGATCGCCGCCGGCCACGGCAAGAGCACCCAGAGCGATCGTTCGGCGAGTTGGGCCACCTCCGGAGCGAGCCGCAGGAGGTCTTGCAGGAGCCAGCCGATGGCCGGCGTCGCGAGCACGATCAGCATCACGAGCGTCAGGCCGCCGTTGAGCGCGATCGCCAGGCGCCGCAGCGCCAGGTAGCCGGGGCGGGCATCGACGACCGCCGTCGCCGCCGACATCATCATGATCACCGGCGCCTCGACGATGATCGCGAACGCGTACGCCACGCCGTAGGCCGCGAGGTTCGGCGTCGGATCGGCGAGCCTGGCGATGACCGCCGCGAGGAACGGGCCCTCGACGGCCATCATGAGCCAGGTCGCTTGCAGCGGCAGCCAGAAGCGCAGCAGGCGCGGCGGGGAAACCGGTCGGTCCATGGGCGGAAGATAGCCTGCCGCTTCGCCGCCGCCCACCGGCGAATGCCTTCTCTGCGCGGCGACGTTTTACTGGGGCGTCCCCTGCTGCAGATTGTAGAGGTGCGCGTACAGACCCTTGCGGCGCAACAGTTCCTCGTGGCTGCCGAACTCTACAACGCGCCCGGCGTCGAGCACCAGGATGCGGTCCAGGTCGCGCACCAGGGAGAGGCGGTGCGCCACGACCACGGTCGTACGGCCGGCCATCAGCTCGACGAGGGCGCGACGCACGGCGTCCTCGCTGGCCGCGTCCAGGGCGCTGGTGGGCTCGTCGAGGACCAGCAGGTCGGGATTGCGCAGGAACGCGCGCGCCAGGGCCAGGCGCTGGCGTTCGCCGCCGCTGAGGCGCACGCCGCGGTCGCCGACGCGCGCGCCGAACCCTTCCGGCAGCCGTTCGATGAAACCCAAGGCCTGGGCCCGGTCGGCCGCCTGGCGCACTTGCGCGTCGCTCGCGTCGGCGAGTCCGAAGCGGATGTTGTCCGCGATCGACGCATCGTAGAGCACCGCGTCCTGCGGCACGTACGCCATGCGCCGGCGCAGGGCGCGCAGGTCGTAGTCGGGATACGGCTTGCCGTCGAGAAGGATGCGCCCCTGCTGCGGATCGAAGAGCCGCAGCAGCAGGCAGGCGAGCGTCGTCTTGCCGGCGCCGCTGGGGCCGACCAGCGCCAGGCGTTCGCCTTGGCCCAGGGAGAACGAGAGGTCGGCCAGGGTCGCCGCCGCGGCGGGGTCTGCGTCGTACCGGAAGCTGACGTTCTCGACCTGCAGTCCCGCGCCGCCCACGCCGGCCTGGCTGGTCGCGACCGCGGCGGAGCCCTCGCCTGCCGTGCGCGCGGCGCCGCTGGCGAGCGTGACGGATTCGGGCGGCGCGTCGAAGACGTCGTCGAGGCGGCCGGCGGCGGCGATCGCTCCCTGCGCGCTCGCGTAGAGGCCGGTCATGGCGCCCAGCGGCGCCGCCACGCGCAGCGCCAGCAGCATGAACGTCACCAGTTCGCCGTAGGTCGCCACACCCTGGCTCGAGAGGTAGAAGCCGTAGACAACGATCGTGATCAGCGAGACCCAGAGCAGGATCTGTCCGCCGGAGTCGAGCAGCGCCGCGAACCACGCGCGCTTCAGTCCGGCGTCCTGGAAGCCGCCGAGACGATCTTCGAAGCGGCCGCGTTCGTGCGCCTGGCTGCCGAAGACCTTGATGGCGCGGATCGCGGCCGCCACCTCCTGCACGTGGTTGCTGAGTTCGCCGAGGTCGTCGTACATGCGGCGCGAGAGGCGCCGCAAGCGGCGGCCGAAGAGCGAGACGAGCACGATGGTCGCCGGCACCAGCAGCAGCACCACGAGCGTCAGCTGCACGTTGACCCGCAGCATCAGGATCAACGCGCCGAAGAACGTCACGACCGCGCGGATGAGCGCCACGACGCCGCTGGTCAGCAGGTACTGGATGCTGCCGACGTCGTTGGACATGCGGCTGGAGAGGTCGCCCGCCTTCTGGTGGGTGAAGTACAGGCTCGGCAGCTCGAGCAGGTGCGCGAACAGGCGCCGCCGCAAGCGCGTGACCGTCTTGAGGCCCAGGCGGCTGCTGAGGTACTGGTACCAGAAGTTGCCCACGAGCTGCAGGACCAGCAGCAACGACATCCAGTACACCGGGCGCAGGTCGCGCAGGCCGCCGTGGTCGGCCAGCAGGTCGACGAAATGGCCGGCCTGCAGCGGGATCGCCAGGCTGACTGCGGTGCTCACGAGCATCAGCGCGAGCACCGCGGCCAGGTTGAACCCCTGGCCGCGGAGCAGGGTGGCGTATGGCCGGAGGGTCGACCACGTCGAGCGGATCACGAACGCGACATCCCCTGGCTGCTGGCCGGCGGCGCTGGTGCGGTGAGGCTAACCACGCCGGCGGCGGCCGGTCAAGGACCCCAGCACCCAGGAAAGCACGCTCATGACGATGGCGCCCCAGAACGCCGCCCCGAAGCTGGTCACCGAGAAGCCGCTGACCAGCACCGAGGCCAGCGCGAAGAGCACCGCGTTGAGCACGAGGTAGAACAGCCCCAGCGTCAGCACGGTGAGCGGCAGGGTCAGCAGCACCAGGATCGGTCGCAGGATCGCGTTCAGGAAGCCGAGCACCAGCGCGGCGACCAGCAAGGCGCCGGTCGACTCGACGCGCACGCCCGGCAACAGCCACGCGGTGATCGCCAGCGCGCCGGTCAGCACCAGCCAGTGCAACAAGAAGGAACTCATGGGCCTCCTCACTCGATCCGCACCTGGACCGCCAGCGGCATCTCGGACGGCTGCAGGCAGATCTTGCTGTCGCAGGCCTGCACCGTCAAGACCAGCGGGATCGCCACCTGGCCGGACGCCGACTCCGGCAGGCGCGCGCTGACCGCGATCTCGACCCGCTCGTAGAGCAAGCTGACCTTCTCGCCCATGAACTCGCCCGGCTTGCCCGGCGGATACGTGGCCTCGTAGGCGGCGAGGTCCGCCTCTTCGCCCGGCATGAGGTCGATGCCGATGTAGAAGCTATCGGGGTCGTGCACGTAGCTGTGATCGTAGAGGTGCCAGGTGTCGGCGATCTCGAGCCGCACCTTGAAGGCCACCTCGCCGCCCGCGGCGGCGGTCAGGCTGGCGGGGACGGCCGCCGCCGAGACGACATCGGCCGACACGCGCGGCGGCTGCGCCGGCCCGCCCGGCGTGGCGCCCGGGCCGCCCGCAGCGGCGGCGAGAGTCGGCGCCGGCGCGGTCAGCGGCGCCAGGGCGACCGCCAGGCCGGCGGCGACCTTCGAAACACGCAGCAGAGCGGATCTCATCGACGTTCTCCTTCCGCGTTCAGGGGACCACCGCATCCCGCCCCGCGAGCAGGCGGTCGGCCGTGCGGCGGATCACCAGGACCAGCCGCTCGATATGTTCGCGGCGCATGCGCCGGTTCTCGACGTTCACGCGCAGGGCGACGCGGCCGCGCAGCATCGTGTAGCTGAACCAGGCGTCGCCTTCGCGCTCGACCTGCTCCTGCAGCTGCCGGTTCAAGCGGTCGGTCTGCTCGGCGTTGAACCGCGGCCGGCCGGCGCCGTTCCGCGGCACCCAGCGGAAATTGCAGACGCCGAGGGTATTGGGGCCCAGCAGCTCGAAATCGGGCTCGCGACGCAGGTAGCCGGCGAGGACCTTCGCCAGGTATATGTCGTTCTCGATCCAGGCGCCGAAGCGGGCCCGGCCGGCGAGCTTGAGCGCCAGCCACAGCTTCAGGGCGTTGAAACGGCGGCTGCCCGCCACGCCGTACTGGAAGAAGTTGACCTTGTCGCCCGTGTGGAAGCCGCGCGGGTCGGGGATGATGCGGCGGCCGAATTCGTCGAACTCCTCGGCCTCGCCGTCGGCGCCGGCGCGCGCCTTCTGCATGTAGTACTCCGGGTGCACCAGGAAGCTCTGCCGCAGGAAATCGCCCTCGCGCACCAGGATGCCGCCGGCCGAGAACGGCATGTAGAACCACTTGTGCGGATCGACCGTGATCGAGTCGGCCTGTTCGATCCCCTGCAGCATGGGCCGGAAGCGGTCCGAGAGCGCGACCGCGCCGCCGTACGCCGCGTCCACGTGGTACCAGCAGTCGTAGGTGCGGGCGAGGCGCGCCAGCTCGGACAGCTTGTCGATGCTGCCGGTGTTCGTGGTGCCGGCGATGCCGATGATGCAGCAGGGTTTGAGCCCCGCCGCGCGGTCGTCCTCGATGGCCTGCTCCAGCTGCGCGAGGTCGATCCGGAACAGCTCGTCCACGGGCAGCTTGCGCAGCTGCCCGCGACCGAGTCCGAGCAGATCGACGGCCTTCGTGAAGCTGTAGTGGCCCTGGTCGGACATGTAGAACGTCAGCTTCGCGATCTCCGGGCCCGGCGGCTCGTGATCGTCGAGCTGCGACAGGTGCCGGCCCAGCGCCTTGTTGATCGCCAGCTTGAGGCCGGTGATGTTGGCGAGCGAGCCGCCGTCGATGAGGGTGCCGAAGCTGGTGTCCGGCAGGCCGAAGAGGTCGCAGAGCCAGCGGATCACGCGCTTCTCGATGGCCGTGCCCGCCGGCGCGTGGCGCCAGCTCGCCACGTTCTGGTTCATGGCCGCCGTCAGCAGCTCGGCCAGCACGCCGATCGGCAGCGGCGCCGGATTCATCATGCCGAAGTAGCGGCGGCTGCCGATGGCCATCGTGTTGGGGAAGACCTTGGCGCGGCACTCCTGCACCAGGTCGGCGAAGCTGCAGCCTTCCTCGGGCAGCGGCTCGGCGAAGAGGTCGTCCAGACCCATGGGCGAGACCGGCCCGTAGACGCGGCGACCCTCCAGGCCCTGCAGATAATCCAGAGCGAGGTCCACGAAGACGTAGCCGATGCGGCGCAGATCGTCGACATCGACGGCGTCGTCATCGAGCCCCAGCGACCCGGCGGCACCGGCCGCGGCGTCATGGCGCGGCGGACCCTCGCGCCGGGCGTCCGGCAGGCGCAGATCGGACTCGCCGGCCGGCTGGTTGTGGAACGGTTCACCGGTCATGACGACCCCCGGGCTGGACCGCCGTCGAGATCGAAGCTGCCGGCGGCGATCTCGTGCAGCACCGCGGCGGCGCCGCCTTCGGCTACCGGAGCCGCGAGACGGTCGGCCGCTTTCATGACGTCGATCGGTCCGCCGCGCATGGCCACCGATACCGCGGCGACCGCGAACATGTCCAGATCGTTGTAGTTGTCGCCGATCGCCACGATGTGTCGCGGCGGGATCGCGAGGCGCTCGGCCAGCAGCCGCACGCCGGCGCCCTTGCTGCAGGCGGGATGATAGACCTCGGCCCAGTAGTAGCTGCCCTGGCCGAGCAGCGAGCGCGTGTTGATGACGCGCACCCGACCGTCGAGGGCGCGGCGCACGGCGGCG
The DNA here is from genome assembly GCA_964549735.1 of uncultured Fibrobacteraceae bacterium. Taxonomy (GTDB): domain Bacteria; phylum Krumholzibacteriota; class Krumholzibacteriia; order LZORAL124-64-63; family LZORAL124-64-63; genus Glo-17. Next base: position 16,535 of record CAZJWO010000015.1, on the reverse strand, counting down.
GTCAACGGCCAGATGATCTCTTTCGTGTCGATCGTGCCCACCTCCAGCGCCGCCGGCGGCAGCACCGCGAGCAGATCGGCGTGCACGTACAGTCCGCCGACGTGCAGGCGCCGGTGCTCGAGGTAGCTCGCCAGAACGCCGTTGGCCGGACCGCGCTCGACGAGCAGCGCCTCGCCCGCCGCTTCGGTGTCGTAGATCATCGGCACCGCGCCGTGGTCGCGAAACAGCTCGACCAGCTCGCGCAGCACCGGCTGGTCCATCGTGTTGTGGCTGAGCA
>CAZJWO010000015.1:0-16158 GCA_964549735.1 uncultured Fibrobacteraceae bacterium | reverse complement strand
AACAGCTCGACCAGCTCGCGCAGCACCGGCTGGTCCATCGTGTTGTGGCTGAGCAGGCCCAGAGGCGCCCCACCGTCGACGACCGCGCCGTTGAGGAGCACCCGCGGCAGATCGTCGGGTTGCCAACCGCTGCGTTCGAGCAGGCGGTCCAGCGAGCGGCGGTTGCGCCCCGTGCAGATGGCCACCACGTGCCCCGCGGCGCGCACGGCCTCGAGCGCGGCGATCTCGCGCGCCTGCAGGCGGTCGTCGGTCTCGGTGTCGAGCAGCGTGCCGTCCATGTCGATGGCCACGAGCAGGCGCGCGGCCGGATGCCTCGAAGACGTCTCGCTGCGTGCGGATTGGCTCATGCCGTCCGTCTCGTTCTGCTCTCGCGAGTCTTTCGTCCGCTGCGCTCGGCGCGATGCTCAACCGGTGATCTCGAAATCGGCGAACTGGCCGCTGCGCTCCTGCCACACATGCCGGCAGCTATCGACGCGCGCGTGGTCCGGGCCTCGGCGCGCCCACTGCAGCAGGGCGAGCAAGCGGTCGCGCGGTCCCTCGGCCACCAGACGGACCGAGCCGTCGGGCTGGTTGCGCACCCAGCCCGTCAGGCCGAGCTGGCGCGCCATGCGCTGGGCATGCCACCGGAAGGCCACGCCCTGCACCCGGCCGCTGACGATGATATCGAGGCGTTCCGAATCAGCGCGTTCCATGACCGCCACCAACATAGGATGCGGCGCCGGCCGTGGCCAGGCGCACGGCCCCTACTTCCCGTAGACCCGCCAGACCTCCCGGTGGTCATGTCCCGGCGGTCGGGTCCAGATGCGCCCGAAGCGGCTCATCGCCAGCGCCTGCGCCCGGCTGTCGCCCAGCACGGTCCCCGTGCGGAAATCGAACTCGCCGAAGATGCGTCGCCCCGTGCGGCTGGCGCTGTTGCCGACGCCCACGAGCTGGCCGTCTAGGCGACCGACCACGAAACCTTCCAGCGCCGCGTCCTCGAGCAGATCGCCGAGCAAGCGATCCAGCCAGGCATCTACGTCGAGCACGAGCCACCCTTGGGCGACCTGGTAGATGGTCAGGCCGTGCACATCGAATTCCTGCTTGCCGGCGGGCAGCTCCAGCTGCAGGTGGCGCGCGCCGAGGCGCCACTCCTGCAGCACGAGCGGCCCGCCGAAGCTCAACGTGCCCGGCCGATACCCGAGGATGCGGTATGGCATCGGCACCTCGACCCGCTGCGGCCTGAGCTGCGCGACCCAGCGCCGCCGGCACACCGCGTCGCGGATCCGCGGCGGCGGGTTGTCCGGAACGACCTCGCGGGATAAGCTGACCAGGTTGGCGACGATCGGGAAAACCGAAGGATTGCCCCACTGCGCCGCGAACGCCGCGAGGTCTTCGGCCGTCCACGTGCCGAGGCTGTCGCGTTCGGTCATCTGGAAGATGAACGCGAAGAGCGGTTCGCGGACCTGGTCGGTCAGCTGGGATTCGTCGGGGAAGAGCCCGTAGCTGCCAGCGACCGCCGCCCGCGGCGGCGCGACGAGCGCGAACACGAGCAACGCCGCCGCGGCGAGCTTCTCTGGCGTCAAGCGCACACCACCTGCAGATCGTCGAACCAGTACGCGCCGTCGTCGCGAGCGCAGGCGAGCACCTTGCTCTCGAGCGCCGCGTCCCGGGCCCGATGATAACGCAGCCAGATGCGCTGGCAATCGACGCCGACGATTTCGATCTTGCCGGTCGCGTGGCTCATCGAGAAGCGCGCGCGGCGGGACAGACCCGAGCAGCGCCGTCGCGCCCTGTCGAACAGCCGCCAGCCCTCGACCAGCGGCACCGCGTAGGTCTCGTTGCCGGCGGTCGGCCGGCCCTGGAAGAGATAGTACTGCGGCGCGCCCAGCTCGGTCATCGCCTCGAAGAGCTCGGCCAGCACCTCGGCGTCGTCGTTGACCCCGCGGATCAGCGGGCACTGGTTGACGACGTGGCCGCCGGCGTGCTGCACGGCGCGGATCGCCTCGCGGGCGGGTTCGGTCAGCTCCCGCGGGTGGTCGAAATGGGCCATGAGGTAGACCGCCGTGCCGCGGCCGACGATGCCGGCGATGAGGTCCAGCAGGTCGGGGTCGTCGAGGATGCGGAACGGATAGAACGCCGGCATCTTCGAGCCGACGCGCAGGCAGCGCACGTTGGGCATGGCGGCGAACCGGCGCATGACCGGCGCCAGGCGCGACGTGCGCAGCACGAGCGGATCGCCGCCCGTCAACAGCACGTCGGTGATCTCCTTGTGCCGCGCGACATAGTCGTAGGCCGGCTGGTAATCCCGCGCCGTCTCGGCATTGTGGCGCATGAAGAGGCGCTTGCGGAAACAGTAGCGGCAGTAGGCCGCGCAGGTGGCCGCGGTCAAGACGAGCGCGGTGTCGCGGTACTTGTGCTGCACGCCGCGCGCGACCGTGTTGGCGGCCTCGTCGCTGGCATCCAGCTCTCCCCACTCCGCGAGTTCCGCGACGTCCGGAATGATCAGGCGGCGGATCGGATCGGCGGGGTCGTCCCAGTCGATGAGGTCCAGGTAGTAGTCGTTGACCCGGAAGGCGTACCGCTGCGCGACGCGCTCGAGACGTCGCGCCTCCGGGGGGGGGATCTGCGGTATGTCGGCGATGCAGCGGGATCGACCTAGCTGCGTCGAGGTCGCCGGCGCCGGCAGCGCTTCGGCACGCTGCGGCGAGGGCTCATGCGGTCGTATCTGGAACGCAGACATGCTGCTGGACCTCCGTTTTCGGCGCCACCTCCAGGCTGACCGGTCCAAAAATCAAAAACAGGGCCAATTGACAATATACGAACAACCGGCCGGCGCGGCCACGGAACAACCGTGTTCGCCAAGCCCGCGTTTCCATAGTAGAATCCAGCGACAACGAAAGGACGGACCATGCCCAGCAAACCCCTGCGCATCGCCGTGATCGGCGCCGGTCATCTCGGTCGCTGGCACGCCCAACAACTGGCAGGTCTCGAAGGCATCGAACTGGCCGCCATCTGCGACCCCGACCCCTCCCGCAGGGCCCTGGCCGATCTGTACGGCTGCCCCTGGTTCGCGAACCACGAGGAGTTGCCGCTCGACGGGCTGGGCGGCGTGACGATCGCCGCGCCGACGACCCTGCACCGGCGCCTGGCCGCCCACTTCCTGGAGCACGGCATCCCCTGTCTCGTCGAGAAGCCCCTGGCCGCGACCGCGGCCGACGCGCTGGCGCTCTGCGAACTGGCCGAGAGCAAGCGGACGCTCCTGCAGGTCGGGCATATCGAACGCTTCAATCCGGCCCTGCGCGCGGTGACCCGCCGCATCCAGGACCCGCGTTTTCTGGAGTCGGTGCGCGTGGCGCCCTATCCGTTCCGCGCCACGGACGTGGGCGTGGTCCTGGACCTGATGATCCACGACCTGGAGATCATCCTCGCGCTGGTGCGCCAGGAGATCACCGAGGTGCGGGCCTGGGCGACCGCGGTCTTCTCGACGTCGGAGGACCTCGCCGCCGCCTGGATCGAGTTCAAGAACGGCGCCTGCGCCCAGCTCAAGGCGGTGCGCACCGCGCTGCGTTCGGAGCGGCGCCTGCGCGTCTATCAGGCCGACGCCTTCATCGAGGTCGATTTCATGGAGCGCCTCGCGACGGTGACCCGCCGCGATCCGCGCCTGGAGTCGGGCGAGATCAAGCCGTCGGAGCTGACGCCCGAGGACCTCGGCGGCCTGTCGCCGCTCGACTTCGTGCAGAACCGCCTGGTGTCGATCGAGAAGCCGCCGGTCGACCCCGACGCGAACCCGTTGCGCGACGAGCTGGCCGCCTTCGCGCGCTGCATCCGCGAGGGCGCCACGCCCCAAGTCAGCGGGCGCGACGGCTTGCGCGCGATCCAGGCGGCGGAGATGGTGCGCCGGGCGGCGGGATTGATCGCCTAGCCGAGCAGCCGGTGGAACCGCCCGTCGCCGCCCAGCTCCGGGTGGAACGTCAGACCGACGACGCGTCCCTGGCGCACCCCGACGACCTCGCCGTCGGGCCGCCGCGCGATGACCTCGACCGTCGGCCCGATCGCCTCGATGCGCGGCGCGCGGATATAGACCGCGGTCGCGGCGCGGTCGCCGTCCGTCGCGTGCACCAGCCCATCCGTCAGTTGCAGCGGTTCGGTGAAGCTGTCGACCTGGCGGCCGTAGCCGTTGCGCCGCACGGCGACGTCGAGCAGCCCCAGCGGCCGCACGCCGTGCCAGTCGGGATGCTGTTCGCCGGCGAGCTCGCGCGAGAGCATGATCAGGCCGGCGCAGGTGCCGAGGATCGGCCTGCCGCCGGCGGCGAAGTCGCGCAGCGGCTCGCGCAGGCCGGCGCGGTCGATCAGCCGCGAGAGCGTGGTCGACTCGCCGCCCGGCAGGATGAGCGCGCCGACCTGGGCCAACTCCGCCGCGCGACGCACCGCGAACGTGGCCCGGCCGAGCGCGTCCAGCAGCTGGCGGTGCTTCTCGAAGTCGCCTTGCAGCGCCAGCAGCCCGACCGGCAGCGTCTGTGCGGCACCACGCACGGCAACCACGTCCTTCTCATCGAGCGCAGCGGGCCCCCCGGAGCAGCCCGCTCGCTGATTCCTCAGTCGGAAGGTCTCACCAGCCGCGGCTGGCCATCTTCTCCGATTCGGGCAGCGCGGCCACGTCGATGCCGGCCATCGCCTCGCCGAGCTCCATGCTGATCTCCATCAGCTTCGCCGGATCGTCGTGGTAGGTCACCGCCTGCACGATCGCTTCGGCCCGCGGCTTGGGATCGCGGCTCTTGAAGATGCCCGAGCCGACGAAGACGGTCTCGGCCCCCAGCTGCATCATGAGCGCGGCGTCGGCCGGCGTCGCCACGCCGCCCGCGGCGAAGTTCGGCACCGGCAGCTTGCCGAGGCGCTTGACCTCGAAGAGCAGCGAGATCGGCGCGCCCAGGTTCTTGGCCTCGGCCATCAGCTCGTCGTCGCGCAGGACCTGCAGCCGCCGGATGCCGTCCTGGACCAAACGCATGTGCCGCACGGCCTCGACGATGTTGCCCGAACCGGCCTCGCCCTTGGTGCGGATCATGGCCGCGCCCTCGCCGATGCGCCGCAGCGCCTCGCCCAGGTCGCGGCAACCGCAGACGAAGGGCACCTTGAAGTCCCACTTCCAGACGTGGTTGTGCTCGTCGGCGGGCGTCAGGACCTCGCTCTCGTCGACGAAATCGACGCCCAGGGCCTCGAGGACCTGGGCCTCGGCGAAATGGCCGATGCGGCACTTGGCCATGACCGGGATCGAGACCGCGTCCTGGATCTGCTTGATCATCTTGGGCTGGCTCATGCGGGCGATGCCGCCGTCGGCCCGGATGTCGGCCGGAATGCGTTCGAGGGCCATCACCGCCACGGCCCCCGCCTCCTCGGCGACGCGGGCCTGGTCGGCGTTGGTCACGTCCATGATCACGCCGCCCTTGAGCATCTCGGCCAGGCCGATCTTCTGCCGCATCAGCTCCTGCGCTTGCGCGCCGATCCAGGGGAAATTCATCGTGACCGCCTCCTCGCAACCAGGTCCGCTTGCGCGGCTGGATCTGACGTGTCGTGTGCCAACGGGGCGCCGGCCGCAGCCCGACGCCATCCGGTCGATGGCCGGCGGGCAAGATAATCCCTGCCCGCTGGCCGCGAAAGCCGCCGCGTGCGGCGGCAAAGGATCCCCCAGGAAGGGATCATTCAGACGATGGCCGGCTCAGGCACCGGCCCGCGCTCGAGCAGCCGCGCCAGGACCTGCAGGCCGCCGGCCAGCGCGTCGCGATTGCGCACCGCGCTGAGACTCACGCGGACCGCGGGCGGCGCTTCGCAGCCATCGACGGTGAACGCGTCGGCCGGCGCGACCATGACGCCGGAGTCGCGCGCATTGCGCACGAAGCGCTCCGCGGACCACGCCGGCGGCAGTTCGAGCCACAAGAAATAGGACCGCGCGGCGGTGTGCAGGCGCTCGGCGGGCAGCAGATCCCGCGCCAGGTCCTGCCGGGCGGCGGCTTCGCGGCGCTTGCGGTCCATGACCGCCGCGGCCGTGCCGTCGGCGATCCAGCGCGCGGCCACCTCGACGTTCAAGGCCGGCAGCGCCCAGAGCGAGGCGCCGACCGCGAAGCTCAAGGGCACGACCGCCGCCGGCGGCGCCGCCACGAACGCGACCCGCAGGCCGCCGGCCAGCAGCTTGGACGTGCTGGCGATGTAGAAGACGCGCTCCGGCAGCGACGCGGCCAGCGGCGGCGGCGCGTCGACCGCGAGCAGGCCGTGCACATCGTCCTCGATCACCTGCAGGTCGCAGCGGCGGATGACCGTGGCGAGCTGCTCGCGCCGCGCCTGGCTCATCGTCGTGGTGGTGGGGTTGTGCAGGGTCGGCATGCTGTACAGGACTGCGGCCGAGGTCCGCCGCGCGACGCGTTCGAGATCATCCGGCAGCAAGCCCTCGCCGTCCATCGCCAGCGGCGCGAGCGTCAGGTTCAAGAGCCGCGCGGCGGTCTTCAAGCCGGGATAGGTGAGCGTCTCGGCGAGCACCGTGTCTCCCGGCCTGCAGATCGCGCTCAGCGCCATGGTGATCGCGTGCTGCGCGCCGGCGGTGATCACGACCTGTTCGGGCGAGACCCGCAGCCCATGGCGGCCGATCCAATCGGCACCGGCCTGGCGATACCGCCGGCCCGCCGCTTGCGGCGGATAGGACATCAGGCTGGCCAGGTCGGCGTGCTTGAGCAGATCGCGCAAGGCCCCGGCGAGGTCGGGATCCTCGACGGCGAGCGAGAGATTGAGCGCGAGGTCCACGAGCCCGCCCGCCGGAACTGCGACGCCGCCCCCGGCGCTCAGCAGCTCGCTCTGCTCGTCGGGATCGCAGACGAAGGTGCCGCGCCCCACCTCGCAGCGGACCAGCCCCCGGCGCTCGGCCTCGGCGTAGGCTCGCGAGGCCGTGCCGACGGTCAGGCCGAGCCGAGCCGCCAGTTCGCGGTGCGTCGGCAGCTTCTGGCCGGGCAAGAACAATCCACGGGCCGCGTCTTCGGCCAGCGCATCGGCGATGGCGAGATAGTGCGGCCGGTCGCGGCCGGTCAGATCGGGAATCCAGTCTGCCATGGTGACATTAATAAAATTGTATCGACTCAATATGTCAATGTCACGATAAGCTGCACGTGGAAAGCATCGGCGCGGCCGTCCATCATTTCTTGACTATTTGGCAAAATGACCAATATTTGCGCGCAGGAGGTGATCGCCGCCATGGCGTACACGACACCTGCAGACTGCCGCGCCCCGGCGAGAATCTTCAAGGCTCTCGGCCACCCCACGCGGCTGTTCATGGCGCTCGAACTGGGCCGCGGCGAGCGCTGCGTCTGCGAGCTGCAGGAACTGGTCGGCGCGGACATGTCCACCATCAGCAAGCACCTCTCCGTCCTGCGCGAGGCCGGACTCGTGGTCGATGAGCGGCGCGGCGCGCAGGTCTTCTATCGGCTGACCGCGCCCTGCGTGCTCGGCTTCCTGGATTGCCTCGCGGGCCTCGCCGGCAGCCGCATCGCAGGCGCCGATCTCGCACGCGTCGCCGTTCCCGAGGACATCGCATGAGCCTGCGCGCGTCTTGGCGGCCGCTCGTGTGGCTCGGCGCCGCGTTCGCCGCCGCCTGGCATCTGCCGGTCGGCCAGCCGCGTTTCGACGCCGCCCTGGGCGAGGCCTTGCAACTGGTGCGCTGGTATGCGCGCGAGCACGTCATCTTCTGCCTCTTGCCGGCGTTCTGGATCGCCGGGGCGATCGGCACGTTCCTGAGCCAGAACTCCGTGATGCGCTACCTGGGACCGGCCGCGCCGAAACCGGTGGCCTACGGCGTCGCGGCCGTCGCGGGCACGGTGCTGGCGGTCTGCTCGTGCACGGTCCTGCCGCTGTTCGCGGGCATCTACATGATGGGCGCGGGACTCGGCCCGGCCGCCGCGTTCCTCTACAGCGGACCGGCGATCAACGTGCTGGCCGTGATCCTGACAGCGACCATCCTGGGTCCCCAGCTCGGCATCGCGCGCGCGCTGGGCGCGGTCCTCTTCGCGCTGGCGATCGGCCTGCTGATGGCCGGCATCTTCCGGCGCAGCGAAGGACAGCGCCAGGCGGCGGCCATGCGGATGGCGACCGAGCAACCGGCCCGGCCGTTGCGGCAGAACCTCGCCTTGATCGCGGTGCTGATCCTCGGGCTGATCGCCGCCACGTGGGGGCCGGGCGACCCGGGCAGCGTGCAGGCCGCGGTGCACGGCGTGAAGTGGTGGCTCGCCGGCGGCTTCGCGCTAGGCCTGGCCGCGATCCTGGTCGCGTGGTTCGCGGCGCCGCGCGGCCGCGTGGCCGTGGTGGCAGGGCTCGTCATCGCGTTGAGCGTCGCGTTGCGCGGCGCGGAAGGGCCCTACCTGGCCGGCGTGCTCGGCCTGGGCTGGGTCACCGCCGGCCGGCGCGGCGAACTCGGCGATTGGTTCGCGCAGAGCTGGCAGTTCACGCGGCAGATCATGCCGTTGCTTCTGGGCGGCGTGCTGGTGGCGGGCTTCCTGCTCGGACGGCCCGGTGCCGAGGGCGTCGTGCCGGGGCGATGGGTGGCCGACGCCGTGGGCGGCAACGGGCTCGCGCCGAACCTGTTCGCCGCCGTGGCTGGCGCGTTCATGTACTTTGCGACGCTGACGGAGGTCCCCATCCTGCAGGGCCTGCTGGGCAGCGGGATGGGGCTGGGGCCGGCCCTCGCGCTGCTGTTGGCCGGACCGGCGCTGAGCCTGCCGAACATGCTGGTCATCCGCAGCGTGATCGGCTGGCGCAAGACCGGAGTCTTCGTGGCCCTGGTCGTGGTCATGGCGACGATCAGCGGGCTCGTGTTCGGTTCGTTCGCCCGCTGAGGTCAGGTACGCGATGGACGAACGTTGCGAAAGGAGAACGGCGTGAAGATCGCGATCCTCGGCACCGGCTGCCCGAAGTGCACCAAGCTCTACGAGACGGCCCGCGAGGCCGTCGCCGCGCTGCGGCTCGACGCCGACGTGCAGAAGGTCACCGATATCCAGCAGATCCTGGCGCACGGCGTCATGATGACGCCGGCCCTGGTCGTCGACGGCGAAGTGAAGGTCGTCGGCAAGGTCCCCGACCTCGAAGAGCTGAAGGCTCTGCTGAGCTGATACACCCCGCGAAAGGACCTCGGCACCATGAACACCAAGAGCTTGCTTTCCGGCGTGCTGCTGCTGCTCGCGGTCGGCGGCATCGTCTACGTGCTCGCCGGCGGACAGGAGCGGCCGCCGCAGGTCGCGGCGCAACCGGAAGGCGCCGGCGACGGACACGCGACGGCAGCCGGCGCCGTGGCGGCTGCCGACCTCGCCGCGACTGGCGCCCTGCCAGCGGACGGCGTGGTCGTCTACTACTTCCACGGCCGGCAGCGCTGCTACACCTGCAACAAGATGGAGAGCCTGGCCGACGGCGTCGTGCTGCAGGAGTTCGGCGACTATCGACGCGACGGCTGGGTCGTCTTCAAAGCCGTCAACGTGCAGACGCCCGAGGACAGCCATTTCGTGCAGGACTACGCGTTGAGCAGCACCGCGATCGTCATGGTCGAGCGCCAGGGCGGTCAGGACGTGCGCTGGCGCCGCCTCGACGAGATCTGGCAGAAGATCCGCAGCGAGGACCAGTACAAGGCCTACATCGCCGAGAACCTGTCGGCCTGCCTGCGCGGCCTGGGCCTGGAGAAGAGCTGATGCTGGCGCTGGTTTTGGCCGCGCTCTGGCTGGGCATCCTGACCAGCATCAGCCCCTGTCCGCTGGCGACGAACGTGGCCGCGATGGGGTTCATCGGCCGGCGCACCGACAGCGCGCGCGGCGCCCTGGCGATCGGCGTGCTCTACACCTTCGGCAGGGCTCTGGCCTACGCCGCCCTGGGCATGCTGGTGGTCAACGGGTTGCTGGCGATCCCGGCGGTCTCGCAGTGGCTGCTGGCCAACATGATCCGCCTGCTCGGGCCGGTGCTCATCATCACCGCGTTGTTCCTGATGGGCTGGATCGGTCTCGGCGGCGGCAGCGGCCGTTTCACGGACTGGGTGCAGCGTCGCGCCGCGGCCATGGGCCTGAGCGCCGCCTTCTTCTTGGGCGTCATGTTCGCGCTCGCGTTCTGTCCCGCATCGGCCGCGCTCTTCTTCGGCAGCCTGATCTCGCTCAGCCTGGAGGCGAACTCGGGCTTCTGGCTGCCGTTGATCTACGGCATCGGCACCGGGCTGCCGGTGCTGGTCTTCGGCGTCGTGCTCGCGCTGGCCGCCGGTCAGATCGGGCGCGTCTTCGACAAGGTCACGATCATCGAGCGCTGGATGCGGCGGGTGACCGGCGCGCTGTTCCTCGTCATCGGCCTGTATTTCGTGCTCGCGTACACGCTGCTCGTGGTGTCGCCGGTGTCGTTCTAGTCGCGTCGCCCGCTACTTGAGGAACCGCTGTTCGATCAGGTCGCACAGGCCCGGCGCGTCGTTGATGTCGTAGACCGGCACGTCGAGCGCGAGCGGTTCGTCCGAGGCGACGGCGATCAGCATCGGATCGTTCTCCTCGCCGCGGCACAGCAGGCCCTGGCTGCGCCGGCGCCGATGGACCTCGATCTTCGGCATGGCGCTGCGCTTGAATCCCTCGGTCAACACGATGTCGACATCCTGGAAGTACGCGGCGAGCGTCGCGGCGAGCGTCGGTTCGCGCGCGTCGGCGTTGCGCCGGACCAGCGCGGTCTTGGCCGGCGACGTGATGACCATCGTGTCGGCGCCGGCCTGGGTCAGGCGCCAGGAGTCCTTGCCTTCGTGGTCGATGCTGAAGCCGTGGGCGTCGTGCTTGATGGCGCCCACCCGGTAGCCCCTGGCCTTCAGGACGGGGATCAGCTTCTCCAGCAGGGTCGTCTTGCCGGTGCCGCTCTTGGCGACGATCGACACGACGGGAATCTTCATGGCTCTGCTCCGCGTTCGGCGCCGACGCCTCCAATGGTTTGCGATCCGGCGGCGGAATCCTACACCAGCGCCCGGAAATCCACCACTCGGGATCGCGGCGCGCGGAGCCCCGCGGCGGCCGCGGCGCAGCGCGCAGTTCTCGACAACGGTCACCCGGCCGCGCTATACTTCGCCGACCGCCCCTGCCCGCCGACGCCCCGGTGGCCGAGCATCTCTGGAGGTCTGACATGCCCTGCCCCGGACGCCGCAGATTCCTGAAGGCTACGGCCGCGATCGGCGGCGGACTGGTGTTGCACGACGCCCTGGGCCTGCCCCGGCTGGTCCTGGGCTCCCCGGTCGAGACTGCCGGAATCGGCGCTGGCGCCGTGCCGGGCCAGCCCCTCGCCCTGGCGGCCGCGCACTGGGATCGCGGCGCGCTGGCCGGCCTGGACATCGCCCAGGCCGCGGTCCGCCTGACCGAAGCCGCGATCGGCGACCTCGGCGGCATGGCGCGCTTCGTCAGCAAGGGCGACGTGGTCTGGATCAAGCCCAACATCGGCTGGAACCGGCGGCCCGAACTCGCCGCCAACACCAATCCCGACGTCGTGGCCACGCTCGTGCGGCTGTGCCTGGAGGCCGGCGCCAAGACGGTCAAGGTCGGCGACCATCCCACGCATCCCGCGCGGCAAGCGTATCAGAACAGCGGCATCGCGGCCGCCGCCGCGGCGGCCGGCGGCCAAGTCGTCTACCTCGAGGAGCGCCGCTTCCGCGAAGTGAAGCTGGGCGGCGAGCGGCTCGACACCTGGCCGGTCTACACCGAGATGCTCGAGGCCGACCTGGTCATCAATGTGCCCATCGCCAAGCATCACGGCCTGACTCAGGTCACCCTCGCCATGAAGAACTACATGGGCGTGATCGGCGGCCGGCGCGGATCCTGGCACCAGAACATCGATCCCTGCCTGGCGGACATCACGGCGTTCATGCGCCCGCGGCTGTGCGTGCTGGACGCGGTGCGCGTCCTGACCGCGCACGGTCCGCAGGGTGGCAACCCCGAGGACGTCAAGCTGGTCGGCACGGTGGCCGCCGGCACCGACATCCTGGCCCTCGACGCCTACGGCGCCGCGCTCATGGGCCACGATCCGGCGGCCTTGTCGTACCTGCGGCACGCCGCCGCGCGGGGCATCGGCACGCTCGATTTCCGGTCGCTGCCGCTGACCGAGCGCACGCTGTCGTGACCAGGCAGCTGCGGGCTCGGCGGATCATCCGGACGCGCCGCTGCGTACAGACGGCCGTCTTGATCCTGTTCCTCGTCCTGCTGGCCGCCAACCGGCCGACCACGGGCGAGGGCCCCGGCGGGCCGGTCAAGCTCTTCTTCGACCTCGACCCGTTGATCTTCGCCGGCACCTGGCTCGCCGCGCGCTCGGCCGCCGACCTGTCCCTGCTCGCGCTCGTGACGGTCGCTGCGACCCTGGCGCTCGGGCGCGTGTTCTGCGGCTGGTTCTGTCCGCTCGGCACCTTGCACCAGGCCGCCGGCACGCTGCACCGCCACTTCCGGCGCCTGGCCGTGCGCAGCGCCGGCTTCAGCCGCTGGCAGCGCGCCAAGTACCTCGTGCTCATCGCGCTGCTCGTGCTCGCGGCCGCTGGCGTGCAGTGGTTCGGCGTGCTCGATCCGTTTCCGCTGCTCTATCGCAGCCTGGCCCTGTGCGCCATGCCCGCGGCGGACCTCGCCGTCTCGAGCGCCGCCAACGCCGTCTACCTCGCCGACCCCAGCCTCGGCGCCTGGCAACTGCGCGAGGCGACCGAGCCGTTCTACCGCTGGTGGCAGAACCACGTCGCGGGCACCGAGACGCGCCTGTTCCTCGGCGCCGGCACCATCCTGCTCGTGTTCCTCGGCTCGCTGGTCCTGAACTTCGCGCGCCAGCGCTTCTGGTGCCGGTACGTCTGCCCGCTCGGCGCGCTGCTGGGGCTGATCAGCCGGCGCCCGCTGCTGCGGCTGGCCAGCGACCCCAGCGCCTGCAACGACTGCCGCGCCTGCACCCTGAGCTGCCCCGCCGCCGCGCAGCCGGAACAACCGGACCGCTGGCTGGCGACCGAGTGCTTCGGCTGCTGGAACTGCGTCGGCGCGTGCAAGAACCAGGGCCTCGATTTCCGCTGGGTCCTGCCCTGGCGGCGGACCTCGCAGGGCACGGTCGACCTGAAGAAGCGCCAGGCGCTCGCGGCCGTGGCCGGCGGGATGGGCGCCCTGGCCCTCATGCGCCTGACCCCGGCCGCCCAGGGCCAGACCTACAATCCGGCGCTCATCCGGCCGCCGGGCGCGCTGGACGAACGCAGCTTCCTGCGCCGCTGCATCCAGTGCGGCCTCTGCATGCAGGCCTGCCCCACGGGCGGCCTGCAGCCGACGTGGCACGAGGCCGGGCTCGAGGGCGTCTGGACGCCGCACCTCGTGCCGGCGATCGGCTACTGCGAGTTCACGTGCCGCGCCTGCGGCCAGGTCTGCCCGACCGGCGCCATCGCGCCGCTGGACCTGGCCGCCAAGAAGAAGGTCAAGATCGGCCTCGCCTGGATCGACACCTCGCGCTGCCTGCCCTACGCCTACGGCCGCGAGTGCATCGTCTGCGAGGAGCACTGCCCGGTGCCCGACAAGGCGATCACCTTCGAGGTGCGCGCCGTGCGCCAGCGCGACGGCACGTATCGCGAGTTGAAGCTGCCGCGCGTCGACGCCGATCGCTGCACCGGCTGCGGCATCTGCGAAACCAAGTGTCCGTTCCGCGACCGCGCGGCGATCCTCGTCACCAGCGCCGGCGAGGACCGGCATCCCGACAACCAGCCGCTGCTCGGCGACGGCGGCGATCCCTATGGCACGTTCTGACCCGGAACGCGAAAGGACCGACCATGGCTCGACGTGACGATCGCGCGCGACGCGCGCCGGGGCTCGACCGGCGCACCTTCTGCAAGCTCGGCGGCGCGGCGGCGCTCGGCGCCATGGCCGGCGGCTGCGCGCGACCGCCGGCGGCGCAAACCGACACCTTAGCCGCCCCGGCCTCACCCGCGTCGGCCGCCCTGGACCCCGCCCCGGGCCGCATCGCCGCCTACCGACGCCTCGGGCGCACCGAGTTCATGGTCTCGGACCTGAGCATGGGCTGCGGCAGCATCGCCGAGGCGAACGTGGTCCGCTACGCGTTCGACCACGGCATCAACCTCTTCGATACGGCCGAGGGTTACGGCAACGGCGATTCGGAGACCAAGATCGGCCAGGCGATGCCCCACCTCGCTCGCGCCAAGATCTTCGTGGTCACCAAGCTAGGCATCGACGACCGCCCCGACGAGGCGGCGATCCGCGAGCGGTTCCTGAAGTGCCTCGAACGCCTGCGGACCGACTACGTCGACGCGCTCTACATGCATGGCGTGGCCGATGTCTCCCTGCTCGAGCATGAGCCGTTCCACCGCGCCGTGGCCGCGTTGAAGGCCGACGGCAAGCTGCGCTTCGCAGGGGTCTCGAGCCACGGGCCGCAGGGCGATGAACCGGACAGCATGCAGAAGGTGCTGCTGGCCGCGGCCGCCGACGGGCGCTTCGACGTGTTCCTGCTGGCCTACAGCTTCCTGAACCGCGAGGAGGGCGAAGAGGTGCTCGCCGCTTGCCGAGAGCGCGACATCGGCGCGACGATCATGAAGGCGGCCACCGGCCTGATCGCCCTGCCGGTGCTCGATCCGGACAACCCCAGCGAGCAGGTCCAGGCGTGGCTGGACTCGCTGATGGCCCGCGGCCAGACGCGCGAGCAGGCCCTCGAGCGTATCGCGGCGTTCCTGGAGCGCCAGCGGCCCCAGCACGAGGAGAGCGTGGCCAAGACCAGGCCGTTCCTCGAGCAGTACGGCATCCGCAGCCAGGACGAGCTGGACCGCCGCAGCTACCAGTGGGTGCTGAACAACCCGGACGCCCACACGATCTGCATCTCCATGCGCAACTTCGACGGCATCGATCGCTGGCTGCCGCTGTCGGGCACGCGCCTGTCCGCGGCGGGCGCCAGGATGCTCGAGGCCTACGCGGCCGCGTTCGGAGCGCGGGAATGTCGCATCGGTTGCACCGCGTGCCGCGGCGCCTGCCCCGAGCGCCTCGCGGTCAGCGCGATCCTGCGGTACGCCTATTACTACCAGAAGCAGGGCCGGCAGAAGGAAGCCATGCGCCTGTACGCCGGACTCGGCGGACGCGACGCCGCGGCGTGCCTCGGCTGCGACGCGCCGTGCCAGGATGCCTGCCCGCACGGCGTGGCGGTCCAGGCACGGCTCGGCGAGGCGCACGGCCTGCTGAGCCTGGCCTGAGCGAAAGGAGCGGCCATGCCCCGCAAGAAGACGCACGCGTCGGCGCCGCCGGCCGGCCTCCGCCTGCCGATCCTGCTCGCGCTGTCGCTGGCCTTGGCGCCGACGCCGGCCGCGGTGATCGCCGCGGAGGCGACGACCGCGGCGAACCAGGTGGCGGTGCCGATCCCCGCCGGCTGGCAGGCGGCCGGCGAGGTCCTCCGCTTGCCGCCCGACAGGCTGTGGGAGTACATCAACGGCGCCGACGCTCTGTTCCTGGACTACGGCTGCCAGGAGCTCGCCGTGGCGGACATCGCCCGCGGCGAGCGAGCGATCACGCTCAGCCTCTACGACCACGGCACGCCGCTGAACGCCTTCGGCATCTTCCAGCGCGAGCGGGGCGCGGGCGGCGAGCCGCCGGGCGGCCTGGACGCGCCGGCGGTGCTGCAGCCGCCGCTGCGGGCGCTGCTCGCCAAGGATCGCTTCTACGTCAAGCTCGAGGTCGTGGCCGGCGACCTCGACGCCGCGGAGCTGGGTGCCGTGCTGCGCGACGTCGCGGGGCGGCTGCCGGGGCGCGACGCCCCGCCGGCGGAGCTGTCCCTGCTGCCGGCGGCGCACCAGGTGCCCGGCAGCGTCGGCTTCGCCCGGCGCGACTTCCTCGGTCTGGCCGAGCTGCGCAATTGCCTGCACGCGACCTATCGCCAGCCGGACGGGCCGGCGGAGTACCAGGTCTTCCTGCTCTGGCCTGATGAGCGATTCTTCGCCGGGCTCGGCCCGCGCTGGCAGGTGGAGCAGGCGGCGGCGGGCCGGCTGTTGTGGCGCGAGGTCCCCTACAGGGGCCTGGTGGTCATGCTGGAAGACGCCGCGACGCTGATCGGCGTGGCCGGACTGGACGATCTCGACGCGGCCCGGCAGCTGCTCGCGTCGCTCAGCGCAGGTACGTATAGTCGTTGAAGACGGCCTCGTACCGCCGTTGCAGC
>CAZJWO010000014.1:0-44146 GCA_964549735.1 uncultured Fibrobacteraceae bacterium | reverse complement strand
ATAACGACCAGTAGCTAGATCTCGGTATCTAGATACGCTGGTCTTCGTATCCAGATAGACTGCGCGCTTGCTCCCCGGCGCACCCCGCAGGACTCCCGCGGTTGACGCTAAAGCTGAGGCAGTGACCCGCCGTTGGCTCGCTGACGGCAGGTTCCGCCGGCACCGCGCAGCCAGCGCAGCCCGCTCAGCCCGCGCGATGCGGCGGAGCCGAGCCGTCCCGCCGCCGGCCGGCTTTACTCTTCGATTCGCCTCATCCAATGGGATCCGGTCCATCCCCAGCTGCGCCCCCTGTGCAGTAGCGTCCATTCTGCCATACCGCGCCCAGGTATTCAATACAGTTCACGCAGATGCCGTTTACGGAAAGCTCCCGCTCACGGCGGATCGTCGTCGTCGAGAGGGCTTCTGACACCTCTGCCGCCGCGGTTCAGGACGTGGGTGTAGATCATCGTGGTCGAGACGTCGGCGTGGCCGAGGAGTTCCTGGATCGTCCGGATGTCGTAGCCGGCCTCGAGCAGGTGGGTGGCGAAACTATGGCGCAGCGTGTGGCAGGTCGCGGGCTTGTGCAGGTTCGCGCTTCGAGCCGCCTCCTTGACGGCGCGCTGGATCACCGATTCATGGAGGTGGTGGCGGCGGCGCTGGCCGTTCTCGCGATCGCGGTAGTGGCTCGAGGCGGGGAAGACCCATTGCCAACCCCATTCGCGGCCCGCGCGCGGGTACTTGCGGGCGAGCGCGTCGGGGAGCGCGACGATCCCGAGTCCCTGCGCCAGATCGCGCTGATGCAGCGTGCGCACTCCGAGCAGATGGTGCTGCAAAGGCTCGCGCACCGTGCCGGGGAGCAGCGTAACGCGGTCCTTTCTCCCCTTGCCGTCCCGGACCGTGATCTCCTTGCGGGCGAAGTCGATGTCCTTCACGCGCAGGCGCAACCCCTCGAGCAGACGAAGACCGGCGCCGTACAGCAGGCTCGCGACGAGCCACGCCGTGCCGTCGAGTCGCGCGAGCAGTGCGTGGACCTCGCCTCTGGTCAGCACGGTCGGCAGGCGAGCTGGTCGTTTAGCGCGCACCAGGTCGTTCAACCAGGGCAGATCGCGGTGCAGGACGGCGCGGTACAGGAACAATAGCGCGCTCAACGCCTGGTTCTGGGTCGCGGCGCTGACCTGCCGGTGGGTGGCCAGGTGCGAGAGGAACGCGGTCACCTCGGCCTCGCCCATCTCGCCAGGGTGGCGCAGGCCGTGGAACCGCACGAAACGCCGGACCCAGCCGGCATAGGCGCGCTCCGTGCGGCGGCTGTAGTGGCGGGCGCGGATCGCGTCGCGAACGAGATCCAGCAAGCGCGGGGGCCGGGAGTCGGGGTTAGCTGGCGGCATAGCTGCGGCCGATGCAAATGGAGGGCCGCGTCCGCCGCTCGCGCGCCGGAGCCGGTGTCCTGCTGGCCGCTCGCGTTCAGCGACTCCGCCCGGGCGGCGCGAGACGGCGATCTCGAACACGGCCTTTGCTGGGTCGCCGGCGATCGTGGTATGCTGCACCTCGGATTCGTCCTTCCTCGGATGGGGTCGTCGGCGCGAGGCGCCTTCGGCACGCTTGCGCAGCCGGTCAAGACGGGGACGGAGTCCATCCCAGCCAACAAGCCTACGGTTCGGCCTTGGCGCAGCCTGTGCCATCGCCGGCCCGCCGCCCGGCACCGCGTCGTTACGTACGGAGAGCCAGGGAATGCCATTCCTGCATGATGTCGTGGTCAGCGAGTCGATCGAGATCAGGACATCGCCAGAGAAGCTGTTCAGCTATTTGATTGGCATTGTCGACGACGAGGGCTTCAAGACCCTGAACGCGGACAACCTCGGCTTTCGCTGGCTCGAGGGCGAGCCCTGGGCGGAAGGCTCGATTGCCTACGCCGAGAAACACCTTCACGGCAAGCCGCATGGATTCCGATTCGTCATCACCACTGTGGTGCCCAATCGGCATATCCTGTATCGGCCGACATCGAGACTGACAAGGATGTTCTTTCCGAAAAAAGAGTTCGTCATCGAACAGGCGTCCGACCGCTGTCGCTTCATTTCCTCAGCGACCTTCCGGACGGGATGGATTGGCAGAAAGCTCTTTGGCAAGAAGATCGACGATGGCTTGACCGTCTTCGCGGCGTATCTGCGGGAGGAAGGCAGGAATCTCAAGAGAATACTCGAAGCATAGCAAGCCGGTTTTCTGCACGGAACAATGAATGTCGGCGCCGACCAGTGCGACCATGAGCCGTTGGCGATACGGCATGCGTATTATCTCTATGACGGAGGCAGCCTGGTCGTCGCAGTCACCGCTTTCGCGGGTTGCTTGCGGCCGACCGATCCGGTCGTCACGCCCCGTGCGTGGCGCGCCAACCGGCCTTGCAGCAGAAGACGACGTCGTCGGGCTGCACCGCGGAGGAGCAGGTCGTGAACGGGCTGCCGGACTTCCGCAAGCCGGACCGGTACAAGGCGAGCAGTTACCGGAGTTATAACTCCAAGATGCCGGCGCGCTACGACACGAGCATCTGGATGAAGGTCTGCCAGGCGGCGCTTTGGGACCGCACCATCATCGCAGAACTGGGACGACCCGTCGATGGCGCACTCCGGATCCTGGACGTCGGGTGCGCCACGGGGCGGCTGCTCGAACGTCTTGCCGAAGCTGGAGCGACGCACCTCTGCGGCGCTGATCTGGCGCCGCGTATTCTGGGGGTCGCGAGCGAGAAGTTGTCCAGGATCGGGGCCGCGGTCGATCTGAGAGTAGCCGACGCGGAGGATCGCCTGCCATGGGATGACGGGTTGTTCGACATCGTCACGCTCGTCGGAGTGCTCCATCACTTCTTCAGGCCGGGAGACGCTCTCGCCGAGATCCGTCGCGTCTTGAACCCGGGCGGGCGTCTGCTTGTCATCGACCCTTCCATTTTTCCCGCCCTTGCGCCAGCTGATCAACGTGATCCTTCGGTTGGCCCCGCACGACGGAGACTGCCGGTTCTACTCGCGTGCCGGGATCGCCAGGGCATGAGCGGCTGTTGCCAGGCGCGCCTATCGCGCCGGTCGCGACGTTCCGTCGCGCCGTCTTCCGCGGGGCACGGCAGCTAGCCCGCCCAGCGCGACCCACCCCGCCATCGCCAGCGCCCAGCCCGTGCGGTCGGGGCGGTACACGAGCGTCAGCGACGTCGGCGCCGATGGCAGGCCGGTCAGCTCGATGCGCCCGTCGGGCGCAGCGCGTACGCGCACGCCGGGAGAGCCTTCGACGCGCCAGCCCGGCGCCCACGCCAGGCTCAGGCGCAGCACGGCGGCGGGACTGCCGGCCCACGCGGTGAGCGCCCAGCGGCCCGGTGCGCGCGCGGTCACCGTCGCCTCGCACCCGGGGCCCGGCTGCGCCCAGTTCGGTGTCGCGCCAACCACGTCGAGAACGGTGAACGGCCCGCTGCGGTAGAGCGGCACGAAGAGCCCCGTCGCGGCGAGCCGGTCGGCGAGCGCCGGATTGGCCAGCAGGAGTCGCGTTACGCCGGCGGCCGGCAGCAGCCGCAGCACACGGCGCAGGTCGTCGGCATTCAGCAGCGGTCCTCCGCAGATCAGCCCGAACTGCGCCGCGGTCCAGCTCTCGGTGGCGAGCGGCATGCCGCCGTAGAAGGCGCCCACCTGCTCCCAGCCCGTCTCGCGCGCCGTGAGCGCCGGCAGGTGCGAACGCATCAGGTCGTTCCGTTCGCCCGTGAGGTAGAACGTGTCCTGCACGTACAGCCGCCCGCGATCCGCCGGGCGATTGGCCGCGAGCCAGCGCCAGGCCTGGGCGAGCTGCGCGATCTGCGCCGAGTCGCGCGCGGGCGTGTCGAGCCGCAGCGGCCTCTGCCACCACAGCCCGCTCGCCGCCAGCAGCACCGCCGCGCCTGCGATCGTGGCGCGACGGCGCGACAGCGACGCGAGCGCCGGCACGGCAGCCAGCGCCGGCGCAGCCGCCAGCGCCAGCCCGAGACGCACGAGCATCAGCCGCCGCCACGTGTGCGGACCGAGCAGCGGCGCGCCGGCGAGCGGGACCGCGACGAGCACGATCGCGGCGATCGCGCCGGCCAGCAGCAGCCCCAGGCGCGCCGCGGGGTCGCGCCACGCCGCACGCGCGCCGAATAGTCCGGCGACCAGCAACGCCGCCATCGGCACGATATCCGTGAACGCCAGCTCGTCCTGCCACGCCAGCTCGCCGTTCACGAGGTCGAGGGGATGCAACGGCAGCAGCAGGTAGAGCAGCCCGAGGTGCGGCGCCAGGGGCGCGTCGCGGATAGCGAAACGGCCGAGCTCGTGCAGCGCCGGCAGCCAGAACGGCGCCGCCGCCGCGGCTCCTAGCGCGGCCGCGCCCATGCGGGCGAGCGCGCGGCGCCGGCCCGCAGCGTCGCGCAGGTCGGTGAGGGAGGCGAGCAGGAACGCGAGCGCGGCCGGCGCGATCAGGAACAGGTGCGTGATCCCGAGCAGCCCGGTCCACGCGCCGATCCGCGCGAGTCGGGCGGGCGACGCGTCGCGCTCGGCCAGCTCGCCCACGAGCAGGACCAGGCAGGCGGCCGCCACGCCGAAGGTGGCCATGCCCGCCAGCGGCGACTCGAAGCCAGCGAGCCACGGCCGCTGCACGAGCACGAGGTACGCGGCCAGCGCCGCGGCCCAGAGCGGCGCGCGACGGCGCGCGACGGCCAGCACGGCCAGCGCCGGCGCCACGAAGCCGAGGAAGTTGAACAGCGCGACGAGCAGTCCCGCCGGCACGCCGCCGGCCGCGAGCCGGCCCAGCAATCCGTACCAGAGCGGGGAGTGGACCGCGGTGGCGGGAAAACCGAGGAAAGCCGCGTCGCTCCAGCCACCCTCGCCGCGCGCGAGGTCATCGAGGACGGCGAGGTGGCACGGATTGTCCATCGACGTGAACCAGCCGCCGCCCGCGAGCAGCGGCCACGCGCAGAGCGCACCCGTCGCCACGATCAAAGCCGCGGCTCCCGCTCTCGCCACGTGTCCGCTCATAGGCGCGCACCTCCGTCGCGCGCCGGCGCCGGGCGCCGCGCCTTTCGAAGCACCCCATCTCGCTCGATCCGTGCCGAGGCTACCACCGCGGTGGGTCGTTTACAACGATCCGGGCGGTGCGCGGTCCAGGCGAACGGCTGGTGGGTGATGACCTCGGCCGATTTGACGGCCGCGTCGATCGACCGTTGCTTGAGCTGCATGCGGGGCTTCCAGAAGTATGGCGCGAATGATATAGTTGGTCTCGCGACAGACCTGCAGAACCTGGTTCCGGGAGATCGATGGACCACGGCTGAGGAGCGGGACGCGTACGGGGCCCCCCGCACTCCGAGGGCTTCTGCGGATATGGCCAGAACGGCGGTAAGGGGAAGCGGCCGCATACGAGCGAGCATCTCGGCGTGCCTCTGTCTGCTCGCCTGCGGGTGTGGTGGGTCGAGTGACGACAGCGCTCGTCCGGCCAGCGACATATCGCCCGACGATCACGAAAAGTCCGTCATGCTCAGCCTCGTCGCCATCGCGGAGAACAGTCAGACGACACTGGTCTACGACTACGCCGAAAATCTCGGCGACGGACGTGGCATCACATTCGGCATCGTCGGATTCACCACGGGCACATACGACGGCAACCAGTGGCTGCACCACTACACCTCGGTCAACCCCGATAATCGGCTCGCCAAGTACATCCCCGCCCTGGACGCCATCGACGCCGGACCGCATCCCGGCGGCATGAGCGATGACGTCACGGGATTGGCTGGATTCAGCGACGACTTCCGCGCGTCGTTGGCTGACGACTACTTCCGGCAATCCCAGCTCGACGTCATGGATGAGATGTACTGGATCCCGAGCCTGGCAATGGCCCGCGATCTGGGCGTCCGGCATAACATCACGCTCGCCCAGATCTTCGATGCCAGCATCCAGATGGGGCCGGAGGGTATGGCTGATGTCGTGGATCGGACGTGCGCGGCTTCGGGCGGTGCGCCAGACGACGGGGTCGATGAGGTCCGATGGCTGACCGGGTTCCTCGAGGCGAGGCGGGAAGTGCTGGCCCAGGATCCGGTTTGGAGTGAGAGCATCGATCGTGTCGAGATGTTCCGGCGGTTGCTGCAAACAGGCAACTACTCGCTGGAAACGCCCTTCGCGGCCACCTGTTACGGAGACCCCTTCACCGTGACCGGAGTCGGCGTGTCGCGCGTGACGGCACACCGATAGTGTCCTATCGTCCACAGCGGGCGGTGCGCGCGAGCGCAGGGGAGATCTCGCCATGACGAGAAGTTCCGCAAGATTCGCCTTCCTGATCATCTGGGTCTTGCTAGCGCTGGTGCCGCGGGCGTTCGCGGACGATGCGCTGCACGAGAGCGTGATCGAGGAGCTGCTGCAGGGATCGTGAGGCGGCCGACGCACATCGCCGCTTGAGATCGCTTGATCATCCGTGGTATCATGGGTGCCGGTCGTTGCCCGGGGGGCGGGAACGATGCGGCCGTGTCTTCCCATCGTGTGCCGCCCTCGGATTCGACCGGAAAGGGGGGTTCCATGCTAGTCAAGCGAATGCTGTTGTTGTGCGTCGTCGCCGGTATGGCCGTGGCGGTCGCGGCCAATCCGCTGCCCGTCTGCGGCTGGGAGGAATGCGGCGACACGGTGCTCTGGATGGACGGGCCGGGGATCGAGCCGATCCTCGCGACCCGAGTGACGGCTCCCGATCCCGTCATCGAAGGCGAACACTCGCTGAAGCTCGTGCACAACGCTCCGGGCGCGACGCCCCGCGCCTGCCTCATGTACGTCGAGGGCCTCGGCGGCGGCTTGCAGATCTACTTCGATATCGGCGTGTACGACGCTGCGCCGGGAACCGGAGCCTACCGGATCCGTGGCCAATACTTGCCGGGCGATATCGACGCCGGCGGACCGCAGACTCCCGGGGGCGCCGGGTGGCAGTGGATCTCGCACGTCTGGAGCATTCCCGCCGGTCATAACGACCTGATTATCTGGGTCGAGATGCTCGGCGATGCCGGCGATACGGTCTGGTTCGACCTGATGACGGCGATGCCGGGCGGGGGCGCCACCGCGACCTTCTCGGCGCCGTGCTGGTATGACGTCGTGCCGGCGGGGGCGTCGACGTTCAGCGCGGTCAAGGATCTGTTCCGTTGACGCGGACGGCGCTGCTCGTTCTCGCGCCGCTGCTGGGGCTCTGCGTGGCCGTGGCGGCGGCGCCGGAGCGGCCGGCGCCGGCGATCTCCTTCGTCGCCGAGCACGTCGTCCTGCTTGTCGAGGCCGACAGCCTGCGGGTCGACGCCACCTACGTGTTCGCCTGCCGTCCGGACGCCACGGCGGCGCGGACGAGTCTCATGTACCCCTACCCGCAGGATCCGCTGCTCGGCGGTGCGCGCACGGTCCTGCTCGCCTGCCGTATCGGCGCGCAGGACTGGCGCGAGCAATCCTGGCACGAGGTCGCCGGCGGGCGCGGCGCGATCTGGTCGCTGCCCGTGGCGGCCGGCGATACGCTCGCGGTCCGCACCACGTATCGCCAGGCGCTGCGGGCCGCCTACGCCCGCTACATCGTGACGACCACCGCGGCCTGGGGGCGGCCGCTGCACAGCGCCCGGTTCGAGATCCACCTGCCTGCGGGCGCCGTGCCCGAGGAGTTCAGCCATCCGTTCGCGCCTTGTGAACGGAACGGCCGATCCGCGTGGTGCTGGGAGGCGTCCGGCTTCCTGCCGGACCGGGACGTCGTCGTGGGGGGGCGCCCCCGCGCCCGGCGGTGTAGCGAGACCCCCGCGGGCCGGGCGGCGCCGAACGGGGGGTTTTTCATTTTTTGCGAATCCGCATCACCCCATTCAAGCGTGGGCGGGGTCGACGATCGGCGATCCATCTCCAGCCGCCGGTGCGGCATCACCCTACCACCCCAACCCCGAAGGAGTACTTCAATGAGCGATACCAGCAAGTGCCCGGTCACGGGCAAGTCAGGCCGGGCTGTCGCCGGCGGCGGCACGTCGAACCGCGAATGGTGGCCGAACCAGTTGAACCTCGGCATCCTGCACCAGCACGCGCCGGCCTCCAATCCCCTGGATCCCGATTTCGACTACGCCGCGGCCTTCAAGAAGCTCGATCTGGCTGCCCTCAAGCAGGACTTGACCAAGCTGATGACCGACTCGCAGGAGTGGTGGCCGGCCGATTGGGGCCACTACGGCGGCCTGTTCATCCGCATGTCCTGGCATAGCGCCGGCACGTACCGCACCGCCGACGGACGCGGCGGCGGCGGCACCGGCAACCAGCGGTTCGCGCCGATCAACAGTTGGCCCGACAACGCCAACCTCGACAAGGCCCGCCGCCTGCTCTGGCCGATCAAGAAGAAGTACGGCAACCAGATCTCCTGGGCCGACCTGCTGATCCTGGCCGGCAACGTGGCGCTGGAGTCGATGGGCTTCGAGACCTTCGGTTTCGGCGGCGGCCGCGAGGACATCTGGCAGCCCGAAGAGGATATCTACTGGGGCTCCGAGACCGAATGGCTCGGCGACAAGCGCTACAGCGGCGACCGCGAGCTCGAGAATCCGCTGGCCGCCGTGCAGATGGGCCTCATCTACGTGAATCCCGAAGGCCCGAACGGCAATCCCGACCCCGTCGCCTCGGGCCGCGACGTGCGCGAGACGTTCGCCCGCATGGCCATGAACGACGAGGAGACCGTCGCGCTGGTGGCCGGCGGGCACACGTTCGGCAAGGCGCACGGCGCCGGCGACCCGGCGTTGGTGGGCCCCGACCCCGAGGCCGCGCCCATCGAAGAGCAGGGGCTCGGCTGGATCAACCGGCTCGGCACCGGCAAGGGCGTGCACACCACGACGAGCGGCATCGAGGGCGCCTGGAAGCCGAATCCCACCAGGTGGGACATGGGCTACTTCGACATGCTCTTCGGCTACGAGTGGGAGCTGGTCAAGAGCCCGGCCGGCGCCTGGCAGTGGCTGGCCAAGGACGTCAAGGAAGAGCACCTGATTCCCGACGCCCACGACCCGTCCAAGAAGCACCGGCCCATGATGACCACGGCCGACCTGTCGCTGCGCTTCGATCCGATCTACGAGCCCATCTCGCGTCGCTTCCACAAGGATCCGCAGGCGTTCGCCGATGCGTTCGCCCGCGCCTGGTTCAAGCTGACCCATCGCGACATGGGACCGAAGGTGCGCTACCTCGGCCCCGAGGTCCCGGCCGAGGACCTGATCTGGCAGGACCCGATCCCCGCCGTCGACCACCCGCTGATCGACGCCAAGGACATCGCGGAGCTCAAGGCGAAGGTGCTGGCCTCCGGCCTGTCGGTGGCCGAGCTGGTCGCCACGGCCTGGGCCTCCGCGTCGACCTTCCGCGGTTCGGACAAACGCGGCGGCGCCAACGGCGCGCGTGTCCGGCTGGCGCCGCAGAAAGACTGGGCCGTCAACGAGCCGGCGAAGCTGGCCAAGGTGCTCACGAAGCTGGAAGGCATCCAGCAGGCCTTCAACGGCGCGCAGAAGCGCGGCAAGAAGGTCTTGCTGGCCGATCTGATCGTGCTCGCGGGCTGCGCCGCGGTCGAGGCGGCGGCCAAGGCCGCCGGTCACGCTGTGCAGGTACCCTTCACCCCGGGCCGCGCCGACGCGCTGCCGGAGCAGACGGACGTCGCATCGTTCGCGGTGCTCGAGCCCGAGGCCGATGGTTTCCGCAACTATCGGAAGAAGGCGTTCTCCGTGTCGGCCGAGGAGATGCTCGTCGACAAGGCCCAGCTGCTGACCCTGAGCGCGCCGGAGATGACGGCGCTCGTCGGCGGGCTGCGTGTCCTGGGCGCCAACTTCGGCGGCTCGACGCACGGCGTGTTCACCAAGCGCGCCGGCACCCTCACCAACGACTTCTTCGTCAACCTGCTCGACATGGGCACCGTGTGGAAGCCCACGTCCGAAGCGGGGGACACATTCGAAGGCCGGGACCGCAAGACCGGCGCGGTCAAGTGGACCGGCACCCGCGTGGATCTCATCTTCGGCGCCGACTCGCAGCTCCGCGCGCTCGCCGAGGTCTACGCGCAGGACGACGCGCAAGAGAAGTTCGTGCGCGACTTCGTGGCGGCCTGGAACAAGGTCATGAACCTGGATCGCTTCGACCTCGCCTGAGCGCGGCGCGATCTTCAACTCGAGGAGAAGAGTCATGAGCGACAAGGCGATCGAGGTCCTCAAGAGCGCGATCATGCTCGAGCGGCGCGGCAAGGCGTTCTACACCCAGGCCGCCGAGACGGCGAAGAGTCCGATCGTCCAGCAGGTCTTCGCGATGATGGCCAAGGAGGAGGACCTCCACATCGAACAGCTCTCGCAGCAGTTCGCTCAGTATCGGAAAGACGGCACGTTCATCCCGATGAAGGCCGCCGGCGGCGACGTCCACAAGACGGTTCTCGACCGGAAGATGAAGGGCGAGATCGAGGCGGCGGGCTTCGAGGCGGCGGCGATCTCGGCCGCGATGGCCATGGAGGAGCGCGCGGTCAAGCTCTACGCCGACCGGGCCGAGAGCGCGACCGATCCCGATGAGCAGGCCCTTTACAAGTGGCTGGCCTCCTGGGAGCGCGAGCACGTGCGGCTGCTCGAGCAGTTCGACAAGGAGCTGACCGAGCGCGTCTGGCACGACAACAACTTCTGGCCGTTCTGAGCAGGTCGCCGGCGGCGAGCCCGCGATCTGTCGAACCGTCGGGGGTCGTCGAGATTCCCCTCGCCAGGTGTGGCGAGGGGAATTTCCATGAGCGCTGGTCGCAACGGTCAGCGCTGCCGCTGATCGCCCAAGTCGACGAAACTCCGGATTCGGCACGTTGCTCTACGCGCGTGTCGGCATGCGAAGCGTGCCGGCGCTTGCGTTCCGTCTAACCGTGGTGGATGCTTCGTGGACGAACGACGAGGAGCCATCATGGACCTGCAACCGATCGGCGTGATCCGGACCCCGTTCACGCAGCTGGCGGGGATGCCGATCCAGCCGCCGGGCGCGGCCGGCGTGAGGGGAACGGTCGAGGTGCGGCCCGAGTTCGTGGCAGGGCTCCAGGACCTGGCGGGCTTCTCCCACGTGATCCTGCTCTACGAATTCCATCGCAGCTCGGGATTCGAGTTGAAGGTCGTTCCGTTCCTGGACGGCGAGCCGCGCGGGGTGTTCGCGACGCGGGCGCCCCGACGACCCAACCCGATCGGGCTGTCGGTGGTTCGGCTCATCGCGGTGGGCGATGGGTTGCTCCACGTCGAGGGCGTGGATATGCTGGACGGCACGCCGCTGCTGGACATCAAGCCGTATGTGCCGGAGTTCGACGCTCCCGCGCCGTGCCGCACGGGCTGGCTGGAGGGCGCCGGCGGGGGAGCGCGCGACACGCGGTCCGACGATCGCTTCGCCTGAGTCGATGTCCCAGTCGCGCCGGCCAAGAGCCGCGCGCCGGCCGGTGGGAACCAGAGAGGGGCCATGGCGCACAATACCGATCAAGAAGGCGTGTGGGAGGGGTTCTTCGACGCGCACGCGCCGGTCTACTCTCAGAACGAGTTCACGCAGAACACGCTCGCCGAGGTCGACTTCCTGCTCGCCGAGCTGGCGTTGCCGCCCGGCGCCAGGATCCTCGACGTCGGCTGCGGCATCGGGCGGCACGCGGTCGAGCTGGCCAGGCGCGGCTTCGCGGTCACGGGGCTGGATCTGTCGGCCGGCATGCTCGCCGAGGCCGCCGCCGCGGCGCGGGCCGCCGGCGTCGAGGTCGCCTGGGTCCAGGCCGACGCCACCCGCTTCGCGCTCGCCGAGCGGTTCGACGCCGCGATCTGCCTGTGCGAGGGCGCCTTCGGTCTGCTGGGCCGCGGGGACGACCCCATCCAGCAGCCGCTGTCCATCCTGCGCAACATCTCGCGGAGCTTGCAGCCGCAGGCCAAGGTCGTGCTGACCGTCCTCAACGGGGCGGCCATGCTGCGCCGCTACGCGGACGACGACGTGGCCGCGGGGCGCTTCGATCCGCTGACGCTCGTCGAGTCGTCGGCGATGGCGCCCCGCGAAGGGCTGCCCGCGGTCGCGGTGCGGGAGCGGGGCTTCGTGGCGCCGGAGCTGATCATGCTCTGCCGCCTGGCCGGGCTTTCGGTCCTGGCGATGTGGGGCGGGACGGCCGGCAACTGGGGCCGCCGGACTCTCGACCTCGACGAGATCGAGATCATGGTCGTGGCGCGCAAGACGGGCGAGCCGGCCGACGGCCATTGAGTCGATGGTTCTCCGTGACGTACGACAGCAGTATATCCGTTTCAAGTGTGTCGTTGAACAGGTCTTGAGCGAGTCTTTCGGGATTGCCGCGACCCCGGCTGATGACAGGGGTCGCGGTCATTGTGCGCTACGAACTCGCGGGGGCTCTGGTTCGGATCCGCATGTGCTTCCGCTCGGGAAGCTCGCTTGGTACCGGCACCTGCGTTTCGTGATCCGGCGGGTGAGATTGTCCGTGGTCATCAACCCATTCGATCATCTCGATGTGGTTCTGGTCCAGGTCGAAGGCGAGGCTCTTCCAACAGTCGGTCCCCGTTTCAGGCCAGAACGCAACACACGCCAATAGTGCGGCTATGACGATGACAACGATTGCGCCGATTCTGATGTAGTACTTGATTCCGCACATCTCCGGCCCTCCTGGTTCGCCATACCCGGGAGGAACCATGATCGGCAATCGATGCCCGGACGGATCTGCGCTGACGTAGGCTTGTATGCCACGTCGCAACTGCTTCACGTCACGTGCGTTCGCTGGGGACGGTTCACGGTCTTTTCGAGCACGGCTAGAGTCGACGACCGCTGGCCTTGGGGAGGTGAATCAGTCTACAGAGATATTGATCACGAGTCAATCTTCTGGTGGACGCAGGTGGGCAAGAGTGCTAGGGTCCGCGAGTACTTCATCGTCAATCAGACGACCAGGCAGATACAGGTATCGCCCGATACGATGAGGACGCGCGGGCTTGATGAGTGAATGTCCGTCCCCAAGGCCGACGATCCGCTCCCAAAGCACCGCGCGTCCGTATGCTGGGCTCCAAGATCCTATGATGGCCAGTCAAAAGGAGTACTCTTGGTGTCCAACATAAAGAGAATTTTACACGAACGAACACCAAGCATCATCTTGAGTTGTTTAGAGTAATGGTGCGTTCCTTTGCGTACTGAGAATTCGTGCGCGAGGAGTCGATACCTGAAAATTGGTTGGCGAATTAGGCCGACACTTAGAATTGGGGGCAGGAGTGCCGCGACCTAGATTCGTACGGGGGCGAATTCTGCTTGCGCTCCAGCATCTCTCAGACGAGGAGAATGGGCTTGTTCAGCCAGTCACGAGTGAGCTTAGGAAGATAGCGGATCGTATGATCTTGCATCTTGAATGGTTCCCCCCAACTGGAGACGAGGCTGAGTATGATGAATATCAATGCGACGATAATTCGAATCTGAGGGTTGAGGATTGGATCGAGCGCCTAAGGAAACCAGAGGGGTTACGGGCTCTTTATGCGAGGCTAATGCGATTGCGAGGGTTGCAGTACCCAGTTCTGACGGCCAATCTGATGTTAGATCGCTCTAGATTGGTGACGTCCGTCCGCACGATGCGGTATTTGTGGGCAGCAGAACATTTTCAGCGCATGCATAGAGAGGGGTGCGCGAGATCCCATTTGATTGGATTCGCGACAACCACACTCAAGGAGCCGGCCGACTACGCTTCGGAGACTATCCAGAGACTTGTAGAAACCGATTATCTTAATGAGTTGAATGGTTCGGCGATCGGAGATTACGAGAATTATCTCATCATGGGGGCGAGAAGCCGCGAGGAATTCCATTACCTGAGCCTGCTGAAGAAGGTGTATGCCGACGACTACCAAAGGTTGATTGATGCATGTGTCAAAAAGAAGGCCAGGTTCGAAAGAAAACGCGGGAATGGTTAAGATTCGCTTGTTATCACAATTCTCTGCATGTCTACCCCGGCAGCGGCCGCAGCTCGGCCAGGATCTTCGCCCACACCATCGCGACCGGATCGCCGGTCAGCCACGGGCTCGCCAGGATCAGCGCGAGGCAGACGCCGCCGAAGATGATGGCGAAGCGGTCGCCGCGGCTCCAGCGCGCCGCCCAGCCGCCGAACGGGCTGCCGACATCGCCTGACGCGCTGCCGAATCCGCTCGCGGGCTGCGAGTGCGGCGCGTGCGGGTCTTGCGGCGCTTCTGGCGGCTGCGAACGCCGCCGGCTGGCGGCCGCGCGCGCGATCTGCGCCGCGTCGTCGACGGACAGCAGCGCGGCCCGGAGGCCTCGCTGCCAGGCCAGCAGACGCGCCCCGCCGCGCGCGCCGACCCGCATCGCCGCGTTCAAGCCCGCGACGCCGAGCACGACGTCCATGTAGAGGGCGATGACGAACGCGAACAGGATCAGCCCGATGTCCAGCTTCAGCTCCCAGAGCACGCGGCCCAGCACTCCTGGCCACCACGGGTGCAGGCGCCGTTGGCGCAAGATCTCCAGCAGACCGTGCAGGGCGACGACGGCGACCAGCCAGAACAGGCCCAGGGCGATGCTCAGCACCAGAGCCAGCCCGATGTAGAGGACCGCGAACAGGCGGCTGTCGTCGTGCGTGTGGATCCAGCGTTCGAAGGCGGCCGCGGTCGCGCTCGCCTCGTCGCCGGAGGGGCCGTCCGGCGCGCCGCGAGGATCGGCGGCCGCTACGTGGTCGGAGTTTCTGGCGGCGTCGTTCATGAGGTCCCTAACCTAGGCGCCGAGCCGCGGCGGGTCAATGGCTGCCGCCGCCGGCGGCGACGCGCGGCTACGTGCGCGCCGTTCTTGCTTCCGGCCGCAAGTCTGCGATCTTGTAGCGGGTTCGTGATGCGTTACCCGCGGCAGCGGGCAAACCGGGAGTGAGAGCCATGAAGGACTTCCGATCGATCGACGCCGTCCTGGACCACGCCATCGCGATGGAGCAGGCCGCCGTCGACCTGTACCTGCAGCTGGCGCAGCGTGCCGGCGCCGAGCCGATGCGCGAGGTCTTCCGCGCGTTCGCCCAGGAAGAGCGAGGGCACAAGGCCAAGCTCGAGGCCGTCAAGGCCGGCAAGCGCGTGACGCTCGAACCGACCGCCGCGGTGCAGGACCTCAAGATCGCCGACTATGTCAGCGATGTCGAATTGTCCGCGGATCCCACGTACGCCGATGTCCTGGTCTTCGCCATGAAGCGGGAGAAGCAGGCCTTCCGGCTGTACTCGGACCTCGCCGAGCGCGTCGCCGACGCGCAGATCAAGCAGCTCTTCCTGGCCCTGGCGCAGGAAGAGGCCAAGCACAAGCTGCGTTTCGAGGTCGAGTACGATCGGCAGGTCCTCAGCGAGAACTAGCGCGGACCCGGCGCGATCGACCCTGGCTACAGCCGGCGCGCGGCCCCCGCGGCCAGCAGGTAGCAGCCGATCGCCAGCAGCACGACCGCGCTGAAGCCCGCCTCCGCGGCGATCAAGGGACACGCCACGGTCGCCGTGACCGAGGCGAAGCCGTTGACCGCCCAGACCCAGGGCACCAGCGCCGGCCTGTCGTGGCCGACGGCCGCCAGTCCCGCCGGGAAGAGCTGCCCCATGCAGAACGCGAGCGGGGCGATCGTCGCGCAGGCGATCAGGAACCGGACCGGCAGGGACGCGCTGCGGCTCAGGGCCAGCCAACCGTCGAAAGCCAGCACGTAGCAGGCACCGAGCGCGGCGACGGCCAGCGCCGCGAGGGCGATCGATCGCGGCCGCGGCCGCCACCAGGCGGTGGCCAGGCTGCCCAGGCCGCTGAAGACGAGGAACGCCGCGATGACCGCGGCGGCCGCGTAGATGGGGTGCGCGAGGTAGAGGATGAGCTTCTGCAGGAAGCCGATCTCCAGCAGCATGAAGCCGGCGCCGAGCATCAGGAAATAGACGAGCGCCGCCGCACGCCCGCGCACGCCGCGCAGGCTGCTGCGGCGCCAGGCCAGCGGCAGCAGGATGAGCGCCAGCGCGATCGCGATCCCCTGGACCAGCGCGGCCGCCGACATCAAGGAACCGAGCTCGAGGTAGGCGCGGCCGTAGACGCCGAACTGCCGGCCGAACTCGGGCAGCGCCGCCCAGCGCAGCGAGCGGAAGAAGTACGGGCGGTCGTCCGTGGCTGGCGCGATGTCGAAGAGATAGCCGTCGGCGTAGGCTGCGCCGTGTTCGCCCAGCAAGGCGACCGCGGCGTCGTGGTACGCGGGTTCAGCCAGCACGTGGAAACGGTTGGTCTCCTCGCGCGCGAGTCCCGGCAGATAGCACAGGTCGAAGCCTCGATCGGCGCCGAAGGCACGTAGGGCGTCGCGCTGCGCCGGGTCCAGCGGCCTCTCCGAAGCGAGGACCGTCACGGTCGCCCAGTTGCGGATCAGCGCCAGATGGTCGCGCGGCTCGCGCCCGCTGCGGCGCAGCGCCGCGGCGACGGTCGTCAGGGCGCGCAGTTCGTCGCGGGGCGGCGTGCGCGCCCACCGCGTGATGCTCAGCAGGCCGCCGGGCGCCAGGCGGTCGAGCATCTCGCCGAACGCCTCGACGGTGTAGAGATACGACTCCTGCGCCGCGTGCAGTCCGGCGCCGGTCGCGCCGAAGGCGTCGAGCGCCGGTAGCTGGATGATGTCGTACGACCGCCGAGAGCCGGCCAGATAGCCGCGGGCTTCGGCGGTCAGGACCGTGACGTTCGGCGCCAGGTAGATGGCGCCGCCGCGGTCGCGCAGCGGGCCCGTCATGAGCGCGCGGAGCTGGCTGTTCATCTCCAGCGCCACGACCTCGCGCGCGCCGTGGTAGAGCGCCAGACCGATGTCGCTGCCGCCGCCGGCACCGATGATCAGCACCGCCGCGCCGGCGGCGTCGGGCGGGGCGCCGCTCCGGTGCGGCGCCGCCAGGTGGAACGGCGCCGCGCGCGTGGTGTGGTCCATGAACCGCCAGGCGTCCAGGTCGCTGGCGGCGTAGACCGCGCTCGCGGCGTCGCCGTCGACCAGCACGAGCACATGCGGGCAGATCTCCTCGACGTAGCCGAGGCTCAGGCCGGGCGCGTGGCGCACGGCCGGACCGGCCACCACGTCGAGGCGCCCGAGCGGACCCTCGACGCTGTGCAGGACCTCGCTGCCGGGCATGTCGAGGTACTGCGGCAGCGCCTTGAACTCGGACAGGGCCGGCCGCCAGGGCGCCGCGCCCTCGAGGACGACCGCGGCCACCAGCGCGGCGACCAGACCGCTGCGCGCGCGCCGGCTGGCGGGCGCCACGAGCGCGGCGGCGGCCAGCGTGATCGCGGACAGGGCCGCGAGCAGCGTGCCGATCGGCAGCGCGCGCATGGCCAGCACGGCGCCGATCGCGCCCAGGCCCGAACCGCAGAGGTTGGCCGCATAGTGGCCGCCGAGCCTTTCGGCGCGGTCCATCAGCACGACGCCGATGGCGCCGCCCGCGAGCAGGAAGGGCAGCAGCAGCACCAGTTGCAGCGCGAAGATGCCGCCGGTCTCGGCCAGGTCCCAGGCTAGCAGCTGCACATTGACCGGGATCCACTGCGCGACGCGCGGCGCCGCGAGCATGCTCAGAGCGAGCAGCATGACGAGCGCCGCGAGCCATCCGCGCGGGTCGGCCTGCACGCGGCCGCGCAGCAGCGTCAGGGCGGTGCCGCTGGCGCCGAAGCCGAGCAGGGCGACGCCGATGACGAGGTAGGCGAGGTGGCCCCAGAGCTGCAGCGCGAGGGCGCGCATGAGCGCGAGCTGCAGACCGAGCGTGGCCGCCGAGACGAGGGCGATCGCCGCGCGGGTGCGCCAGAGAGGCAACGGCGGCGCGGGCGGCGGCGCCGGCGTCGCGGTCGCGCCTGGCCGCGGCGCGCTCATCGGCCCGCGCCGGCGCGCTCGCTGACGAAAGGCACGAAGCGCACGCCCATCAGGCTGCGGCTGCTGACGCGGCCCTCGGCGTCCTTCTCGACGAGCATGAGCGACTGCACGGCGAAGCGCGGCCCGACCGGGATGACCATGCGGCCGCCCGGCGCGAGCTGGCCGATCAACGGCGGCGGGATCTGGCCCGCGGCGCAGGTCACGATGATCGCGTCGTACGGCGCGTGCTCCGGCCAGCCGTTCCAGCCGTCGCCGTGCAGGACGGAGACGCGGTCGTAACCCAGGCGCTGCAGACGCTCGGCGGCTTCGCGCGCGAGCGGCTCGATGACCTCGATCGTGTAGACGTGCGCCGTGAACTCGGCCAGGATGGCCGCCTGATAGCCCGAGCCGGTGCCGATCTCCAGCACGCGCGACTGCGGCGTCAGGCGCAGCAGGCGCGTCATCTCGGCCACGATGTAAGGCTGCGAGATCGTCTGGCCGTGTCCGATCGGCAGCGGGGAGTCGTCGTACGCCGACGCGGCGCGCGCCGCTGGCACGAACTCGTGCCGCGGCACGGCGGCCATCGCCCGTAGGACCGCCTCGTCGGTCATGCCGTAGCGCCGGATGACGTCGAGCATGCGATTCCGTTCCGCCTGCCGCTCGATGAAGCGCGGCGGCTGCCAGGGACGCTCGGCCGCCGGGTCGGGGCCCGCCTGCGCCCAGGCGACCGCCGCCAGGCAGCATAGCGCGAGCAAGCAGCGGCAGAGCATGCGACCGTCCCCTTTCGCCTCCCATTATAATACAAGCGAGGGGACGGCGGTTCCTGACCTCGCGGATTTCCGCGCCGGCGCCGGCTCGGCTCAGGTGGCCTGGAAGAAGGTGGTCAGGTCGTCGACGCCCTTCTGGACGGCCACGGCGCTCGCGCGCAGCTCGCGCATCTCGGCCTCGGTGAGCTCCAGCTCGACGATCTTCTCGATGCCGTTGCGCCCGAGGATCACCGGCACGCCGATGTACAGGCCCCGGATGCCGTACTCGCCGCGCAGGTAGGCGGCGCAGGGCGCGAAGTGCTTGCGGTCGGTCAGCACGGCCTCGACCATCTCGGCCACCGCGGCGGCGGGCGCGTAGTACGCCGAGCCGGTCTTCAGGTAGCCGACGATCTCGGCGCCGCCCTTGCGGGTGCGGTCGACCAGGCGGTCGATCGTCGCCTGGTCCATCAGCTCGGTGATCGGGATGCCGCCGGCGGTGGTGAAGCGGGGCAGCGGCACCATCTGGTCGCCGTGGCCGCCGAGCACCATCGCGTGCACGGCCGACAGCGCGCAGCCCAGCTCCTCGGCCACGAAGTAGCGGAAGCGGGTCGAATCGAGGATGCCGGCCATGCCGACGACGCGCCGGATCGCGAACCCGGTGGACAGCAGCGCGACGTGGCACATGACGTCCAGCGGATTGGAGACCACGATGACCGTGGCGTTCGGCGCGTAGCGGGCGGTGTGCAGCGAGGCCGACTTGACGATCTCCGCGTTGGCCTTCAAGAGGTCCATGCGGTCCATGCCGGGTTTGCGCGCCAGGCCCGCCGTGATCACGACGACATCGCTATCGGCGATCTCCGCGAAATCGGTCGTGCCCTTGATCGGGCCGTCGTAGTGCCGGAGCGGACCGGCATGGAGGAAGTCGAGCGCCTTGGCGCGGGTCATCCCCTCGGCGATGTCCACCATGACCAGATCGGCGATGACCTTCTCGGCGATGTAGTAGGTGGTCTTCGCGCCGACGTTGCCCGCGCCGATGATGCTGACCTTCTTCCTGCGCATGGTCGTATCTCCTTCGGGACTGCTGGTTCAGGCCAGCTTGCGGCCGGTCTTCTGGGCGATGGCGGTCTTCAGCTCGGCGATCGCGGCGTCGAAGGCGCGCCGTTCGTCGGGCGACAGGCGCACTTCGAGGATCTTCTCGGCGCCGCCCGCGCCGATCATCGCGGGCACGCCGGCGCAGATCCCCTGGACGCCGTATTCGCCCTCGAGCCGGACCGAGACCGGCAGGATCGCGCGGGTGTCGCGCACGATGGCCTCGATGAGGGTGCACGCCGCGGCGCTCGGCGCGTAGTACGACGTCGAGTGCTGGGCCATCTCGAGGATGGCGTCGCCGGCCTGGCGCGCCTCCTCGATGATCGCGGCCAGGCGTTCGGCG
Source organism: uncultured Fibrobacteraceae bacterium (assembly GCA_964549735.1). Lineage (GTDB taxonomy): Bacteria > Krumholzibacteriota > Krumholzibacteriia > LZORAL124-64-63 > LZORAL124-64-63 > Glo-17. Next base: position 24,193 of record CAZJWO010000014.1, on the reverse strand, counting down.
CCCAGGAGCAGCGCGGCGGGAATGCCCGAGACGCGGATCGAGTCCTGCAGGACGACCATGCTGCGCCGGTGCGGCCCGATGATCAGGGCGGTCGCTTCGCGCGGCGAGATGCCGAGCGCAGCGCTCACCAGGAAGCGGATGCGCGTCGAGCTGAGCAGGCCGCCGACGCCCAGCACCTTGCGCCGGTCGCCGCCGAGCTCTTCCTGGATCAGCAGCGTGAGCGCGTCGACCGGCTCGACCACGTTGACGACGACCGCGCCGGGCGCCAGCCGCTTGATGCCCGCGCAGATCTCGCGCACGATCGCCGCGTTGTCCTTGTAGAGGTCCTCGCGGCGTTCGCCCGGCTTGCGCACGCGGCCCGCGGCGACCAGCACGACATCGCTGCCGGCGATGCTCTCGATGTCGTTGCTGCCGCGGATCATGGTGTCGTAGCCGCGCAGGGGGCCGGCTTCCATGAGGTCGAGGGCCTTGCCGATCGGCACGCCGTCCTTGATGTCCAGGAGGTTGACCGCGGCCGTGCCGTTCTCCGCCAGGAAGAAGGCGGTGTTCGTGCCGACGTTGCCGCCGCCGACGATGCTGACTCGCTTCATGATTACCCCTCTTCAGGTTTCAGCGGACAGCCCATAGATAACACGGCGCCAAGAAGACGCAACCGATCGGCATGCTGGGATATCGCCGACGTGACCGCTGACCGCGACGAGCGGCCGGTCAGCCTATCGAGACGGGTCGTTCCGCGCAGAATGCCGTGGGCCGGCGTCCGCCGGCCAGCCGAACCTCGCCCACACCGGGAAGTGGTCGCTCGCGCGCGTTCCGGTAGCGACGCCGGCGGCGCCCGGCGCCAGGCCCCGGTAGAAGATGAGGTCGAGCCGGCAGCCGATGCCCCAGAGTCGCCAGAGGCTCCCGCGGACCGTGCAATCGGGCCCCTGGTTGACCGGCCGCAACCCGGCCAGCTCGCGGTAGAGGCGCTTGCCGGCGGCCAGGCCGATCGGCGTGGCGAAGTTGAAGTCGCCGCCCACGATCACCGGCCCGGTCCAGTCGTCTCCCACGAGCGCGAGCGCGGCCAGCGCCTGCTCGAGGCGCGACCGCTGGTCCAGCAGCACCGTCTCGAGGTGCAGGCACACCACGCGCACCGGCTGGCCGGCGATGTCGAGGTCGCAGGCGACGGCGACGCGCCGCCAGCCGAACAGCGGGACGCGGTGCGGCAGCACGGCCATGCGGGTGTCCGTGATCGGCCACCGCGAGAGCACGGCGTTGCCGAAGCCGCGGCCTCGGCGGCGGCCGATGCCGGCCGGTTGGTACCGCGCGTGCAGGCCCAGGGCCGCGGCCAGGGTGTCGATCGCGTCGACGTTCATCTCCTGGACCAGCAGGATGTCGACGTCGGCGAGCCCCGCCTGCCGGAGGTCTTCCGCAGCCTGCAGCGGGTGGCGTCCGAACTGGATGTTGTAGGTGACCACCAGGAGGCTGTCGGGCCGCACCGGCGGCCGCTCGCGCGGAGCGTCGACGCGGTGCACGTGTTCCAGGCCGGGCAGGAAGGCGCGGTCGACGACGCAGCCCGGCAAGGCGAGCAGGGCGGTGGCGACGATCGGCAAGAGAAGCGGCGCGTTCTTCATGTCCGGTCCATGGTCGCGATGAGCCGTCCCGCCGTCAATGTCGGCGACGTCTGGCGGGTGCAGCGGAACCTGAATCTTCCTAACATGGGAGATCACCGGCACGGGATCGATCGCGGATCGTGCTGCCTGTCCCACGTCCTGAGGAGCCCGAACATCGTGCGAATAGGATTTCCGAAGAAGGCGCTACTGGCCGGCGCCGTGCTGTTGCCGGCCTTGTTCGCCCCGCAGGCGAACGCTTGCACGAGCATCCTGGTGACCCGCGGCGCGTCGGTCGACGGGTCCACGATGATCACCTACGCGGCTGACGCCCATGTCCTCTACGGAGAGCTGTACCACTGGCCGGGCGGCGTGTTCGCGCCCGGGACCATGCTCGACGTCTACGAGTGGGACACCGGCGACTACCTCGGCCAGATCCCGCAGGCGCCGCGCACGTACACGGTCGTCGGCAACATGAACGAGCACCAGCTCGCGATCGGCGAGACCACCTTCGGCGGCCGCGCCGGCCTGGTCAACCGCGAGGGTCTCATCGACTACGGCAGCCTGAAGTACATCACCCTGCAGCGCGCGCGCACCGCCCGCGAGGCGATCGAGGTGATGGCGAGCCTGGTCGCCGAGCACGGCTACGTCAGCAAGGGCGAGTCGTTCTCGATCGCCGATCCGGACGAGGTCTGGATCATGGAGATGATCGGCAAGGGCCCCGGCCGTCGCGGCGCGGTCTGGGTCGCGCGCAAGGTGCCCGACGGCTACGTGACCGCGCACGCCAACCAGGCGCGCATCGGCACCTTTCCGCTCGACGACCGCCAGAACACGCTGTACAGCCCCGACGTGATCTCGTTCGCTCGCGAGATGGGCTTCTACGAGGGCCGGGACCGGGACTTCAGCTTCACCGCCGTCTACGGACGCAACGACTGGGGCGGCATCCGCTACTGCGAGGCCCGCGTGTGGCAAGCGTTCCGCCGCATGGCCCCCTCGCTGAATCTCTCGGACGACCTCGTCAAGGGCGTGCCCGGCGCCGAGCCGCTGCCGCTGTGGATCAAGCCCGACCGCAAGCTCAGCGCCCAGGACGTCATGGGCCTCATGCGCGACCATTTCCAGGGCACCGACCTCGACCTCTCGCAGGGCGTCGGCGCCGGCCCGTACAACAAGCCCTATCGCTGGCGGCCGCTGAGCTGGGAGCTGGACGGCAAGCAGTACTTCCATGAACGGTCGACCTCGACGCAGCAGACGGGCTTCTCGTTCGTCGCGCAGATGCGCAAGTGGCTGCCCGACCCGATCGGCGGCATCCTCTGGTTCGGCGTCGACGACACCTACAGCACGGTCTACGTGCCCATGTACGGCGGCCTCTACAGCGCGCCGCACAACTTCGCGGTCGGCACCGGCAGCTTCACGGAGTTCTCGTGGGATTCGGCGTTCTGGGTCTTCAACTGGGTCGCCAACCAGGGCTACGCGCGCTACCGCGACATCATCCAGGACATCCAGATCGTCCAGCGCGAGTTGGAGTCGAGCTTCGCCGCCCAGGTGCCGGAGGTCGACGCCGCGGCGGCCGCCCTGTACAAGCAGTCGCCGCGCCTGGCGCGCGAATACCTGACCGACTTCTCGCACCGCGAAGCCGCGCGCACGCACGCGCGCTGGCGCAAGCTGGGCGAGGAGATCCTCGTCAAGTACCTCGACGGCAACGTCCGCGACGAGCACGGCAAGCCCCGCCACCCGCCCTACCCCGAGGCGTGGCTGCGCCGCATCGTCGAGGAGCGGCCGGGGTTCTACGAGGTCCCCGCCCATTTCCTGAAGCAGGACGACTAGGAGCGACACGGCATGAAACGCATCGATCCCTTGATCACGGCCGCCGCGCTCGCCGGCGTTTTCGGCGCCGGCGCCGCGCTGGCGTGCACGAGCTATCTGGTCACGCCGGGCGCGTCGGCCGACGGCTCGTCGCTGATCACCTACGCCGCCGATTCGCATATCCGCTACGGCGAGCTCTACTTCTTTCCCGGCGGCCCCCGCGAGCCGGGCGAGTATTTCCAGGCGCGCGACCGCGGCACCCACAAGCCGCTGGCGAAGGTGCCGCACCCCGAACGGACCTACCAGGTCGTCGGCTTCCTGAACGAGCGGCAGGTCGCGATCGGAGAGACCACGTTCGGCGGCCGCGACGCCCTGCGCGACACCACCGGCGGCATCGACTATGGCAGCCTCATGTTCCTCGCGCTGCAGCGCGCCGCCAGCGCGCGCGAGGCGATCGCCGTCATGGGTCGCCTCGTCGAGCAGCACGGCTATTACAGCAGCGGCGAGTCGTTCTCCATCGCCGACCCGCGCGAGGTCTGGATCATGGAGATGATCGGCAAGGGCACCGACCTCGCGCGCGACGACCGCACCGGCCAGACCGTCAACCGCCACCAGGGCGCGGTCTGGGTCGCGCGCCGCATCCCGGACGGCTACATCTCGGCGCACGCCAATCACGCCCGCATCACGACGTTCCCGCTGGCCGACGGCCGCACCTCGATCACCTGCCGCCAGCTCGACCTCCTCGACCGACCGGGCGTCGCCACGATCTACGCGCACGATACGATCAGCTTCGCGCGGTCGGCCGGCTTCTACGACGGCCCCGACGCGGACTTCAGCTTCTCGGACGTCTACGCGCCCCTGGACTTCGGCGCCGCCCGCTTCTGCGAGGCGCGGGTCTGGAGCATGTTCCGGCGCCTCGACGACGGCATGGAGCGTTTCCGCGACTACGCCCTGGGCCTTTCGGTGCAGGATCGCATGCCGCTGTGGATCGAGCCCGAGCGCAAGCTCGCGGTCGAGGATCTCATCGCCTTCAAACGGGACCACCTGCAGGGCACCGAGCTGGACATGCAGCAGGACATCGGCGCCGGGCCGTGGGGCAAACCCTACCGCTGGCGGCCGCTGACCTGGGAGCTGGACGGCAAGAAGTACTTCCACGAGCGCACGACGGCGACCCAGCAGACCGCGTTCTCGTTCGTCGCGCAACTGCGACCGGGCCTGCCCGATCCGATCGGCGGCATCCTCTGGTTCGGCGTCGACGACATGAACACCACGGTCTACGTGCCGATGTATGCCGGCATGACCCGCGTGCCGCCGAGCTTCGCCGAAGGCAACGGCCACATCCTGGAATACGCCGACGACGCGGCCTTCTGGGTCTTCAACAAGGTCGCCCACTTCGCCTACCTGCGGTACAGCCTGACCTTGCCCGACATCCAGAAGGCGCAGGCCGAACTGGAGCGGCGCCATCGCGCCATGGTGCCGGCCGCCGACCGCGCCGCCCGGGAGCTGTTCGACCGCGATCCGGACCTCGCGCGCGACTTCTTGACGAAGGTCTCGGTGAATCTCGCGCAGGACACGGTCGCGCGCTGGCAGGATCTCTTCCGCTTCCTGATGGTCAAGTACCTCGACGGCAACATCAAACAGGAAACCGGCGGCGTGTTCGCCACGAACGAGTGGGGCAAGTACCCGATCGTCGAACACCCGCCGTATCCCGAGTGGTGGCTGCGGCTCATCGTCGAGACGACCGGCGACAGATTCCTGTACCTCGGCGAAGACGAGAGCTGAGGCCGCGCGATGGCAGGAGGCGAGCGATGCGGTACGTGATCAAGCTACCGGTCGGTCTTCGCCGCTGAACGATCCGCCGTCGATCTTGACACCTCGCGGCCCTGGCTCTTGCGTGTCGGTAGAGAACGTCACTGCCGTCCGCGGTAGGGTTCGACTCGCCGTGCCGCGGAAACGAGGGAGCTTGGCCATGAACATCCAGACCATCCTCTGTCCCACGGATTTCAGCGAGGCCGCCCAGCGCGCGCTCAAGATGGCGCGCGGCTTGGCGCTGCGATTCGACGCGAAGATCGTGCTCTTGCACGTCAGCGAGCCGCTGCCGGTCCTGACCTCGCCGCATGTCGGCGGCGCGGTGGCGAGCTTCGACGTGCCCGGCTATCAGGAGGCCCGTCTCGAGCAGGCGGAGCGGCAGCTCGCCGAATTGGCGGCGCAGCAGGCGAGCCCCGACCTGAAGCTGGAGACGCGCCTCGCGGAAGGGCTGCCCGGCGCGGTCATCCTCGAGACAGCCGAAGAGCTGCGCACCGACATGATCGTCATCGCGACGAGCGGACGTTCCGCCGTGAAGCGTTTCCTGTTCGGCTCGGTGGCGGAGAAGGTCATCCGCGGCGCGTCCTGCCCGGTGTTGAGCATCAGCGGCGACAGTTGACCCGGGTACGCGGGCGCATCAACGCACCAGATTCAACTTGAGGCTCGCCGCGCCAGCGGTCGTGCGCAGGCGGCAGACGTAGACGCCGCTCGGCAGCGCGCCGCCCGCGTCCGTGGTTCCGTCCCAGGTGAACGTGTGCTCGCCGGCCGCGTGCTGGCCGGCGGCCAGGGTCGCGACCTCGCGCCCGCGCAGGTCGTAGACGGCCAGCTTGCCGCTGGCCGGCACGGCGAGGCGAAACGCGATCGTCGCGCGGGGATTGAACGGATTGGGGCGCGCCTCCAGCCGCACCAGCGGCAGCGGCGCGTCCGGCGCGCCGGTCGCGATCGGCAGCAGCCCGGCGACGTCGGCGAGCGTGGCCGCCGCGGCGCGGCCGATCTGCTGCCCCAGATGCGCGGTGGCCTGGATGCGCCGCCAGCCGTCGGATGTCGTGTGGTAGAACGGATAGGCCGCGTAGTCCCAGTCGATGGCCAGGAAGGCGGCGATGCCGGCCTGCTGGAACGGCACGTGGTCGCTGCCCCAGCTCTGGTAGTCCTTGCGGTGGCCGATCTCGGTGTAGGTCGCGACGTTGGCCGCCATGGTCGCCATCAGCCACTCCCATGCCGGCTGGCCCTCGATGATGACCGCGTAGTTGGCGTCGTAGTAGGCGACCATGTCGGCGTTGATCGCCGCGTTGATCTGGCGGCCGTGGTAGACCGCGTCCTGCACGAAGTGGTAGCTGCCGTGCAGGCCGAGTTCCTCGGCGTCGAAGAGGACGAACTGCACGGAGCGGTCGAACTGCCGTCCGGCGCTGATCCGCGCGACCTCCATGACCAGGCTGGTGCCCGACGCGTTGTCCTCGGCCCCCGGCGCCAGGGAGCTGGCGTTCTGGGAGATGCTGTCGTAGTGGCCGCAGACGACCACGTACTCGGCGGGGTAGGTGACGCCTTGTCTGGTGGCCACCACGTTGCGGCAGACGTGGCCGTTGACCACGAAGGAGTCCAGCTCGACGGTGTAGCCGTAGCCGGCGAGGATCTGGGCCATGTAACCCGCCGCGATGTCGTTGCCCGCCGTGTTGTAGTAGCGCGTCGCGACGGTATGTTCCTGGCCTTCGAACCACAGCGGGACGTTGCCGGAGATCTCGCGGATGAGCTGCGAGAAGGCGGCGAGATCGAAAGCGTCCACGAAGGCCTGCTTGACGGCGGGGTCGACCGTCGCCGGCAGGGGCTGGGCGGCGCGGTCCGGCGCCGCGGGGGCCTTGTCCGCGGCCGGCGGTGCCAGCGGCGTCAGGTCGAGGTGGTTCAAGCGGAAGGCGGCGGCGTAGAAGTCGTCGAGCCGCCCGCGCGGCACCTCGACGACCCAGGCCGTCTCGCCCGCGAAGTGGACGTGGCCGAACGCGGCAGGGTCGCCGGCGTCGCTGCGGCCGCGGGCCAGTTGGGGGCGGTACACCAGGAACCATTCGGACGCGTCGTACCTGGCCTTCAGCGCCTCGCCGAGGCGCGTCTGGCCGGCGGCGCCGGTCCGGTCGGCGATGAGCAGGCCCTCGGGCAGTTCCCAGGTGAGCAGGTCCAGCGCGGGAGGCCCCGCGATCGCCTGTTCCCGGGTCGTCTCAGGCAGGAACGCGATACCGGCGCCGGCGGCGGCGCCGGCCGACAGGCAGACGATCAGGCCGATGCACAAGAGACGCAGATTCATGGTCGGCATCCTCGGAGATTCGGCCAGCGGCGGGGCGTCGCCGGTCGGGTATTCGGGTCAGTTCACGCCTGGCTAGATTATACGATACGGCGGATTTCTTGCAAAGAGACCCATCCGCGGCTTCGTTCCACTGTGTCGATGCGCGGCGCCGTCGCGTCGCGCCGCCTACCGCCAGAACATCCAGGCCACGACGACGACGGTCAGCAGGAGCGCCACCGCGATGGGCCCGGACAGGGGTCCGCGGTCCAGATCGGCGTCGAAATCGCGGGCCGGCGCGCCCCGCCGTCCCAGCAGCTGGAAGGGGTTGCGGGTCAGCGCCCCGGCGCGCGCGGCCACCGCCAGCGCCACGTCGCCGCCGCGCAGGAAGATCTGGTTGACCCCGCCGACGAGGACCCGGCCCAGCCACGGCGCCGGCGCCCGGTAGAACCAGTCCATGTCGAGGCTGATCTTGGCCTTCGGGTGCAGCTTCTTGAGGAAGAGCCAGAACCCGAGCGCGGTGAAGGCCAGGATCTGCAGCGTCTCGGCCAGGTGGTAGGCGGTGTAGGGTTTGTAGAGCGCGGACTGGTCGGGCAGCATGTCGTAGAGGTACGGCGTATAGACGCCGATGAACAGGCAGAGCGCCGAGGTCACGATCATCGCGCCGTGCATGTTCCAGCCGGGGTCGGCCGCCTTCCGCCAGGTCTCCTCGCTGCAGCGCCGCTCGCCGAACCAGATCGCGTAGGGGACCTTCAGGCCGACCGACAGGAACGTGCCGACCGAGGCCATGGTCATCAGGATGGCCGCCCAGTTGAGGTGGGCGTCGAAGGCGGCGGCCACGATCATGCTCTTGCTGACGAAGCCGCTCAGGAGAGGGAAGCCGGAGATCGACAGCCCGCCGACCACGGTGTAGAAGAACGCCCAGGGCATCTTCCGGTACAGGCCGCCGAGCTCGGTGGCCTTGCTGCGGCCGGTCATGTGCAGCACGGCCCCCACGCCCATGAACAGCAGCGCCTTGTAGAGGATGTGGGCGAACGCGTGGGCGATGGCGCCGTTGACGGCCATGGCCGTGCCGATGCCCACGCCGGCCACCATGTAGCCCACCTGGCTGATGATGTGGTAGGACAGCAGGCGCCGCGTGTCGTTCTCGAGCACGGCGTAGACCACGCCGTAGAGCGTCATCGCGACGCCGAAGGGCACCAGGATGTCGAGCCCGGCGAAGCCGCGGCACAGCGCGTAGATCGCGGTCTTGGTGGTGAAGGCGCACATGAAGACGGCGCCGGTGACCGTGGCCTCGGCGTAGGCGTCCGGCAGCCAGGCGTGCAGGGGCGGCACCGCGGCGTTGAGCACGAAGCCGATCAGGATGAGCCAGCCGGCGGTCGTCAGCTGGTCCACGTCCAGGAGGTTGAAGGCGAGGCTGCCGGTGTCCTGCCAGTGCAGCAGGATGCCCGCCAGGAGCGTCACGCCGCCCACGGCATGCACGAGCAGGTAACGCATGCCCGCGCGCTCGGAGCGCTCGCTGCGCCGGAACCAGATCAGGAAGGTCGAGGCGATCGCCATCAGCTCCCAGAAGATGAAGAGCACGAAGAGGTCGCCGGCGAAGATCACGCCGAGCGATCCGGCGACATATAGCCAGGCGGCGATGTGCTGGGCGTTCTCGCGCACGTGCAGGCCGTAGAGGGTGCCGATCAGGCACATGAGGGTCATGATGTGGGCGAAGACCAGGCTCAGCGCGTCGACGCGCCCGAAGGTCAGCTCCAGTCCCAGGAACGGCACGACCGCGTGCACGCCGGGCGCCATGCGCAGCACCAGCACGAAGGCCGCCGCGGGCACCGCCATGATCAGCGCCTGCCGCAGCGGGCCGCGCACGAGCGGCAGCAGCGCGCAGCCGGCGATCAGCACCAGGGCGGGGTGCAGCCACAGCTCACTCATAGTAGTCCTCGCCTTGCGAAACGCCCCGGTGACCCAGCCACTTGCTGAACACGATGATCAGCGCGCAGGCCGCCACGCCGAAGAGCGACCACCAGCCCTTCAGCTTCTCGAGGCCCGTGTGGGCCTTGCCCTTGTCCAGGAGCAGGGCGTCCCAGAGCACGAGCAGCCCGAGCAGGCCGAAGCACAGGCTCCGCAGGAGCCGCGGTCGCGCGCGCAGGGCCTCGATCAATCTGATGATCACCATGTCGGACCTCGCCGTCAGGGCGCCAGGCCGGCCAGCGGCGTGGCCGCGCCCGCCATGACGGATTGGGAGATGCCGCGCGCCAGGTCGAAGAAATGGACCAGCGCATTGGGATACAGTCCGAGCAGCAGCGACAGCACGGCGACGACGACGATCGGCACCACCATCAGCGGCGACGCCTCGCCGTGGCCGTGCAGACCCGGGCCGCCCGGCCGGAAGAAGGCGCGGTGCAGGATCGGGAAGAAGTACGCCATGTTCAGCAGGCCGCTGGCCAGGAAGACGACCAGGAACACGATCTGTCCGCTCGTCACGGCGCCCTTGCACAGGTAGAACTTGCTGAGGAAGGCGTTGATGGGCGGGACGCCCGACAGGCCCAGCACGCCGACGGTGAAGGCCGCCATGGTCCAGGGCATGACCTTGCCGATGCCGTCCAGCTCGCTGATCTCGGTCTTGTGCAGGTTGACGTAGATCGCGCCGGCGCAGAAGAAGAGGGCGATCTTCGTGGTCGCGTGGTTGGCCAGATGCAGCAAGCCGCCCATGAATCCCTCGGGCGACAGCAGCGCCACGCCGAGCACGATGTAGGACAGGTGCCCGATCGTCGAGAACGCGAGCCGCTTCTTGAGATTGTCCTGCCGCAGCGCGATGACCGAAGCCAGGATGATGGTCGCCGCCGCGAACGTGGCCAGGATGGTGTCCAGGCCGAAGGCCTGCATGGTCTGTGGGCCGAAGACGAAGCCCGCGACGCGGATCACGCCGAAGACGCCCGACTTGACGACCGCGACCGCGTGCAGCAGCGCCGAGACCGGCGTCGGCGCCACCATCGCGGCCGGCAGCCAGCTGTGCAGGGGCATGATGCCGGCTTTGACGCCGACCCCGGCGATGAACAGGATGAAGAGCACGCGCGCCGCGGCGGGGTCGGCGAGCACGCCGCCCAGGAAGCCGCCCGGCCGGAAGTCGATGGTCCCGGCCAGCGTCCAGGTCCAGGCGATCGCGACGATCAGCAGCAGGCCGGCCGTCAGCGCGTAGGCGAGGTACATGCGGCCCGAGCGGAAGGCCTCGCGCGTCTCCTTGTGGATGACCAGCGGGTAGGTGCCCAGGCTGAGCATCTCGTAGAAGATGACGAAGGTCAGCAGGTTGGCGGCGAACGCGATGCCGAGCGTGGCGCCGATGCAGAGCGCGAAGCTCGCGAAGTAGCGGGTCTGCTTGTGCTCGCCCGCGCCGCGCACGTAGCCGATCGAGTAGAACGACGTCAGGATCCACAGGCTCGAGGCGATGATCGCGAAGAACAGGCCGGTGGGATCGACGCGCAGGGAGAGCGAGATGCCCGGCGAGACGACCAGCAGGTCGCAGGCCGCCGTGGCGCCGGCCAGGGCCCCCGGCAGCAGGTTGAGGACCAGGCCGCAGGCCGCGAAGGCGGCGGCCAGGGTCCAGAACTCGCGCAGGTTGGGCCGCGACGACGAGAGCAGGATGAGCGGGATCGCCGCCAGCGGCGTCAGCACGGCCAGCAGCGGGAGCATGGATTCATGGGTCACGGGCATGATCGGCTACCACCCGAGCCTGCTGGGGATCATGGGGTTGATGAACGTCGTGACGATCCAGGCGTTCATGACGCCGAGCACGAGCAGCGCGACGGCCAGCGCGAGCGTCGGGATCAGCATGCTCGCGGGCGCCTCGCGCGCGGCGGTCGCCGCCGCGCTGTCGGCCGCCTCCGGCGGCGCCAGCGGCTTGAGGTAGATGCGTTCGAGCACGCGGAAGAAATAGACCGCGTTGAGCAGGCTGCTGGCGACCAGCACGACGACGAAGACCCAGTTCGCCTGCTCGATCGATCCCAGCACCAGGTACCACTTGCTGAAGAACCCCGCCATGGGCGGCAGGCCTACCATCGAGATGGCGGCCGCGGCGAAGGCCGCCGCGGTCCAGGGCATGCGCTCGCGCAGGTTGTCGACCAGGCGCGGCACCAGGCTATGGCCCAGGCGCAGGCGCAGGTTGCCGGCCACGAGGAACAGGCAGGCCTTCATGCAGGCGTGATTCAGGGCGTGCAGCACGGCGCCGATGAAGCCAAGCGGCGAGGCAAGACCCAGGCCCAGGGCGATGTAGCCGACCTGGGCGACGCTGCTGTAGGCCAGCATGCGCTTGAGCTCCTTCTGGCACATGGCCATGATCGAGCCCCAGAGCATGCCGGCCGCGCCGAGGTAGCCGATCACCAGCGGCAGCGGCGTCTGCTCCCGCAGGTACTGCGGATCGACGAGGTAGAACATGATCCGCAGCAGCACGTAGGCGGCCACCTTGGTGCCGATGGGCGCGATGAGGGCCGTGGCGGCCGAGGAGGCGTGCGTGTAGGCGTCGGCCAGCCAGGCGTGCAGCGGGAAGAGCGCCATCTTGAGACCCATGCCCAGCACCATGAGCGACAGCCCCAGCAGGACCGGGCGCGTGTCGGCCATCTCCGGCAGCAGATTCGTGACGTCGACCAGGTTCAGCGAGCCGACGCTCATGTAGATCAACGCCAGCCCGAACAGGTAGAACGCGGCGCCCGTGGTGCCCAGCGTCAGGTAGCGGAAAGCCGAGAGCGGCGCGCGCGGGTCGCCGCGCGCGATGAGCGCGTAGCCAGCGAGCGCGCTGATCTCCAGGAACACGTAGAGGTTGAAGAGGTCGCCGGTGACGACCATGCCCGAAAGTCCCGCCAGCAGGAGCATGGCCAGCACGTAGAAGCTGGTCTCGGCGGCGGCGATCTCGTGGTTGGCGATCCGCTGGGCGTGCAGGAGCGCGAGCGTGGCGACGCCAGTGACGATGACGCAGAAGAAGGCCGACAGGGGGTCGAGCGCGAACTCGATCCCGATCGGCGGCGGCCAGCCGGCCAGGTGGTAGCTGATCCGGCCGTGGGCCTGGACGTGCAACAGCCCCTGGATCGCGAGGCCGGCGGCGGCGGCCGTCGAGGCGAGGGCCAGCAGCCCGGCGAGGCGCCGGGCCAGCAGCCCGGCCAGCGGGATCAGCAGCGCGGCGAGCAGGAAGAGGGCCGGGATCAGGACCGGTACGTGCGGCGCCATCATCGCATCTTTTCCAGGAGGAGGGGTTCTTCCAGCGTCTGATAGCGGCGGTAGATGACGATCAGCAAGGCGAACGATACGCCCAGCGTGACGACCGCCACCACGATGGCCGTGAGCATGAGCGTGTGCGGCAGCGGGTTGAGGTAGAGGTCGGGGTTGTTCACGTCCAGGAAGGGGTCGGCGATGGTCACGGTCGCGCCCTCCTTGAAGGCGCTGACGATCCAGAAGAGGATGACCGCCGACTGGACCATGCTCATGCCCATGACCTTCTTCATGAGGTTGCGTTTGACCATCATGCCGTAGAGGCCGATGCAGAACAGGGCCACGAGGAAGAGGTAGGCGTAGTAGCCCTTGATGAATTCGAGCATGCTCAACCGTCCAGGAGGTGGTCGAAGATAGCGACCAGGGTGGCCATGACCGTGAGCGTGACGCCGACCTCGATGAACAGGATGCCGTAGTTGTGGAGGTAGGCCGCCTTGAGCCCGGGGAGCGGCAGGAACGAGTAGTCCAGGAAGTTGCCGCCGCAGAGCAGCGCGACGAACCCCGTCCCGATGTAGATGAGGCCGCCGACCGCGCTCACCGGGATGGTCAGCCGCGACGGCATGACGATCTGGGTCTGGCGCAGGCCGTAGCCCAGCCGCAGGAGGATGAAGCTCGCGGCCAGCAGCACGCCGCCCTGGAAGCCGCCGCCCGGGCTGTAGTGGCCGTGGAAGAATACGTAGAGCCCGATGACCTGGATCAGCGGCGCCAGGCCGCGCGCCGCGGCGCGGATGATGGGGCTCTGCGATGGCTGGCAGCGCTGGTCCGCCAGGGAGAAATCGGTGTCGTAGACGGTCATGCCTTCAACCGCCGCAGGATGAAGAGGCAGGCGATGCCGCCGGCGAACACCACGAGCGTCTCGCCGAGGGTGTCGAAGCTGCGGTAGTCGGCGAGGATGACGGTGACGATGTTCGGAGTGGCCGCGTCCCGTCCCGCGTGCTGGATGTAATGGGAGCCGGCGATGAGGCGGTCGAGCGAGGCCCGGTTGGCCGGCGAGCCGGCGTCGCCGCGCGCCGGCAGCTGCATGGCGGCCAAGGTCAGCACGGCGGCGAACGCGAGCAGCACGAGTGCCTGATGGAGTTTCAATCCCGACTCTCCCGCGTTGTCAGGGCGATGGCCACGATGTTGAAGACGCCCACGGCGCCGGCGCCCACGACGGCCTCGGTGAACGCGACGTCGATGGCTCCGAGCGAGACCATGATGACCGCGGTCATGAAGCTGAAGAACGACAGGGTCACCGCCGCGGCCAACAGGTCGCGGCTGCGCAGGGCGACCAGGGCGGCCACGATCATCAGGGTGAAGAGGATGACCTCGACCAGCCAGGCCATCAGACCGCGCCTCCATTCCTCGCCTCGCCGTCCGGAGTGGTCTCGAGGCGGTCTTCAGCCTGGTCCGCGTTGAAACGGGGCTGCAGCCCCGCGAGCAGCGCGCGCCGCGCCAGCGCGTGGCTGGCGACCGGGCTGGTGAGGATCAGGAACAGGACGATGAGCATGAGCTTGCCGCTGTTGAGCGTCAGTCCCTCGTAGACCGCCAGGCCGCCCACGAAGAGCAGGATGCCCAGCGAATCGACGTTGGCGGCGGCGTGGGTGCGGCTGTAGAAGTCCGGCAGCCGGTTGATGCCGACGCTGCCGACCAGCATGACGAGGGCACCGCCGATCAGGAGGGCGATCGCCAGCACGTCCTTGAGCGTCCAGATCCACTCCACGTCTCAAGCTCCCGAAGAGGGCCGGTAGTACTTGGCCATCGTCAGGCCGCCGACGAAGTTCAGGATGGCGTAGCCCAGCGCGATGTCCACGAACATGTCGATGCGGCCGTACAGATAGCCCAGCACGAGGATCATGCTGATCGTCTTGGCGCCCACGGTCCCGACGCCCAGCAAGCGGTCGAAGACCGTCGGCCCCTTGTAGATGCGGTAGAAGGGGATCAGCACGACCGCGCCCAGGACCACGGCGAGGGCCACGAACAGGTCAGTCATCGCGACGCTCCGATCGCCGTAGCATCTGCCGGTCGGCGATGTGCAGGACGTCGGTGCACAGGTCGTCCGGCGGGCAGTCCTTGCGGTAGAGGCTCGCGACCCAGGCCGGCATGCTGCCCTCGTAGAGCCCGCGGGCCGAGTTCTTGGTCAGCGCGTGGACGGTGAACTCGTCGCCCCGGATGTCGAGCGTCAGGGTGCCCGGCGTCAGCGTGATGGAGTTGCCCAGGATGACCTTGGCCATGGCGCTGGGCTGCCGCGAGCGGAACCGCAGGATCTCCGGCTGGATCGGCAGGCGCGGGTGCAGGACGACCCAGGCCACGTAGACGCCCGACTGGATGATCTGCCAGAGCAGCCACAGCAGGTAGATCGGCAGCCGCAGGATGCGGATGCTCGGTACGCCGGCCGGCTCGTTCTCGATCAACGGTAGACGCCGCAGCCGGAGGTTCAGCCAGATGACCAGGCCCACCGAGCCGACGCCGTAGAGGATGTGCAAGAGGTCGTAGTGGCCGCTCAGGATGAGCCAGGCGGACATGAGGAAGACCGCCTGCACCAGGACATTGCGGACCCGCGCGGAAGAGGGAGCGGTTTCGCTTGCAGCGGTGGTCGGCCCACGGTCGGACATCTTGCCTCCAGCGCCCGCGTAAGAGGCTAACTGTCTCGAAAGCTTCAGCTTCCGGTAAGCGCCCAGCGGCGCCGGACGCCGGCGGCGAAAGCGGCCAGCATCATAATAGGGCATCTCCGCGGCAGGCAAGGACGGATTTGTCCGCGGTCGGACCGCGGACGCGCCGGACGGCCGCGCGTCATGCTCGCCGGCCGAGGACCAGACGGATGAACGCGTCGCCTTCGAGAAGCCCCAACGAACCTCGGGTGGCTTGCTCTTCGTCGTAGCCGGCGACCGCGTCGGGCGCCTCGCCGGGACGGCGGATCGCCACCGGCACGGGCTCGCGTCCGTGCTGGCCGGTCTCGACCGGCGTCGGGTGATCCGGCAGGATCGCGACGGTGGCGGCGAGGCCCTGCTCGTCGAGGCCGGCGAGGAGCGGCCGCACGAGCCTCTCGTCGAGGTATTCGATGCACCGGATCTTGAGCTCCAGATCGCGGGCGTGCGCGGCCTCGTCGGTCGCCTCGACGTGCACGTAGACGAAATCGTGGTCGGCGAGCGCCGCGAGGCAGGCGGCGGCCTTGCCCTCGTAGTTCGTGTCGTGCAGGCCGGTGGCGCCCTCCACGCGGATCACATCCAGGCCCGCGTACACGCCGAGCCCCTTGATGAGATCGACCGCCGAGATCACCGCGCCGCGCACGCCGTACAGCTCCTGCATGGTCTCGAGGCGCGGGCGCCGTCCGGGCGACCAGGTCCAGATCGAGTTGGCCTCGTCCTGCCCGGCGGCGCGGCGGCGGCGGTTGACCGGGTGGTCGGCGAGGATCTCCGCCGCCCGCAGGTGCAGAGCGACCAGGCGCTCGGCGGTGCGGGCGGCCTGCTCGCTCGCCGCGGCATCCTGATCCGGCAGCGCGCGCGGCAGCAGGTCGGCGGCGCGGCCGCCGACGTTGTCGTGCGGCGGCGCGCAGGCGATGGCGGCCGATGCCCAGCCGCCGGTCAGGACCAGCAGGTGGCGGTAGCTGACGCCGGGGTGGAAGCGCGCCGGCTGCGGCCCGCGGCCGCCGCCCAGGGCGGCGTCGAGGTCGGCGATGAGGGCCGCCGCCTCCTCGGTGGCGATGTGCCCCGCCGAGTGGTTGCGGATGCGGCGGTCCGCCGCCGGCCCTTCGAGGCAGACGAGGTTGCAGCGCAGCGCGACGTCCTGCGGTCCGATGTCCACGCCCATGCTGGCCGCCTCGAGCACCGCGCGGCCCTCCTTGGCGGCCTCGGCGCCGTAGCCCAGCACGGCGAGGTTCGCCACCGCCGAGTCGGCGGGGCCGGTCGCGCCGATCGTGCGCAGCCGGCCGACCCGGCCCTCGCGGGCGACGCGGTCGATGTGCGGTTTGCGCGCGACCATGAGCGGGGTGCGGCCCTGCAGGCGGGCGATCGGCACGTCGCTCATGCCGTCGCCGATGATGACGATCGCCTTCACGACCGGTACTCCCGGATCAGGAAGTCCTTGAAGGCGCCGTACTCGGGCGCCAGATCGCGATGATGCTCCCTGCGGGCCTCCAGGCCGCGCAGGCAGTCCGGCAGGTCGGGGTCGATCCCGATCAGGGCGCGGATCTCCTCCGGGAACTTCGCGGGATGGGCCGTCTCCAGGCTGATCGCCGGCTGGCCGCCATGCTGCGGATGGGCCGCGAGGTAGTGCTGCAGACCCGCCCAGCCCACGGCGCCGTGCGGCTCCAGCAGCGCGCCGTGGTCGCGGTAGGCCGTGGCGATCGTGCGCCGCGTGCGGGCGTCGTCGATGCTGATCGCGAAGAGGTCGCCGCGCAGGCGCGCGAGATCGGGCATGTCGTGGATGATGCCTTGCTCGTCCATGCGGCCGCCGTAGAGGTCGATGATGCGCGCGAGGTTCGACGGATGCCCGACGTTCATCGCGTTGGAGATGCACTTGAGCGACGGGATGATCTTCTCGTAGCGGCCGGTCGCCAGGAAACGCGGCACCTCGTCGTTCGCGTTGGTCGCCACCACGAAGCGGGCGACCGGCAGGCCCATGTGCTTGGCCAGCAGCCCGCCCATCAGGTTGCCGAAGTTGCCCGACGGCACGCTGAAGATGACCTGCTCGCCGCCCGCGATGTCCACGAGCCTGGCGGCCGCGTGCACGTAGTAGACCGACTGCGGCAGCAGCCGGCCGATGTTGATCGAGTTGGCCGAGGTCAGGCTCAGGTCGGCCAGGTCGGGATCGGCGAAGGCCTGTTTGACGAGGGCCTGGCAGTCGTCGAATTTCGCGTCCAGGGCCAGGGTCGCGATGTTGCCGCCGAGGGTCGTCATCTGCCGCCGCTGGCGGTCGGAGACCTCGTCGCGCGGGAAGAGCACGACGACGCGGATGCGCTCGACGCCCAAGAAAGCGTGGGCGATGGCCGACCCGGTGTCGCCCGAAGTCGCGGTCAGGATCAGGAGTTCGCCCCCGCTCGCGCGCACCAGGCGGCCCAGCGCCCGGCCCATGAAGCGGGCGGCGAAATCCTTGAACGAGGCGGTCGGACCGCGGTCGAGGCGCAGGAGGTGCTGGTGGCCGTGGACCTGCTCGAGCGGCACGGGGAAATCGTAGGCGTCCGCGCAGATCTCCAGCAGGTCCGCATCGCTGAAGACGCCTTCGGCGAAGAGCCCGATGATGCGGGCCGCGAGCTGCGGATAGTCGAGGTCGCGGGCGGCGGCTAGCAGTTCGGGCCGCAGGCGCGGCAGCGGCCGCGGCAGATAGAGTCCGCGGTCGCCGGCCTGCCCCTGCATCAGCGCCTGGCCGAGGTCGACCGTCGGCGCCTGGCGGTTGGTGCTGTAGAAGCGGATCACCGGTCACCTCTCCGTGGGGCGTTCGCGCGAGGCGCCGCCGGTCGAGTAGGCCGCCGGCACGGCGACCTGCAGCTTGCCGTCGATCGCGCGCAGCGCCTGGTCCAGGTCGGCGATGATGTCGTCGGGGTGCTCGCCGCCGACGCACAGCCGGATGAGGTTCGCCGGGATGTCGGCGAGGCTGCGCCCCTCCTCGCCCTGCTGCGAGTGCGTCGAGATGGCCGGAATGGTCGCCACCGACTTGATGCGCCCGAGGTCGGTCGCCCGCCAGATGCGCTGCAAGGCGTCGAAGACGCGGCGTGTCGGCTCGGCGCCGCCCTTGATGCGCAGGGACATCAGATGGCCGTAGCGATTGACCGGCGCGCGGTACTGGGCGTCGTGCTCGGCGTCCACGAGGTAGAGGTAGCGCGACGCGAGGTCGTGCAGGGGATGCGCGGGCAGGCCGAGGTAGTCGACCTGCTGGACGGCCGGCTGCTGGTCGAGCCAGGCGGCGATCTGCATGGTGCTGCGGCTGAAGAGGTCGACCTTCGAGCGCAGCGTGCGGATGTCGTTCAAGGAGAGGATCGCGTTCATCGGCGAGAGGTTGGGGCCCAGGTCCCGGTTGGGCAGCTGCTTGATGTAGGCCGCGAAGTCGGCTTTCATCTCGTCGCTGCCGAAGCGGCTGGTCAGGTTCTTGCGCGCGATGAGCGCGCCGGCGATGCCGAAGCCCGAGGTCGTCATGGTCTTGGTCACCGACTGCACGACGATGTCCGCGCCGTGGCAGAGCGGCCGCAGCAGCGCGGGCGTGGCGACCGTGCTGTCGACGATCAGCGGCAGGCCGTGGGCATGGGCCAGCCGCGCGATCGCGGCCAGATCGAAGAACGCCTGGCCGGGGTTCGAGGGCAGCTCGCCGTAGAGGAAGCGCGTGTTCTCGTCGATCTTGGCCGCCCATTCCTCGAGGTCCGCCGAGTTGCGGACCCAGCGGCACTCGATGCCGCGCTCCTGCATGCGCCGCACGCTGAAGAGCTGGAACGTGCCGCCGTAGACCTGGCAGGTGGCGACGAAGTTCAGCTTGGCGGTCGGGCGTTTCGGGTCGACGGCCAGGAACGGCTCGGTCGCGGTGTGGATCGCCGCCATACCCGAGGCCGTCGCGCAGCACGAGGCTTCGCCGGAGAGCCCGTAGCTCTCGAGCAGGGCGAGCGTATTCTCCAGGTAGTAGAGGCTCGGATTGGCGATGCGCGAGTAGCACCAGGTCGGGACGCGGTATGCGAGCGCGGCTTCCATCTCGTCGGAATCGCGGTACGCCTGCGAGCTGCTCATGAAGATCGGTTCGATGATCGAGCCCTGGTTGTAGTCGAGCGCCTCGCTCATCGTGTAGAGCCCGTGCACGGCGATGGTGTCGAAGCGGCACCGGCGCATGGCCGCCACGTCGGCGGCGTGACGCTTGGCCGCGTCCTGGGCGGCGGCGATGTAGCGGTCGACGCCCGCGGGTGAGGTCACGTCCTGCATGGCTCAGTCCTCCTGGTTCGGCGGTTCGGCTGCAGAGGCGCGGCGCCGGTTCGCGCGGCGCGGGCCGTGATTCTCGAGCAGAGGGAATCCGAGGTCCTGCTTGGCGGTCGCCAGCACGAGGAGCGTCTCCTGCTTCTGGACGCCGCCGATGGCCGCCAGATCCCGCGTGACGAGCTGCCGCAGGTGATCGATGTCGCGCACGCAGACGTGCAGCAGGTAGTCGTAGCGTCCCGTCACGTTCAGGCAGAGCCGGACCTCGGGCAAAGCCCGGACCTGGGCCTCGAAGGCGTCGATCGGGCCGGCCTGATGCCCGGCGAGGTTGATCATGACGACGGCCTGGACCCGGAAGCCGAGTTCCTGCGGGTCGAGCACGGCATGGTAGCCCTGGATCAGGCCCCGCTCCTCGAGACGGCGGACGCGTTCGAGCGTGGTCGACGGCGCGAGATCGACCAGTCGCGCCAGCTCGACGTTGGCGATGCGGGCGTTGGCCTGCAATGCGGCGAGCAGCTTGAGGTCGATGCCGTCCATGCCGGGATGCTAGCAGGGCGAGTTCAGCCTGTCAATTGAAATGCCAAACGATATTAGGCGACGTGGCGCGCGATCCGGGATATATTCTGTTTTATTATGTCTGACGTAAACTATGTGCGGGCGGCGTGCGCCGGGGGAGTTCCGCGGAGACTTGACGGCGACGGTCTTCATCGGGCAGAATGGCGCGCGGTCCCGTCGCGGAACGGGGCCCCCGGCGTCCGGAGATCCGCGGCATCGCGAGGCGGTCGCGGCGTTCGCCGCCGGACGCCGTCTGACGTTGGCACTCAGGGGTCCGTCGATGCGCAACGTCTATGTCTGCCCGCACTGCGGCGTGAACCTCAATCCCAGCGTCAAGATCATCCTGGTCGCGGAGCACCGCGGGCGCAAGGGGCTGATCCTGCTCAGTCCGCTGCCGGGCAACTACCGGTTCGTCTGCGACCGTGCGCTGGCCGAGACCATGGAAGTCGGCGCCCTGGTCAAGTTCCTGTGCCCTGTCTGCGGCGCCGATCTGACGGCGGCAGGCAGGCGGGATTTCGCCGAGCTGCACCTCGTGACCACGGACCGCAAGCCCCGCCGCCTGCAGTTCAGCCGCCGGCACGGCACGCACGCGACCTTCGTCATCGCGGGCGAGGAGGTCGTCGCCTACGGCGACGACAGCGAGGAGTTCTGGCGCAAGAACTTCTTCGGGGCCTGATCGCGATCCGGGCTAGCGCGAACAGTCGTCCCGGATCAGGCGCACCCACCGGACGGTCACGTCCTGCGGGCCGTCGCAGGCGATGCGGAAATCCATGCCGTGCGGCAGGCCGCCGGCGAAAAGGGCGTCGTCGATCAGGAAGGTGGCGGTCTTGACGCGGCCGTCGTTCAAGTTGGTGACGGGCAGCGTCGAGGCCAGCTCGTCGCCAGAGGTGAGGTACTCGAGGCGCCAGGACGCGTCGCTGTCGTCGCGGAACTCGACCTTGATCTGCGCCGCGCCCGGAACCAGGAAGCGCTCGTCGAGGTCGAAGTACATGTAGGGGCTGCCGCCGGCGCGGTCGGTGCGCCGCGCGACGTGGTCGTGGTACATGTCGAGCTGATTCGCGGGGGCGACGCCCGAGTTGAAGGCACGCTCGACCCTCTCGGCCGGCACGGTCACGCCGCCCGGCACGTCCCTCTGCAGGAGCCAG
The DNA here is from genome assembly GCA_964549735.1 of uncultured Fibrobacteraceae bacterium. GTDB lineage: Bacteria > Krumholzibacteriota > Krumholzibacteriia > LZORAL124-64-63 > LZORAL124-64-63 > Glo-17. Next base: position 2,904 of record CAZJWO010000014.1, on the reverse strand, counting down.
CGTTCGAAGTTCTTGATCGCGCCGGCCGGGCTCCAGTGCGTGCCGGCCGGCGTCTCGGTCAGGTAGGCCCAGGCGTCGGGCGAGTTGGCGACCGTCTTGCCGAAGCTCAACCGCGCGTATTCGGAGAGCGGCGGGTTGAGCGCCTCGGCCGCCTCCGACGTCCACAGGAAGCGCAGGCGCATCTGCAGGGCGCGCAGCATGGACAGGCGGTACCTCTGCGGCTCGCCGGCCCGGTCGCCGAAGCGTCCCGTCCAGGCGTCGCCGTACTCCTCGTTCTCGCTGCCGAAGTAGCGGACCGTGGCGATGGGCGGGATCGTCTCGTCGACCGTCAGGTAGCCGTCGGCGTCGACGGCCTGGCCGAACGCGGGCGCGTTGACGTACCGGTGGTAATGCTCGATCGAGCCGTTGCGATTGCCGAGCCCGAGGTCCCACGCGGTGTGCACCAGGCGCAGGGCCACGTCCGCGTAGCTCGGATCGACGTAGCGCCACGGCTCCCAACGGCCCACCCAGGCCACCTTGTGGACCTCGCCGGCGAACGCCTCGGCGTAGGCCTGCATGCGCCCGCCGATCCATTCTTCCAGGAGCTGCGGCGTCAGGCCGGCGAGACGCTGCAACGTATCGATGTTCTGCTGGGTGAGCCAGAACTCCTCGCCTCGCGAGGGGCTGATGCCGTGCACGTACACCGAGCCGAGCCCAGGCCGGCGGCCGTAGCCGCGCTCGCCGAGCGTCCGGATGAGATCCTCGAAAGCGGCCCGGATGTCCGGCCGCCAGGCCGGTATCACGCGGATGTTGAACTCCCAGTAGAGATTCACCTGCTGCTGGGGCGTGATCTTGAACTCCTCGATGACCCAGTCGGGCACGGCCCTGGGCACGGCGATGTCCCGCTCGGCGGAGTAGCCGCCGCAGACGATGCTCTGGATGTGCAGCGAAATGGTGTAGCCGCCGGCCTCGGCGGCCGCCAGGGCGGCTTCCAGCGGGGCCCAGTCGTACTCTCCGCGTTGCGGTTCGAGCTCGGCCCAGCTCGTCCAGCAGCTGCGCTGTCCGCCGCCGATCGCCGGATCGCCGCGCCGGGGGTGGTTGACGTAGCCGCTGAACGGCTCGGCCGTCACCCAGGACGGCAGGCCGTAGTCCTCGCCGTCGGCGATCAACAGCTTCGGGACCGGTCCGGGTTCGTCGCCGCGCTCCGGCTCGGCCGCGGCCTGCGGTCGGACGAGCTCGCAGCCGCCGGCGCCCAGCGCGGTCGCGACGGTCAGTAGCGGCACGCAGAGCGCGCGCTGGGCGGCCCGGCGGCCCGTGGCGATCCTGGCGAAAAAGCGAGACATCGGACGCTCCTCGGCGACGGCGAAGGCGAGCGGCTTCACGACCTCATCAAAAAGGATTCCCGTCAGGCATGATCGGCGGAAGCGTCCGTCACCGCACGCGGACGGAGCGACGACCGGGAAGAACGGGGCATTGCGGGGCATCCGCGGGAATCTCGCTGTGGCCGGCGCACGTTCCGGCAAGCGGCGCGACGGGCTCCGCACCGTGCAACGCTCATGCACCGCGGCTCGGCAGCGAGGTGATTTGCACGCGGCCGGGCGAGCCCGGATCATTCATGACCGGGCTAGACGTAGATCTCCGGCACCTCCAGCAGTCCCCGTTCAAACGCGCGCTGGAAGGCCTGGACGACCTGCGGATCGAATTCCTTGCCGCTGCCGGCGAGGATCGTGTCGCGGGCGTCGCCCGGGGTCAGCGCCCGGCGGTACGGGCGGTCGCTGGTCAAGGCGTCGTAGACGTCCGCCACGGCGATGATGCGCGCTTCCAGCGGGATGTCCTCGCTGGCGGTCGGGCGGTAGCCGCTGCCGTCGAAATGGTCGTGGTGCGCCAGGATGATGGGCAGGATCCTGCCCATGCTCGCGGCGACCGGCTCGAGCATCTGAGCGCCGCGCTGCGCGTGCGCGCGGACCTCCTGCATCTCGCTCGTCGTGAGCTTGGCCGCCTTGTGGAGCACCTGCCGGCTCGTCTCGAGTTTGCCCAGGTCGTGCAGCAGGCCGGCGGCGCGCACCAGATCCAGCCGCTCCGCGTTCAGGCCGAGCTGATGCCCGATGGTGACGGCGTAGACCGAGACGCGGTAGGAGTGGTTCTCGGTATACTTGTCGTTGCTGATGAACTGGCGCAGGATGAGCAGGAGGCCCTGGTAGGTCTGTTGCAGCTCGCGCGAGCGGGCGACCTGGCGCTCGTAGAGCGTGCCCATCGCGTAGGCCATGATCATGAGCATCGACCCCCAGGCCAGGATGTCCAGCATCTGGCTGTTCAGCAGGCCGGAGACTTGACGGTCCGTCCAGAGCGCGGGATTCAGGTGCGTCAGCAGGCCCACGAGCAGCGCGCTGGCCGCGGCCGTCAGGGTCGCATGGCGGCGGCCGCGATAGTAGGCCGCCAGGATGGTCGGCAGCGTGTAGAAGCCGAAGACGATCTTCTGGGCGACGAGGAGGTGGTTGGCCACGCCCGCGATGATCAGCATCGAGAGGACGAGCCACAGGTCCTTGTTCACCGCGGCCAGCTGTGCGTAGATCCGCGCGCCGTCGTGCGGCGCCGTGGGCGACCGATCCGCGTCCGGTGGCGTCGCGCCTGCCTCGTCGGCGACGCGCGACCGCGCCGGCGGAGATTGCGGCGTGGCGCGGCCCGACACCAGCCGCGCGGCTTCGAGATCCAGCATCGTCATGATCATCCCCCGCTGAAAAATGTATGTCGCGATCCGTTCCATTGTCGGCAGACGGCGGGATCCCTTGAGGGCCGAATGCGTCCAAACCTTTGTCGTATAAGGGTTAGGGTAAGTAGAACCCTTATCCCGGCGGCCTCTCGTCGTCGCGGATCTGGGCCGTTCGCCGGCGCGCGGCGGAGGGCGCCGCGATCGCCGAGCGATAG
>CAZJWO010000013.1:0-44447 GCA_964549735.1 uncultured Fibrobacteraceae bacterium | reverse complement strand
TCCAGGCCGTCTCGACGTCGCGCGTCAGGCCGGCTTCGGTCGCCCGGCCGCCGCTGCGACCGAAGCCGCGGTATTCGAGAGCCAGGATATCGAAACCCAGTTCATGCCAGAAGCGGAGAGCGTCGACCCGATCGCCGAGGTTGACCCGCGCGCCATGCAGGTAGAGCAGAGTGAACGGCCCGCCCGGCAGGCGCAGCGCCGGCGAAGTCGGTCCCGGCAACCACCAGGCGTGGAGCGAAACGCCGTCGGGCGCGGTCAGCGCGAGGTCTTCGAATCCGCAGGCGACCGCCGACGGCGACGCGGCCAGCGCACGGCGCGGTCCGAAGAACAGCGCCTCCTGGCGCGAAGCGAAGACGAGCGCGATCACCAGGTAGCCGAATCCCAGCCCGAGCAGGATCGCGACCGCGGGGCTCACGGCGTCACCTCCAGCAGGCGTTGGGCGGCCATGGCCGGCGCGGTCCACAGGAGCCAGCAGCGCAGTTCGCGCCCCGGATAGACCGCGGCCAGCGCGTCGCCGTAGGCCTGCAGCTGTTCGCGGTAGACGAGCGCGGCCGTCTCGCTCGCCGCGGGCTGGATCCGGTTCGTCTTGTAGTCGATGACGTGCACGACGTCGGGTCCGACGACAAGGCGATCGATGCGTCCGAAGAGCCGTTGTTCGACGCCTTCGCCGCTGCGGCGACGCAGGAAAGCCACTTCGCTGCGACCTCGCCACGCCGGCGCCGCCGGGCGGAAGATCCACGCCAACTCGGGATCCAACCAGACGGCGCGGACCTCGTCCCAGTCGGCCCGCAGCGCCGGCGCCTCGGGCGGCGGCGGCAGGTCGCCCAGCCGACAAGCGTACTCCAACCACGCGTGCATCCGCGTCCCGCGCCGCGTGGCCGCATTGTCAGGACGGGCGGACAGGCGCGTGCCCTCCAGCGCCGCATCCACGTCCTCGAATTCGGCGCGCCCGCCGTCCACGGCCGCGCGATCGTCGTGCAGCCGCGACGGGACCGAGGGTTCGAAGCGCGGCGACAGCGGCGCCGGCGTCCAGACCTGCAGGCGTCCGAGCGCGACGGCCGCGGCCTGATCAGGAAACGCAAGCGTGGCGCCGCCCGCGTCGGTGCCCCGGGCGGCGTTCGTCGGCGGGACGGGTTCGTCGAGGCGCGACGCCCGCGCCACCGGGCTCGCCACGCCGAGCTGGTCGCGCAGGAAATCCTCCGGGTCGCGCCAGCTGGCCTTGTCGCCGGCGCCGTCCGCCGGCGCAGCGGGCACCGCGGCCGCCGCGAGCCAGCCCAGGAAGCTGCGGGCAGTCTGGTCGGTGGACTGACGGTCAGGCACGCCGCCCAGCACGTAGAGCCGGTCGCGCGCGCGGGTCAGCGCGACATAGAGCACGTGCGCTTCCTCCGTCAGCGATCGCCCGGCGGCCGCACGGTGGTACGCGGCCAGAGGTCCCGGCGAGGACTCGGTCCCCATCGCGGCGACCGCTTCATGATGGTGCCGGCCGACGCCGTGCACCCAGGGCCCGTCCGCGGGGGCGTCGGCCAGCAGCACATCCTCGCACGTCTCGCGCGGCGGCACGGCCGCGTCGACGAGGATCACGACCGGCGCCTGCAAGCCCTTGGCGCCGTGCACGGTCATGACGCGCACGCGGCCGCTGCCCGGCTCGCCCGGGCGCGCGCCTTCCTCCTCGCCGCCGAGGCGCTCCGCACGCTCCAGCTCGTCGACGAAATCGCGCAGACTGCCGCCCCGCTTCTCCGCCGCCAGCGCCAGGTCGAGCAGGCGCAGCAGATTGAAGCGGGCCTGCTCGCCGTGGGCGATCTCGAAGCGCTCGAGCACCTCGCCTTCGCGGTACAGGACGCGCAGCAGATCGTGCAGCGGCAGCTGCCCCGCGCGCGCGAACCAGTGCTCGCAGCGACGCGACACCTCCGCCGCTGCCGCGCCGGCCGCCCGGGCCGCGACCGGCCCATCTCGCAACACGTCGCGCAAGCCGCGCCGCCGGGAACGATCGCCGCCGGCGAGCCGCTCCCGCAGAAGCGCCTGGACCGCGGCCTCCGGCACGCGGAACAGCGGCGAGCGCAGGACCGTCGCCGCGGCGATGTCGTCGGCCGGGAACGTGAGCCAACGCAAGAGGGCCAGCACATCCTGCACCTCGCGCGTGCGCGCGAGCAAGCCGCGACCGGCGGGCGTGAAAGGCACGCCCGCGCGGCGCAGCGCCGTCTCGTAGATGGCCAGACGCGTCTTGGTGCGCGCCAAGATCAGGATGTCCTCATGGCGCAGCGTCCGCGGCGTTTCGCATCGGGCAGCGGGATCCCATTGCCAGGTCTCGACGCCGCTGGCGACCAACCGGCGCACGAGGGCCACGACCGCGGCGGCGGCGCGCTCGTGACCCGATCGCTCTGCGACGCGCGGGAACGGATGGACGAAGACGACCTCGCCGGGGGCGCCGTGCCGCGCGACGTCCTGGTGGGCCGTGCTCGCCGCCGCGCCGAGAAAGCCGGCCAGCGGCTCCTGCGTGCAGAGAGCGCCGACGGTCTCGACGATCGCCGGCAGACTGCGGAAGTTCGTGGGCAGGTGCGCGCGCGCCGCGGCTCCGGCGCGCCGGGCAAGCAACTCGCCGGCGGCGCCGAACACCGCCGGTTCGGCGCCGCGGAAGCCGTAGATCGACTGCTTGACGTCGCCGACGATCAGGGCCGTGCGCGGCGGCTCGCCGCCGGCCAGGATCTCCTCGAGCAGCGGCAGCAGCAGTTCCCATTGATTGCGGTTGGTGTCCTGGAATTCGTCGAGCAGCAGGTGATCCAGTCGCGCGTCGAGGCGGAAGTGCACCTGCGGTCCGGTCTGCGGATCGCGGAGCAGACGCAGCGCAAGGTATTCCAGATCCTGGAAGTCCAGGACGCGGTCGCGCCGCTTGGCGGCGGTCAGTAGATCCAGCATGCGCAGGCCGTGGCGCAGGAGGCTCCGGTTGTCGGCCAGCAGATCCAGGAGGTCCGCCTGGTTCAAGATCCGCAGCACGGGGGCGACCGCCCGCGCCAGCGCGCCCTGGCGCGCCGTCTTCTCCTGGCGGCCGCCGCCGACGCTCCGCAGCTTCCTGCCTCGCTCGACGAGCAGCACGTCGCGCACGCGCGTCGCGACGGTCGGCAAGTCGGCCGGCCGGGTCCGCAGATCCGCGGCCGCGGCGGCGAGTTCCTCGCGCCAGGCGGCCAGCTGCTGTTGCAGCGCCGCGGTCAGGCCCGCGCCGCCGGCGGCATCGGCGACCGCGGCCAGACCTTCGCCGGCCAGCCGGCGCAGGGCCTCGGCGAGATCGTCCGCGAGCATCGCGGGCGCGGGACGGTCGACGCCGGCCAGGGACGTACCGGCCAGCAACGCGGCCTGCAGATCGGCCAGCAGAGGATCGAGGCACGGCGCCAGCGGCCGCGCGAGCGCCGCCGCCGCGCCGCCGTCCGGCGGGCAGACGCGGTCGAGCCAGCGTTGCAGGTAGACCCGCCGCGCGCAGAGGTCGGCCACCCTGGCGCGGGCGCCGGCGGGGGTGGCGGCCAGACCCGCGTAATCGGCGGCCGCGGCCGGATCGCGCGCCAGCTCGATCTCGAGACGATCGAGAGCCTCGCCGCGATACTCCAGCTCCGCCTGCTCTTCGAGGACCGCGAAGCGAGGATCCAATCCCGCTTCGGCCGCGAAGCGTCCCAGGACACGCTGGCAGAAGGCGTGCAACGTTTCGATCCCCAGACCGACCGGATCGGCCAGGAGCATCTCGTGGCACCAGGCCGCCCGCGCGAGTTCGGGCGGCTGCGGCGCGCGCGCGAACAGCTCCGCCAACGCGGCGCCGCGCGCCTCGGCTGGCAGGCTCGCGAGGCGACGCGCGGCGGCCTGCAGCCGCTCCTGGATCTCGGCCGTCGCCTTGCGCGTGAAGGTGATCGCCAGGATCGCGCGCGGATCGAGATCGGCGCCGATTCCCGTCAAGCACAACCGCAGGTAGCGGTCCACGAGGACCTTGGTCTTGCCCGCGCCGGCGGCGGCCGACAGAGCCAGCGAGCGGGCCGGGTCGGCCGCCGCCGCCTGGATGTCCCTGGCTTGCCTCGTCGGATCGTTCATCGCCCCTTCACCGTTCACGGCGTCACGCGCGGCGGCTGCGCCAGCAACGCGCCCAGGCGCGCGGCCAGCGCGGGCGTCGTATCGCGTTCCTCGACGCGGCAGATGCCGCGGACCTCGCAGATACGGCACGGCAGCTGGCCGCTGGCGGCTTCGCTCTGCCACTGCGGCACGAGGGCGTACGTCGTCTGCGGATCGAGGATCGCCAGCGTCTGCGACAGGATCGCCCGCACGCCGCCCACGAGGTCTTCCCTCGCGTCGAGATGCGGCGGCGCGGGCAGCCCGAGTCCGAGCCGGCGCAGTCCATAGTAGCCGGCGTGGTCCACCCGCCACGGCGAACCCGCCGCCGCCGGCAGGCCCTCGACCGCGCCGGCTTCGACGGCCAGCGCGTAGAGGTGGATCTGCAGCTCGCGACCGTCGCGTACGCTCGTCCGGCTCGGCACCACGCCCGTCTTGTAGTCGATGACCGCGACGGCGGCGGAACCGTCGCGGCGGCGGTCGACCCGGTCGAGGACTCCGCTCAGCTCGAACGCTCGCCAGGTCTGCGGCACGTCGTCCACAGGTTCGCCGCTGGCCTCGCTCAACCAGGCCGCGGCCTGGCCGACCGTCACCGTGAACCGGCACTCCAGGGCTCCCGGTGTCCACGCCTCGGCGCGGCGCGCCTCATGCTCGACGAGGTCGTCCGCCAGCGCGAGCAGCGCCTGCAAGCTGACCGCGGCTCCCGGCAGATGCTTGCCCTGCTGCCGGTAGACCGCCTGGGCCGCCGCGAGCAGGCACTTGCGAGCAGCCGGACGATCGCCGACCGCCAGCGCGGCCGAGCCAGGACCCCCGACGGCGAGCCAGCGCTGCATGACGGCGTGGGCCAGGGATCCGGCGTCGGCCGCCGTGAAGGCGGCCTCCACGGGATCCGGCCGCCTCAGAGCGAGGGCGTTAGCCATCAGGAAGCGGTAGGGGCACTCGCGGAAGTTCTGCAGCGCCGAGTGGCTGAGCCGCGGCGGCGGCGGCACCGCGGGGGCGGGGATCGGCTCCGGTTCGGCGCGGTAGGCGGCCTCGGCGGCGACGAGCCGCGCGCCGTCAGGGAGCGTCTTGCGGTACAGGCGAGGCTCGTCCGCCTCTTGCTGCGCCTCGGCCGGCGCCGACAGCAGCAGGCGCTGCAGCAGCGGCGACGCCAGGGCGGGACGGCCATCGCGCTCCCGCGGCCAGGTCATGACCAGCCGGTCGGCGCCGTGCAGCAACCGCAGAAAGAGCTCCCCGGCCCGCGCGGCTTGCAGGCGCCAATGCTCGAGCCCCACGGATCGCCGCACCCGGTCCGCCAGCAGCAGCGGACGCGCCAGCCGCCCGGGGAAGACCTCCTGCGCCATGCCGGCCAGCACGAGCAGGTCGGCGTGCTCCAGGCGCGCCTCGACCAGCCCCAGCAGGCGCACGGGCAGCTCGCGACGGCGATGCGGGCGGACCTCGCAGGCCGGGCCGGCGAGCAGATCGCCGATCGCCGCGGCGATGTCGGCCAACGGCGCGGGCTGCAGCCAGGCGTCCGCCGCCCCGAGCGCGTCGAGCAGACCGGCCAGCGCGCCGAGGTCGTCGTACGCGAAGCGCGGTTCGGGATCGCCATCGAGCGGGCGCTGCGGCACGAGCACGCGCCAGACCGCGGCGATGGCGGCCAGCACATCCCGCCAGGCGACGGCGCCGGCGGCCAGTCCGCTCAACGGCGCGAGACCGGCGTCGACGTCCGCGACGAATTCCTGCAACGACCAGCCGGAGCGCGTCCCGGTTGCGGCGAGGTCGTCCTGCGCGGCGATCGCGAGCAGTGGCTCCAGGCCACGCCGCGCCCGGGCCGCGCGGCGCACGGCCGCTTCCAGCACCAGCACCTTGACGGCATGGGAGGGCCGCTGCGCAGCCGTTCCGCAGCGGACATCGGGATGGGTCAGCAGCTCCAGGAGCGTCGTGTAGGGCCAGCCTTCGACGACCGTGCGCAGCATGCTCAGCAGCAGGCGGCCGGCCGGCAGCGTCGCCAACGGCCGGCCGCGCGAATCGTCCAGCGCGACGCCCGCATCTTCCAGCTGGGCGGCGATCCGGGCAGCCAGGCCGCGATCGGCCGTCGCCACGAGGATACGCGGCGCCGGCCGGCCCTCGCGCTGCGCCGCGGCCAATTCCACGCAGACCGTCCGGGCCACGACGCGGCTCTCGTGCTCCGGATCGCGGCAGGAACGCAGCGCGAGCCGTCCGCTCCAGTCCGCGTCCAGGCGTTCGCGGCCCAACGCGTCCAGCCGCGCCGGCAGATCCGCGCCGGGCAGGGCCGGCGCCGCCGCCGGGGCGACGCCGAGCCGCGCGGCGATGTCCGCGACCACCGCCAGCGGGTGCGCCGCCGCCCGCTCATCCCGGTACGTCGCCAGCAACGCGAGCGACCGCGGATCGTCCGCCGCGAACGTCACCCACCGGACATCCGACCCGGCGTCCGCCAGGGCGCGCAACAGGTCGGCCGCGACCCGGTGCAGCCGGCCGAGGTGCGCCACGACGACGAGCGGCGGCGGCGTGCCGGGCCACCGTTCGCCGGCTCGTTCCGCACCATGGCGCCAGTGGTCGATCTGGTCGCGCGGCATCAGTTCGCGGTAGAGGCGCCAGGCCGCGCGGATCCGCTCCAGATCCGCCTGCAGCACCTCCTCTGCGCCGGGCTCGGCGCCGGCCCGCAGCGACGCGTCGTCGCGAGCGTCCAGCACCGGCGCGTCTAGCCGGGCCAGGCGGACCTCGTCGAAGAGGGCGATCAGCTCGACTGCAAGGCCCGCCGCCGCCTCCGGCCGATCGCGCAGCCAGTCCAGACGCGCCAGGCGCGGCGCGAGCAGGAGCGGGCGCAGAGCGAGGTCCGGTAGGTCGGACGCCCGGTGCGCGGCCGCCGGATCCGCGAGGTCCGCGAGTTCGGCGATGAACTGGCCCGGCGTCGCGAACCGCGGCAGGACGAGCGCGGGCCTGTCCGACTGCTCCAGGAGCGCGTGCGCCAGCTGCACGCACGCCCGTTGCGAGGGCAGCAGCACGAGGGCGTCGGCATTCGACTCGGGCGTGGCCGTGTCGAGGCGCGGCAACAACCAGCGCGCCAGGGATGGCAACGCGGGCGACGCCAACGGCAGCGTGTGCACGGCGAGAGGCATGGGCTGCTTTCCGGAGAAGACCGAGCCTGCCGGCAGCCTAGCACACGCCGGGACGGCGGACCAGGAAGTGTCTTGAACCGCGCGCGGCTTGCCGTTAGGGTACGCCGGTCATCCGGCGAAAGGCGGCGAACGACGATGGTTGCGCTCCGCGACGCGAATCGGCAGCTGCTCGGCCGGCGGCGTGCAGGCGCCCTGCTCTTGCATAGTCGCGCGCGGGCGCGCGGACTCGTCGGGCGGACCAGCTGCTTGCTGCTCGCGGCCGGCGCGGTCCTTGCCGCGGCCGCGGCCGCGGCGCCGGTGGACGGCCCTGTCGACGTGACCTGCGAGCTCGTCTGGGAGGCGCCGGGCCTGACCGACGCCTACGTGCTGGGCGGGCTCCTCGTGGACGCCGCCTGGGACCGGGACGGCAACCTCTGCGTCGTCGACTACCGCAACAAGGATCTGAAGCTGTTCGCGCCCGACGGCCGCTACCTGCGCACGCTCGGCCGCGCCGGCGAGGGGCCCGGCGAGAGCCGCGACGCGCGGCGCCTGCTGCAGGACGCGGGCGGTCTGCTCGGACTCCTGCAGGTCTTCCCCGCGAATATCGTCTGGCTGCAGCCCGACGGTTCGCCCGGCGGCCGCACGGCCGTCCGCAACACCCTCGACGAACAGGGCGGCTTCGTCGCGGTGCCGCACGCCGTCCAGCACGCGGAGTCGATCCTCGTCTACGCCACCATGATGGCCATGGCCGCGGGCCGCGTCAGCGAAAGGCACTGGATCGCGCCGCTGGCAGCGGACGGCGCTCTGGCTGCACCGCTGTACACGTCGAAGGTGGAACAGCCCGCGCGCGACGCGCAGAATCGCGTCGACGAGGGCGATTACTACGATCTCTGGGCGGCGCGCTGGGCGCCCGATGGACGCGGCGGCGTCTGGCTGGCGCCGCACCGCGACGTCTATCGCCTGGTGCGCCACGACGAGACCGGCGCCGTCGTCGCGACCATCGACCGCCCCTACGATCCGGTCCGCCGCGATGATCTCGGCCGCCACCAGGCGCTCGAACACCTGGGCCGCAAACGGCTGGCCGCCGCGGAGATCAAGCTGCGCGACCATGCGCCGGTGGTGCGCAGCCTGCGCCTGAGCGACGGCGGCCTGCTGTGGGTCGACCTCGACCTCGGCGGGCGCGGACCGGCGCCCGGGTGCATCGCGCGGATCGACGTCTTCGACCCGGACGGCCGATGGTTGCGCCAGTACCTGCTGCACGGACCTTACGACCCCGAGACCGATCAATGGCGTTTCGTCGACGACGAGCACCTGCTGGTCCTGCACGCCGGCGGCGAGGACGAGGTCTCGCTGCGACTGCTGAGATGGCGCCCGCCCGGGGACTGATCTTCCTACTTGCGGCAATCTGTTCCCCAAGCGGCAATTTCTTCCTAAAGGATTCCCGGTCAGATGCCGATCCTATCGGCACGAGCCGGACGCCGACGCGACCGGCAGCGACGCTCCCAGCGATCGGACGACACCATGCGATCCACCCACGCGCTGCTGACCTGTCTGCTGCTGGCGGCCGGAACGGCCGGCGCCTTCGAAGTGCCGACCTTCGCCCTGGTCGAGATCGTCGAGGGGATCGAGGTGACCGAGACAGCCGCCATGAACTTCGGCGTGCTGGCCCGCAGCAACGGCACGGTGACCATCTCGCCCATCGACGGCAGTCCGACCGACCCCAGCTTCCTCATCTACGACGGCGCCGCCATCAGCCAGGGCATCTTCGAGGTCGACAGCATCGCCGGCGCCACGGTCGATCTGGCCTGCACGGCCGGCGCGATGCCCGACGGCCTGGCCCTGCACGATTTCATGGTCGAATGGGCCGAGTCCGGGGATCAGGATCCCGTGCCTCACGTGCATACGCTGACGGCCAGACTGGAGCTCCTGAAGCTCGGCGCCAGCCTGACGGTCACGCGCGCCGACATGCCGACCCCGCCGGGCGCGGTCGAACTGCCATACACGGTCGAGGTGACGTTCCAGTAGTCTCCGGGGGGGCATCCCCGGACCTGCCCGGTCCGCCAGGATCGGAAACGCGAGACCGGACCCGGCTGCTCCTGCCGAAGGACGCCGGGTTCGGTTGTCTGTCCGGGACCCGTTGTGTTAACTTGGCGGCGATCGGCAACACCGTTTTCAGCCCAAGGAGCCGCCATGAACCAGTCGTCGACCGGCCTGAGCGAGAACGTGGCCGCCACGCTCTGCTACGTCCTGGGTTGGATCACCGGCCTGGTGTTCCTGTTCGTCGAGAAGAGCAGCGGGTTCGTGCGCTTCCACGCCATGCAGTCGTTCATCACCTTCGGCCTGCTGACCATCGCGGGCATCCTGGTCAACGTCCTGCCGGGCATCGGCGCGCTGCTCGGCATGCTGCTCGGCCTGTTGACCCTGGTGCTGTGGATCCTGCTGATGTTGAAGGCCTGGAGCGGCGAGCGGTACATGCTGCCGTGGATCGGCCCCGAAGCCGAAAAACAAGCCGGTCGGATGGGTGGCCCCTGACCGCAGGCTTCGGGTTCAACCCCGGCTGCGGCCAGTCAGCAGGATCAGGGCCGAGACCGCCAGGCCGGGGAAGATCGCTTCGATGCCCAACCAGGGTCGGCCGGCGCCGGCGAGCAGCCAGGCGCCGGCGACGGCGCCTGAGCCCACCATCGCCGCGGCCACCCGCCGTCCGGCCTGCGGCGATCCTGCGCGCCAACCGAGATTCGCGAGCAAGAGCGGCAGGAGGAGTACCGGCGTACCGACCGAGCCCACGTTCTTCCAGATCGCGACGACCGATTGCGACCAGAGCGCCAGGCCCGCCGCGAGCGCGGCGGTCGCCACGAGGCCCCAGCGCACGGAATGCAGGTTCGCGGCATCCTCGCCGCCGAGCAGGCTGCCGGCGGGCAGCCGGCGGCGGCGCCAGAAATCGCGGCCCAGCGTGGCGGCCGCCAGCAACGCATAGCTGTCGACCGTGGACATGATGGTCGCCAGGAGGCCGACCATGAACAGGCCCAGCCACACACCGGGCAGCGTCGCGGCGGCGAGGCGCGGGAACGCCGCCACCGGATCGCCCAGATCGGGCAGCGCCGCGCGCGCGTACAGACCCGCGGTCGTGGTCAGGACGTCGAAGACGATCCAGAAACCGAGCGACACGAGGATGCCGTTGCGCGCCGTGCGTTCGTCGCGCGCGGCGTAGCAGCGCTGGTAGAAGCCAGGCTCGGTGAGCGTGGCCGCCGCGATCGCGTACCAGACCAGGATCGCCTGCCAGCCCAGCCCGCCGTCGGCGGTCAGATGGCCCGGCGGCAGATTCGCGCGCAGCCAGCCGAAACCGCCGTAGGTCAGCACGCAGGCCGGGACGAGCACGAGGAAGGCGGCGAACATGAGCACGAACTGCAAGCGGTCGGTCGTCACCACGGCCCGCAGGCCGCCGCGGAAGACATAGCTCACCGAGAGCGCGGTGCCCGCGACCACGGCGAGCCACAGCGGCCAGCCCGTCGCCAGCTGGATCAGGACGCCGAGCATGAGCACGTACGCCGCCGGCGCGGTCATCACGAAGAGCGCCACCGCTCCCACCAGCGCTGCCGAGCGCCCCCAGGCCATCTCGAGCTGGTCGCAGGGGCTCAGCGCACGCGAGCGCCGCGCCCGGCGCGCCAGCACGAGCGCGAAGATCAGCGCGTAGATGTAGTACGGCACCCCGAAGACGAGCCAGGTGCTGATCCCGAACCGCCAGCCATATTCCCCCACGCCGAGGATGCCGCCGTACCAGGTCGAGACCAGCGACGCCACGAAAGCGGGTAGGGTGAGACGGCGGCCGGCGACCAGGTAGTCGGCCTCGCCCTGGACCGGCCGCCGCAACAGGCGCAGGACCACGTAGAGCAGGAACAGGACGTAGACGACCGCGAGCACCATCGCGCTACTCGAACAGCGGCCGGGGCGGCGCGCCCTCGCGGTCCACCAGGACCAGGAGCGGCCCATCGCCGCCGCGGATCAACAACGGGTCGAAGACCACCCGGTTGCTGATGGCGGTCAAGCCCGTCGGATCGATGTCGCCGGCGAGCAAGGGATAGAGCGCCCCTTCGACGGTCACGCCGCGACTGGCGCCCAAGAGAGGCAGCAGGCTGAACCGCGTGCCCTCGGCCAGAGACCAGCTGGCGACCTCGTGCGCCGCCAGGCGCACGCCGTCGGCTTCGGGCGTGGCCAGGACCAGACGCAAGCGATCGGCGAAGCGCTCGAGCAGATTGATGTTGTGCAGCGTATGGTCCAGGCGCCATCCCGTGGCGCCGGCCAGCACCGCCTCGGCGAATCCCTGGTCCACCAGGAAGAGCAGCGCCTTTTCGCTGTCGCTGGTCTCCTGTTCGTCGACCCGCAGCAGCTTGGGCCCGTCGCGGCCGCTGATGAGCCGGCCCGCCAAGCCGTCGAAGTCGCCGATGACCACGTCCGGCCGCCGCGGCAGCCGATCGTAGGGATAGCCGGCCGCGTCGGTGCAGACGAAGAGGTCCGCCCCGTCGAGCCAGTACTGCAGGACCTCGGGCGGCGGCGGCGGACCGTCGCACAGCACGACCGCGCGCGGGCCTTTCTTGGGGAACAGCGGACAGGCGGCGCCTCCGGTCTCTTGATCGCGCAACGGCATCGTCGGCCCTCGTCGGCCGCCGGTCGCCGCGAGGCGACCGGTACGGCGGGTTCGGTCAGAACGCGTAGTTCACGCCGGCCAGGAAACTGCGCGGCGCTCCCGGGATGTACATGTTCTCCCCGTAGGTCCAGAGATCATGATAGCCGCTCGTCTCGTAGCGTTCATCGAAAAGGTTCAGGACGCGCAGGCGCAGCTGCAGGCCGGCCATGGCCGCGGCGCCCGCGCGGTGCAGATCGAAGAACAGGGCCAAGTCGACGACGTTCGACGCGCCGATCGTGCGCTCGGCCAGGCCTGCGTTGTCGAGGAACTGCCGGCCCAGATGGCGCCAGCGCAGGTCGGCCGCCAGCGCGCCGAGGCGGCTGCTCCAGGTCGCGGAGATCAGCGCGGAGGGGAACAGCGCGATCGGATTGCCGGAGTAGTCCTCCACCGTGCCGTCCGGCGCGGTGAAGACGAAGGTGTCGTACTCGTTCCAGCTGCGGCTGACGGCCAGCGACAGCTGATGGTCGAAATCGACGTGCCAGCGCAGGCCCAGCTCCAGGCCGCGGTGCAGCGTCTTCTCGGCGTTCGTACGGAGCGTGCCGCGGTCCGGATCCCAGTAGCCGGTCGGCACGATCTCGTTGCGGAAGTCCATCCAGTAGCCGTTGACCGTCGCGCTGAGCGCGCGGGCGCGCAACGCGAAGCCCAACTCGTAGTTGAGGACCTTCTCGGGTTCGACCTGCGGACCGTCCCAGCGCGTGTAGAGCGTTTCGCCCTGGGATCCGCTGACCGCGCGGCTCCTGGCGAACAGCGGCTGCAGTCCGAGGTCGTCGGGCCCGGCGAACGCGCCCCAGTGGTCGCTGTCGGCGGGCTCGCGCCGCGTCACGCCGACGTGGCCGTAGAGCCCGAGGTCGCCCCCGGCGATGGTCCAGGGCGTCTGCCAGAAGAGGCCGCCCTTGGGGTTGAAGAAGTCGTGGCGGACCGTGAAGGCGTGGCGGTCGGCGCCCGTGAAGTGGCCGACCTCGCCGTGGCGGAACTCGTAGCGGCGGTGCTGGTACTGCAGGTCGGCCAGCAGGGTCCAGCCGGGCGCGAATTCCCAGCGTTCGTTGACGTAGGCCGACCAGGCGCGCTTGTCTCCCGCGTACTGGTAGTATTTCAGCCCGCCCGGGATGTCGTCGGGCCTCAGGCCGGGGCGATCTTGCACCGCGGCGGCCTGCAGGACCTCGCCCCAATGGTCGCTGTCGAAGAGGTATCCGTCGCCACCGATGAGCGTGCGGCCGCCGGCATGCTCCCAGCGCAACGAGGGCGCCCAGCCCATCTGGTTCTTGCGAACCCATTTCGTGCGGATCAGGTCGACGCGATCGGTCGCCTCGTAGCGATCGGGAAACGCGGCGTCGAGGCTGAAGGCACGCGCCGAGCGCCCGGCCCGGAAGTTCTCGTAGAAGCCCTCGCCGCGGATGCGATAGACGGTCTGCCGCAGATGCAGGCGCTCGCTCCACCGCCAGTCCCAGTGCAGCTGGTACTGCGGCTGCCGGAAATCGTCGACCGCGTGCCAGTAGGTCTCGGGATTGAAACGCCGGTTCTCGGCCAGGATCGAGGCCGGAACCGGATCCCACGCATGCTGGGTCAGCTCGTGGCCGGTGAAGACGTTGGCCTGCACCTGGTGCGCGTCATGGCGCCAGCGCGCGGTCCAGAAGACGGCCCACTGGTCGCTGCCCGCGCGCTCCCGGTAGCCGTCGCTGCGCAACTGGCTGATGCGCAGCCCGCTCGCGACGCCGGCGCCCAGCGTGCCGGTCTGGTAGCTCAGCATGCGGCGGCTCGTGCCGAAGCTGCCGAACTCGACGGCGGCGCGGCCCGAGGGGCGATCCGCCAGCAGCTCGGTCACCAGGTTGACCGTGCCGCCGATCGCGGTCACGCCGCCCACGCTGTTGGTCACGCCGCGCTGCACCTGCACGTCCTCGAGGCTCGAGGCGAGATCGGGCAGGTTGACCCAGTAGACCTGGTGGTCCTCGGGATCGTTCAGCGGGACGCCGTTGACCAGGACGCCCACGCGCCGCTGGTCGAACCCGCGGATCTTCAGATACGTGTAGCCGATGCCGTTGCCGGCGTCGCTGGTCGCGAAGACGCCCGGGATGTCCTGCAGGAGCATGGGCAGATCCTGGGCGCTCTGGCGCCGGCGCAGGTCTTCGCGCACCAGATCGGTGTGGCTGAGGTGCACGTCGGTGCCGTAGCGGGAGGCGGTCACCACGACGCCCTCTTGCCGGTAGACCGCGGCGGTGTCGGACGCGGCGGCCGCTGGCGGCGGCGCCGCCGGAGGCCCGGTCGATGGCGTGGTCGGCGGCGGCGGCGCGGCAGCGGCGGCTGCCACGATCGCCGCGACGAGCAGCGGCAGGACGAAAGATCCCGCCGCCGCCGGACGATGCAGACGTTCGAACATGGCGAACCTCGCAGGTCGGACGGTGGTCGGGAGCCGAAACGAAGAAACCGGCTCCTTGCAAAGCCGGTGGCTGCAGAAGAGATCGAGCGGTTCCGTTTTCCTACGCCGGTATGACCCGGTTCAGGTGCGGAGGGTGTGATCTCAGGCTTACCAGCCACCCCTAACGGACCCGCCTATCGTAGCGGCAGCGGGATGGCTTGTCAACCGCGGCGGCGGCGTGATCGGGATCGCGCGAGCTTGGCGGCGAGGAGACCGGCCTTGCGTCTCGCCGCCTCGCGCGGCAAGATGGAGGGCGACGCGCGCACGCATCCTGGAGTGGCCACATGCCTACCGAACTCGACGATCTGCAGCGTCCGCTCGCGCTGCCGGACGGCACCCTCAGCCTCGACCGCGAGGCGCGCCTGTTCGCGAGGCGGCGCCATCTCGCGGCTCGCCTGCGCGCCGTCAGCCGCGTCGTGTTGCTCGTGCCGGACGAGCTGCTGCACCCGCAACCGCCGTGCGACCTCGTCGTGCGCCGGGGCAACCTGCGCGTCAGCGAGCTGCTCGCCGACGGGCGCGAGGCGACGCGCGCGGTCTTGCAGGCCGGCGCGGTCTGTCGCGTGCGCGAGGAGTCCGTCGCGACGCATGGCGAGGCTGCCGCTTCGCCGTTATATAGCCTCGCACGGACCGTGTTGACGGCGCTGAGCGAGACCGAACTCTGGCAGCTGCCTTCCGGGGTCCTGGACGACGAGTGAGACCCCGCGCCGAAAGCACGCCCCATGGAATCTCCGCTCCGCCCGCGCCTGGTGCTGTGCATCCTCGATGGGATCGGCCAGCGCCAGGATGACGACCCCGCGCGCGGCAACGCCGTGCTGGCCGCCCGGCCGCAGTACATCGACAGCCTCTTCGCGCGTTTTCCGCACACGACGCTCGACGCCTCCGGCCTGGCCGTCGGGCTGCCCGCGGGGCAGATGGGCAACAGCGAGGTCGGGCATCTGACGATCGGCGCCGGGCGGGTCATGTACCAGGAGCTGGTGCGCATCAGCAAGAGCCTCGACGACGGCGACTTCGCGCGGCGCGAGGCCTGGCTCTCCTTCTGCCGGCGCGGTCTGGAGGCCGGTGGCCGCCTGCACCTGCTCGGCCTGGTCTCCCCCGGCGGCGTGCACAGCCACACCGACCATCTCTACGGCATCGTGCGCCTGGCGCGCGACGCCGGCTTCGGCGACATCTGCATCCACGCCATGCTCGACGGTCGCGACACCGATCCGCGCAGCGGTCTCGGCTACGTGCGCGCGCTGCAGGACGAGTTGCGCCGCATCGGCGCCGGTCGCATCGCCACGGTCATGGGGCGCTACTACGGCATGGACCGCGACAAGCGCTGGCCGCGCAACGAGAAGGCGTGGAACGCCATCGTCGATGCCGCCGCCCCGCGCGCCAGCGACCCGCTCGCCGCCATCCAGGCCAGCTACGACGACGACGTCACCGACGAGTTCATGCTGCCGGTCGTGATCACGGGCGACCGCGTCGAGGACGGCGACAGCGTCTTCTTCTGGAATTTCCGCGCCGACCGCGCGCGCCAGCTCACCTGGGCCTTCATGGATCCCGGCTTCGAAGGCTGGGGGCCGGCGCGGCGCCCGCGGGTCAACTATCTGACGATGACCCCGTACGACGAGAAGCTCGCCGGCGTGCCCGCTCTGTTCACGCCCGAACAACCCCGCAACGGGATGGCCGAGGTCTTCGCCCGCCACGGGATCCGCAACCTGCGCACCGCGGAGACCGAGAAATACGCCCATGTGACGTACTTCTTCAACGGCGGCCGCGAGGAGCCCTGGCCGCACGAGGTGCGCAAGCTCGTGCCCTCGCCGAAGGTCGCGACGTACGATCTGCAGCCGGAGATGGCCGCGCCCGAGGTGGCGGAGGTGGTCGCCCAGGCGTGCCGAGCGGGCGACTGCGACGTGGTCGTCGTCAATTTCGCCAACGGCGACATGGTCGGCCACACCGGCGATTTCGACGCCGCGGTCAAGGCGGTGCGCACGCTCGATCGGCTGCTGGCCGAGATCATGCCGCCCAGCCTGGCGGCCGGCACCCTCTGGCTGGTGACCGCCGATCACGGCAACTGCGACGAGATGCTCGATCCCGCCGGCCGCGTCCTGACGCAGCACAGCCTCAGCCGCGTGCCGTTCATCGTGGCCCGCGCCGATCTCGAGGGACGCCACGACCTCATCGCGCAACGCGACTGGGGGTTGGCCGACATCGCGCCGACGATCCTCGGCCTGCTCGGCCTGCCGCAGCCGGCGGAGATGACGGGGCGGCCGATCATCACCCTCTGATTATCCGGCCTCCGCCGCGCCGGCAACCTTGATTCCGCCGCGTGCGTCTGATATGAACGTGGCGTTTCACGTCGCCGGACGGTCTTGCGCTCGACCCGGAGGTTCCCCATGACTCGTCCCAGCTTCCTCCTGCGCTTCTTGCAAGCGATCGCCGTGACCCTGCTGACCATGATCGTCGTGCTGATCGTCGTCTTCGCCATCGCCCACTTCGCTCTCGACAGGAAGCCGGCCATCAAGTCTGGCAGCTGGCTGGTTCTCGAACTCGATGGCGACCTGCCCGCGTACGATCTGCCAGGCAGCTTGCCGGGCAGCCTGTTCGCCGGCCGGACGCTGACCCTGCAGGACGCGCTGGACGCGCTGGACAAGGCGGCCTTGGACAAGCGCGCGACCGGCGTGATCTGGAAACTGTCGGCCGGTCAAGGCGCCGGCTGGGCCAAGCTCCAGGAGCTGCGCGACGGCGTCGCCCGGGTGCGCGCGGCGGGCAAGCCCGTCTACGCCTGGGTCGACGTGCTGGATCTGCCGACGCTCTACCTGGCCGCCGCCTGCGACTCGATCTACCAGCCGCGCGGCGGCTACTGCGAGGTGCGTGGCATGCGCCGCGAGAGCCTGCACCTGCGCGGGATGCTCGCCAAGCTCGGCGTCACGCCGCACGTCTCGAAGCTGCGCGAATACAAGTCGGCCGCCGAGATGGTCACCGAGACGGGCATGTCGGGCCCCGCCCGCGAACAGGCCCAGCGCCTGCTCGATGCGACCTGGGAAACGGTCGTCGAGACCGTGGCGCGCGAGCGCGGCCTCGCCGCGGACGACCTGCTGGCGCTGATGCAGCGCGCCGCCGTGCTGCCGGCCGAAGCCGCCGCCGCGGGCCTCATCGATCGGGTCCTGTACTGGCAGGACCTCGAAGCGCAGCTCCTGGCCGCCGGCAAGGACAAGAAGGCCCAGACGCTGCCTGTCGTCACCGCCGCACGCTACCGCGACGTGGACTGGTCGCGTCTGGGCCCCAAGGGCCGCCAGACCGTCGCGGTCGTCCACGCGCAAGGCATGATCGGCGGCAAGGAGAGCGGGGTCAACCCGCTGCTGGGCGTCACCATGGGGCACGCTTCGATCGTCCGCGAGCTGCAGCGCGCGCGGCGCGACGACAAGGTCGAGGCCATCGTCCTGCGCGTCGATTCGCCGGGCGGGGAATCGCTGGCCAGCGACCTGATCCGCCACGAGATCGCCCTCTGCGCGGCCGTCAAGCCGACCGTGGTGTCGATGGTCGACGTGGCGGCCTCCGGCGGCTACATGATCAGCTACCACGCCACCAAGATGCTGGCCAACCCGCTGACCTTCACGGGTTCGATCGGCTCGATCAGCGCGATGTTCGACTTCAGCGGCCTGTACGAGCGGCTCGGCATCGCCAAGGACGCCGTCGCGGTCGGCCCGATGGCCGAACTCGGGCGCGAGACGCGCGCGCCGACGGCGGCCGAATGGCGCGCCTTCGAGACGGCGCATGTGGCCGGTTTCGAGGATTGGTTGCGCGACGTGGCCGCCAAGCGCGGCCTGACGTTCGCCGAGGCCGAGAATCTCGCCTACGGGCGCGTGTTCACCGGCGCCGAGGCGGCGGCCAACGGACTGATCGACGGCCTGGGCGACCTGCAGGCCGCGCTGCGCGAGGCGGCGGCGCTGGCCGGCATCGCGCCGGAAGTGCCGCTCGAGGTGCTCCACCTGCCGCAGCGCAAGGGCATGCTGCAGCAGCTGCTCGGCGGCGGCGACGCCGAGACGACGGTCGGCGCCTGGCTGCGCTGGGGGATCTACCGCCTGGCGCGCTCGGAGGTGGCAGCGGCCGAAAGGATCCTGGCGGCGAGCGCCGGCGCGAGCATCTGAGCGCCTCTTCCGTAGCGACGCGCCGACGGTGCAGGGGGCGTTGCCCGACCGCCGGCGCGTCTCTTTTCGCACCGCGGGCGCTGCTGGCGGAATCGGCGGATCAGACCGAACGTGTTCGCTCAACTTTTCGATCCTGCCGGTCGACAGACCCGGAGAGCAGCATGGCTAGCCTTTACCACGAACTCGACTTCGCGCTCGGCCAGGACATCGACCTGCTGCGCGCGCACGTGCAGGAGTTCGCCAAGCGCGAGGTCGCGCCGCTGGCCGAGGCGATCGACCGCGACAACGCGTTCCCGCAGGACCTCTGGCGCAAGCTGGGCGACGCCGGCCTGCTGGGCATCACGGTCAGCGAGCAGTACGGCGGCGCCGGTCTCGGTTACCTCGCCCACGTCGTGGCGATGGAGGAGATCAGCCGGGCCTCCGCCTCGGTCGGCCTGAGCTATGGCGCGCACTCGAACCTCTGCGTCAACCAGATCTTCCGCAACGGCAGCGCCGAGCAGAAAGCGAAGCACCTGCCGAAGCTGGTCGCGGGCGAGCACGTGGGCGCCCTGGCGATGAGCGAGGCCGGCGCGGGCAGCGATGTCGTCGCCATGCAGCTGCGCGCCGAGCCGCGCGGCGACCACTACCTGCTCAATGGCACCAAGATGTGGATCACGAACGGGCCGGAGGCCGACGTCCTGGTCGTCTACGGCAAGTCGGCGCCGGAGCGCGGCGCCCGCGGCGTGACCGCCTTCCTCATCGAGAAGGGCCTGCCAGGGTTCCAGACCGCGCAGAAGCTCGACAAGCTCGGCATGCGCGGCTCGCAGACCTGTGAACTCGTCTTCACCGACTGCCGCGTGCCCGCGGGCAACGTGCTCGGTCCGCCGGACAAGGGCGTCGAGATCCTCATGAGCGGCCTCGACTACGAACGGGTCGTGCTCGCGGCGGGACCGTTGGGCATCCTGCGCGCCTGCCTCGACCTGGTCGTGCCCTACCTGCACGAACGGCGCCAGTTCGGTCGCAAGATCGGCCAGTTCCAGCTCATGCGCGCCAAGCTGGCCGACATGTACACCCAGACGAACGCGGCCCGCGCGTACGTCTACGCCGTCGCGCGCTCCTGCGATCGCGGCGAGGCGACGCGCAAGGATGCGGCCGGCGCGATCCTCTTCGCCTCGGAGACGGCCACCCGCCTGGCCCTCGACGCGATCCAGATGCTCGGCGGCAACGGCTACATCAACGAATTCCCGGCCGGGCGCCTGCTGCGCGACGCGAAGCTCTACGAGATCGGCGCCGGCACGAGCGAGATCCGGCGCCTGTTGATCGGCCGCGAGATCTTCGAGGAGACCGACCCCCAGGGCCCGGCGGCCGCCCGGGCGCAACGCGACGAGGAAGGTGGAGCGTGAGCGCGATCCAGAGCCGTCTGCTGACCCGCAGCGACCGCTTTCGGGAGAACGACCTCCTCATGCGCGACCTGCTGGCCGATCTGCGCCGGCTGCGCGAGGAGATCGAGCGCGGCGGCGGCCAGAAGGCGCAGGCGCGGCACCTGGCCCGCGGCAAGCTGCTGCCGCGCGACCGCGTCCAGGCGCTGCTCGACCCCGGCTCGCCTTTCCTCGAGCTGAGCCAGCTCGCCGCCTACAAGGTCTACCGCGAGAGCGTGCCGGCGGCGGGACTGATCACGGGCATCGGCCGCATCGAGGGCCGCGAGTGCATGGTCGTGGTCAACGACGCCACGGTCAAGGGCGGCACGTACTACCCGCTGACCGTCAAGAAGCATCTGCGCGCGCAGGAGATCGCCGCGCGCTGCCACCTGCCGTGCGTCTACCTCGTCGACTCCGGCGGCGCCAACCTGCCGTATCAGGACGAGGTGTTCCCGGATCGCGATCATTTCGGGCGCATCTTCTACAATCAGGCCGTCATGTCTGCGGCCGGCATTGCGCAGATCGCGGTCGTCCTGGGCATGTGCACCGCGGGCGGCGCGTACGTGCCGGCGATGGCCGACGAGGCGATCATCGTCAAGGAGCAGGGCACGATCTACCTGGCCGGTCCGCCGCTCGTCAAGGCGGCCACCGGCGAGGAGGTGTCCGCCGAGGAATTGGGCGGCGCCGACCTGCACACGCGCGCCTCCGGCGTGGCCGACCACTTCGCCCTCGACGACCGGCACGCCCTGGCCCTGGCTCGCCGCGCCGTGGCCAACCTGAACCGGCGCAAGCCGGCGCAGCTGGATCTGCAGGAGCCGACGCCGCCGCTCTACGACCCGCAGGAGCTCTACGGGCTGGTGGGCTGCGATCTGAAGCGGCCCTTCGAGGTGCGCGAGGTCATCGCCCGTCTGGTCGACGGGTCCGAATTCGACGAATTCAAGGCCCGTTTCGGCGAGACGCTCGTCTGCGGATTCGCCCGCCTGCACGGCTACCCCGTCGGCGTGCTCGGCAACAACGGCATCCTGCACAGCGATTCGGCGCTCAAGGGGACGCACTTCATCCAGCTCTGCTGCCAGCGCGGCATTCCGCTCGTCTTCCTGCAGAACATCACCGGCTTCATGGTCGGCCGCAAGGCCGAGGCCGAGGGCATCGCCAAGCACGGCGCCAAGCTCGTGACGGCCGTGGCGTGCGCCCAGGTGCCCAAGTTCACAGTCCTGATCGGCGGCAGTTATGGCGCCGGCAACTACGGCATGTGCGGCCGCGCCTACGACCCCACGCTCCTGTGGATGTGGCCCAACGCCCGCATCTCGGTCATGGGCGGCGATCAGGCGGCCGACGTGCTCGCGATGGTCAAGGCCGAGGGCCTGGCGCGCGACCATCAAAGCTGGACCGCGGAGGAAGCCGAGGCATTCAAAGCGCCCATCCGCGCCCGCTACGAGCAGCAGGGACATCCCTACTATGCCAGCGCCCGCTTGTGGGACGATGGCGTCATCGACCCGGCCCAGACGCGCGACGTCCTGGGTCTGGGTCTTTCGGCGGCCCTGAACGCACCGATCGCCGCGACCACCTTCGGAGTTTTCCGGATGTGACCGCCGGAGGCGCCATGGACCTGAAACGTTCGACCTGCCATGCCACCTGCGACGAACATGGCATCATCGTCTTGACGCTGGCCCGACCCGAGAAGCACAACGCGTTCTCGAGCGTCATGGTGCGCGAACTGGACGAGCTCTTGAAGTGGGCGAGCGCCGAGACTCCCGTGCGCGCGCTGATCCTGCGCGCCGAGGGCAAGCATTTCTCCGCCGGCGCCGACCTGGTCGACATGCAGGCCATGGCGGCGGCCGACCGCCAGGAGAACCTCAACGACGCGACGCGCCTCGCCAAGCTCCTGCGCCGGCTCGACACCTTCCCGCGGCCGACCCTGGCCGTGGTCCAGGGCGCGGCCTATGGCGGCGCGGTCGGCCTCTGCTGCTGCTGCGATACGGTCATCGCCGGACCGCGGGCCACGTTCTGCCTGAGCGAAGCGCGCCTCGGGCTGGCGGCCTCCGTCATCGCGCCGTACGTGGTGCGTGCGCTCGGACCACGGCGGGCCCGGCACAGCGCGCTGACGGCCGAGCTGATCGACGCCGAGATGGCGCTGCGCTGCGGAATCGTCCACGAGCTGCACGCGGATCTCGAGCCGGCGATCGCCGCCTGGCGGCGGGCCATCCTGGCCGGCGCGCCGGGGGCGCAGGCGGCGGCCAAGGAGTTGCTGCAGCGGGTCTACGGCCACCCGCTCGACGACAGCCTGATCCGCGAGACCGCGCTGCTGATCGCCGATCTGCGCGGCCGGCCGGAGGGACGCGAGGGGCTGTCCGCCTTCTTCGAGAAGAGACCGCCGGTCTGGGCGCCGCCCAAAGAATGACCCGCGGCTGAACATCCAAGCGAGGAGCCCGTCGTGCTGCGCAAGCTCTTGATCGCCAACCGCGGCGAGATCGCCTGCCGGATCATCCGGACCGCCCGCCAGCTCGGCATCCGCACCGTGGCGGTGTATTCGGACGCCGACGCCGACGCCTGGCACGTGGTCCTGGCAGACGAAGCGGTGCGCCTGGGGCCGGCGCCCAGCCAGGAGAGCTACCTGAACCAGGAGCGCCTCCTCGCCGCGGCGCGCCAGACGAACGCCGACGCCGTGCACCCCGGTTACGGGTTCCTCTCCGAGAACGCGTCGTTCGCCCGCCGCTGCGCCGAAGCCGGGCTCGTCTTCGTGGGGCCGCCCGCCGACGCCATCGACGCCATGGGCAACAAGAGCCGCGCCAAGGAGATCACCGCCGCCGCCGCCGTGCCGATGCTGCCCGGCTACCACGGCGAAGACCAGGACGACCAGGTGCTCGCGGACGCCGCGGTCGAGATCGGCTTTCCGCTGCTGATCAAGGCCGCGCTAGGCGGCGGCGGCAAGGGCATGCGCGTGGTCGAGCGGCGGGAGGATTTCGCCGCCGCCCTGCAGCTCGCCCGCGGCGAGGCGCGCAGCGCGTTCGGCGACGAGCGCGTGCTGCTGGAGCGCTACCTGGCACGGCCGCGGCACGTCGAGGTGCAGGTCTTCGCCGACACGCACGGCAACTGCGTCTACCTCGGCGATCGCGATTGTTCGATCCAGCGCCGGCACCAGAAGATCATCGAGGAAGCGCCCGCGCCGGGCCTGTCCGAAGCGCTGCGGCGCGAGATGGGCGAGGCCTCGGTGCGCGCGGCGCAGGCCATCGGCTATGTCGGCGCGGGCACCATGGAGTACCTGCTCGGCGAAGACGGCGGGTTCTACTTCATGGAGATGAACACCCGCCTGCAGGTCGAGCACCCCGTCACCGAGCTGATCACCGGCCAGGACCTGGTGAAATGGCAGTTGATGGTCGCCGCCGGCGAACCGCTGCCGCTCTCCCAGGACGAGGTGCGACTGCATGGCCACGCGATCGAGGCCCGCATCTACGCCGAAGACCCCGACGACGATTTCAAACCGTCGCCGGGCCGCATCTCCTTCATGGCCGAACCCGAAGCGTCGCGTTTCGTGCGCATCGACAGCGGCGTGCGCGAGAACGACACGATCTCCAGCCATTACGATCCGATGATCAGCAAGCTCATCTGCTGGGACGAGCAACGGCCGCTGGCGATCCGCCGCATCAACCGCGCGCTCGAGGACTACCGTATCGTCGGCGTGACGCACAATCTGAACTTCCTGGCCAACGTGCTCGATTCGCGGCCGTTCATCGCCGGCGATCTTTCGACGCGCTTCCTGACCGAGCACGCCGCCCTGCTCGTCGGCACGAACGGGCTGTCGCCCGTGCGCTTCCAAGCCCTCGCCGCGCTCTTCCTGCTGGAATGCCAGCAGCGGCGCGCGCGCCAGCGCGACAGCGCGACCAGCGATCCGCACTCGCCGTGGTCGGCGCTGCCGTCGTGGCGGCTCAACGGCCCCGCGCGCAGCACGGTCCGCCTGCTCGACCACGAAGGCCACGAGATCCTCATCGGCGCGGTCTGCGAAGGCGCGGGCCGCTACCGCCTCGACGTGGCCGAGCGGGAGATCCAGGCCACGGCGCATCTGCAGGGCCGGCGGCTCTTCGCCGAGCTGGACGGGCATTCGCTCAAGTCGACGGTCACCGCATCGGAGAACGCGGTCACCGTGCACTTCCGCCAGCACGTGCACACGTTCGCCCTGCCCGTGCCGGCCCACGCGGCCGAAGAGGAGCGCGGCGGCGGCCGGCTGACGGCGCCGATCAACGGGATCGTGGTCGGCGTCCACTGCCGCGAAGGCGACGAGGTGCAGCGCGGCGCGACGCTCATGGTCATCGAGGCCATGAAGATGCAGTACAGCATCTGCGCACCCGACGGCGGCACGGTCAAGGAGCTGCTCTACGCCGTCGGCGACCAGGTGCTCGAAGGACAGCCGCTGCTGGTCCTGGAAGGGAAGGCTTGATGAGCGCCAGGAGCACCGGGAAACCGACCTCGCCGATCGGCGCGGCCGCCGCCGCGCCCGCCCGCCGCACGATCCGCATCGGCAATGCCGGCGGCTACTGGGGCGACGACCCCGGCGTCTTGCGCCGCCAGCTCGCGGGCGGCCCGCTGGATTACGTGACCCTCGATTACCTGGCCGAGGTCACGATGTCGATCCTGCAGGCGCAGCGCGCCCGCAACCGGGAGCTGGGCTACGCGGGCGACTTCCTGGCGCAGATGCGCGACTGCCTGCCGCTGCTCGTCGAGCGCGGCACGACCGTCATCACGAACGCCGGCGGCATCAACCCGCTGGGCCTGGGACGCAAGATCGGCGAGCTGGCGCGCGAGCTGGGCCTGGCGGTCACGATCGGCGTGGTCGACGGCGACGACATCCTGCCGCGCCTGGACGCGATCGCTGCCGGCGGCGATGCGCTCGCGAACATGGAGACCGGCGCGCCTCTCGCGCCGGTGCGCGCGCGCGTGAACGCGGCCAACGTCTACCTCGGCGCCGAACCGGTCGTGCGCGCGCTGCAGGCCGGCTGCCAGGTGATCGTCACCGGACGCGTGACCGACACCGGCATCACGCTCGCGCCGATGATCCACGCCTTCGGCTGGGCCGCGCACGACTGGGACCGCCTCGCGGCGGGGATCGTGGCCGGTCACGTCATCGAATGCGGCGCGCAGGCGAGCGGCGGCAACTTCACGGACTGGCGCGCCGTGCCGCGGCTCGCGCAGGTCGGCTACCCGATCATCGAGATGAGCGAAGACGGGTCGTTCGTGGTCACCAAGCACCGCGGCACCGGCGGACTGGTCTCCGTCGCCACGGTCAAGGAGCAGCTCGTCTACGAGATGGGCGACCCGCGCGCGTATATCTCGCCCGACGGCGTCGCGCGCTTCGACACGATCCAGCTGGCGCCGGCCGGGCGCGACCGGGTGCGCGTCAGCGGCGTGCGCGGGGCGCCGCGGCCCGAGATGTTCAAGGTCTCGATGGCCTACGACGACGGCTGGAAAGCGGCCGGCACCGTGCTGATCAGCGGGCCCGAGGCCACGGCCAAGGCCGAGGCCGCCGCCCGCGTCTTCTGGCGCCGCCTCGGACACCGCTACGAGGCCACCCATACCTCGTTCGTCGGCACGGGCTCGATCTGGCCCGCGAGCCTCGGCCGCACGGAGACCAACGAGGTGCTGCTGCGTCTCGCCGTGCGGGACCGCGACCGCGGCAAGGTCGAGGATTTCGGCGTGCTGCTGCCCACGCTGATCCTTTCGGGCCCGAGCGGCATGGCGGTCACCGGCGGCCGGCCCAAACCTTCGCCCGTCGTCGCCTACTGGCCGGCGTTGATCCGGCGCAGCAGCGTGCAGGCGCGGGTCACGGTACTGGACCCCGACGGCGGCGAGTCCGCCACGACCATCTCCTTCGCCGACCGCGCGCCGGATACGCCGGTCGCCGCGAGCGTCTGGGCGCCGGCGCCGGTCGAGCGGCGGGCGCGCGTGCGCGCCTGGCCGGGCCGCAGCAGGCGCGTCAGATTGCGTGAACTGGCCCACGCCCGCTCCGGCGACAAGGGCGACACGTGCAACATCGGCGTGATCGCGCGCTCGCCGGAGATCTACGACTGGCTGCGCGAGACGCTGACCGCCGCCGTCGTGCGGCGATTCTTCCGGGGGATCGTCAAGGGCAAGGTCGTGCGCCACGAGTTGCACAATCTGCAGGCGCTGAACTTCCTGCTCGAGGAAGCGCTCGGCGGCGGCGGCACGGTCTCCTTGATGCTCGACCCGCAGGGCAAGACGCTGTCGCAGGCGCTGCTGGAGATGGAGGTCGCGGCGCCGGCGCGGATCTTACCCTAGCGCGACCCCTGGGTCCGGTCCGCCGATGTTCAGCGCAGCAGCACGAGGCGGCCGACCGCGCTGGCCCGCTCGCAGCGCAGCAGGCTGAAGTACACGCCCGCGGCCACCTCGCGGCCCCGCGCGTCGCGCCCGTCCCAGACGACCTCGTGCCGGCCTGCCGCCCGCAACTCTCCGTGCCCCAGCACCCGCACCAAGCGGCCGCTGGCGTCGAAGAGGCGCAGATCCGCAACGCCGGGCCGGGCCAGCTCATACACGAGCACCGTCCGTGGGTTGAACGGGTTGGGTGCGTTCGGCAGCAGGCGCACCGCCGGCGCGACGGACGCGCCCGCCGATCCGAAGGAATCGCAGGCCATGGCCGCGTCGACGCGGCCGTGCCCGTAGACGTTGTTGGGCACCAGGTCGCCATCGCCGCACTGGTCGCTGGTCCGCGCGACGGCGGTCGCGTTGAGCCGCGCTGCGATCGCACCAGGATCGCCGGATAGCTCGGGCGCCGCCGTCAACACCAGCGCGACGACCCCGGCGACCTGGGCCGCGGCCGTCGCGGTGCCGCTCCAGGACGCGTAGCCGCCGCCCGGCAAGCTCGACAACACGTTGACGCCCGGCGCCGTCAGATCCGGCTTGGTCAACGTCCCTTGCGGCGTCGTGGCCGGGCCGCGACTCGAGAACCAGGCGATGCCGTCGTCGGGCCCGGTGGCGCCGACCGTGTAGGCTTCCGCGTAGATCGCCGGCGTCGCGACGATGGTCCCGCAGTCCGGCCCCGTGACGCCCGCCGCGGCGACGACGACGATGCCGGCCGCCCGCGCGGCCGCGACCGCCGGCAGCAGGGTGCTCCAGGCGCAGCCCTGCGCGGGAGTGCAGTACCAGGCCGCCGTGATCACATCGGGCCCGCGGTCGGGATCTCCCTCGCCGCCGCCGATCGGCCGCGGCGCCAGCATCCATTCGAACCCCGCCAGCAGGAGCGACGGCGAACTCACGCCGCCGGCGAAGGCGCGGCAGGCGATCCAGCGCGCGCCCGGCGCGACGCCGATCTGCAGGCCCGGACCGCCGTCGCCGACGGCGGCGCCGAGGACATGGGTGCCGTGGCCGTGGTCGTCGCAGGGTCCGGACGACGCGGGCCCGCAGCCGGCGCCGCCCTGACTGGTGGCATCGAACCAGTTGTAATCGTGCTCGGCGTCCACTCCGTTCCAGCCGCGATACTGGTCGCGGACCGCGGGATGCGTCCACTCGCAGCCCGTATCGAGGATGCCGATCACGCCGTCCTGGCCGGTGTTGCCCGCCGCCCAGACCGCGGGCGCCCCGACCTGGGCGACGTGCCAGGGAACCGTGCGCAGCGACGGAGCGTCGTCAGCGAACGGTCGCGACGCCGGTGGCAGCGTCCAGACCCGGTCGTCGAGAACGACGCGCGCGACGTCCATCCGCGCAGCGACCGCGGCCAGCGTCCTGGTGTCGAGATCCGCGACGGCGATCGCGTTGACGACCCAGAATCCCTGGTAGCTGAAGCCGGCGGCGGCGAGCAGGGCGCACACCTCGCGTTGCGTGCGCCCGGCGACCTCGCGCAGCGCGTCGTGGACGAATCGCGCGCGCGCGCGCCGCTCGGCGAGCGCCTCCGCAGGGCTGAGGTCGGCCTGTTGATCCAGAAGCACGATCACGTCGACCGCGCCGTGCCGTGCCGCGGCGAGCACGCGCTCATCGACCTTCGCCTGCCAATCACCAGTCGCGCGGGCAGGCGAGATGACCAGCACGACGATGAACAGCGCGGCGAAGCACGCGCGCGTGGCGTTTCGGCAAGCCATGGCGGCAACCCCCCGGTAGAGACGTGCTCCATTCTAGCACAGGGACGCCGCGCTGCGCGCTCGGAAATCGGCTCCCGCCGGGCAGCGGTCCAGCGGCCCGCCAGCCTCGCGGCGACTCTATCGCGCCTCCGCCCGCGCCAGCAGTTCGCGCAGCCGCCGTTCGACGTCGGAATGGGTGTACGGATCGTCCGGATGCGGCGGTTCGCCGTCGCGCTCGAAGAAGGGACGTTCCTGGTTGGCGCGGCCCCATTGCATGTCGGCCTGGCGGACGAGGTCCGCCAGCAACGCCGGCATGGCGAGCACGCCGGGCAACCACGCCGACAGCACGGCGGCCGGTTCGTCGGCATGGCGCGCCAAGAGATCGTAGCGTCCCGCAAGCGCGCGCAGGATCACGTCGCGCAGCGCGCCCTCGCCGTCGTCGAGGTTGGCGCGCAGCCAGTGCGCGAGATTCAGCCTGGCGCGGCTGATCAAGGGCGTCGGCGAAGCGCCCTCGAGATGACCGCCGCCGTCGCGTCCGGCCAGGGCGCCGGCCACGGTGAAACCGCGTCGGCTCCGGATGTCCTGCGTGATGCGCTCGGCCTCTGCGCGTTCACGTTCGCGATCGTCGTGCTTCATGATCCCTGCCGCCCCCGCTATTCAGATGCTGTGGTCGCATCCCCGCGGGCGCCGGTACCGGCGCTACCCCCCTTGCCTGGGACGGGACCTGTTCCATAAGGTAACCGCAGGAACGGGATTGGGCTTCTGGGGAGCGGCACCAGGACTTCGCGGCGAATGAAGGCGTGGACGACACCACAGCCTCCGGCGCCAGGCTTCGAACGTCCGGCGCGCTCTTGATCCGGCGCGCCAGAGCAGGATGTCGAGACATGAAGAAACGAATGCTCGCGCGCACGGTCGCCGTGGCCGCGCTGACGCTCGGGCTGGCCGTCACCGCCGTGGCGAAGGCGCCGTCGATCCGCATCGATCCGGGTTTCGAAGGCGATCCCGGCGGCGGTTTCTGGCAGGTCCCGTCCAGCAGCGGCGGTTCGACGATTCCGCACGATCCGCTGCCGCCCGTCGGCGGAGCGCCGGACTCGGGCGGCAGGACGCCGAGCCTGACGATTCACGAACTGGGGCGTCTCTTCTGGCGCAGCGTCTTCGGCGTCGCTCTGCCACCGGCGCCAGCGGCGAAACCTGCGGGAGATCCGCGCGGCGGCCGACAATGAGCAGACCGCAACTCGACCAGTCGCGACTGCACCGGCGCGTCCCGTTCGCGATCTACAGCGAAGCGCTGCTGCACTTCGACGGATTGCGGATCGACCGCGCGATCGAACTGCTGCGCCGCGCCACCCGGGAAGCCACCGCGCTGGCCGCCGCGGACCAGAGCGTACCCGCGTCCACGTGCCAGCTGCTGCTGGCCCAGTGCCACCTGTGGAACGGCGAACTCTCCCTCGCGAAGGAGACCGCCTCCGCGCTCGACGATTCCGTCCGGCAACGGGACGAGCTATCGTGCGGGTGGCTCGTGGAGTCCATCCTCGCGTTGGCCGAGGGCCGGTACCGCGAAGGCCGCGATCGTGTCGACGCCGTGATCCGCGACCGCCTGGCGGTGCGGGACTTCGACCTCTGCGAGCCGCTGCTGTACCGCGGGTCGTTTTCACTGCGCCTCGGCGATCTCGCGGAGGCCGAAGCGGATTTCGAGAACGGCCATGCGCTCGCCGACCTGCAGCGGTCCCTGCGCCTGCAGGCCGGCCACGCGAACTTCCTCGGCTTCGTCCATCTCGCCACCGGCCGCTACCGCGCGGCGATCCACTGGTACGAGCGCGCGCGGGCCATCGGCCTGGCGACGGAGCAGGACCTCCAGATCGGCATCGCGGCGCTCAATCTGGGTATCTGCTCCTACCGGCTCGGCGACTACGACGCGGCGCTCGACCACCTGCGCACCGCGCTCGCCCATCTCGAGACGCCGAACGCCAGTCTCAATCTCTGCCGCACCCATATCGCCCTGGCGAACGTCCACCGCTGGTTGCGCGATTTCGCGACGGCGCGCGGCCATCTGACCTCGGCCTACGCCATGGCGGGAGATCTGGGCGCGGCCCGTGAGGAGTGTCTCGCCTTGGAGTTCCTCGGCGACGTGCTGCGCGACGAGGGGAAGCCTGCCGAGGCGCGCCGCTACTACCGGCGCGGTGCGGCGATCGCCGCAACGATCGCGCCCGATGGCGATCTCGTCCTCGAACTGCTGCGGCGCGAAGGCGAGTGCTTCGTTCGCGAGGGCCGCACGGACCGCGGCCTGGAGACGCTGGCGCGCGCCTTGTCGCGCGCCCGCAAGCTCGGCGACCGCCCCGAAGAAGGGGTCGTCCAACGCTGCCTGGCGGAGGGATTCTTGCGGTCCGGCGACCTCGCCACGGCGCTGACCTATGCCGAGCAGGCCTGCGCTCTGCTCGCAGAGCTCGAAATGCGCCACGAGCACGCCATCGCCCGTCTGGTCGCGGCCGAGATCCTCTGGCAGCGGAGCCACGACGACGCCGCGGGCTCGCCGCGGGAGTCGCTGGACCGCGCCTGGAATCAGACAGTCATCGCGCAGGAAATCGTGCTCAAGCTGGGCGTCGCGTACTGGGCCGACGCCGTCGGCGACCTGCAGCGGCGGATCGCCCGACGCCGCCAGGAAGATCTCCGCCTGCGGTGCCTCGCGGCGCCGCCGACACCGTCGCGGAGCGGCGAGTCGGACGGCGGCGCGACGCCGCGGACGCAGGTGATCATCGCTGCATCGAACGCGATGCGGGACGTCCTGCAGACCGCCGCCGCCTATGCCGCGTACGCGAAGGCCGTCCTGGTGACCGGCGAGACCGGCACCGGCAAGGAGTTGATCGCCCGCCTGTTGCACCTGCAGAGCGACCGGGCGGAACGGAAGCTGGTGACGGTCAACATCGCGGCGATCCCGCAGACCATGTTCGACCGCGAGCTGTTCGGGCATGTCCGCGGCGCCTTCAGCGGCGCGGACCGCGACGGCCGCGGCCTGGCGGCGGCCGCCGACGGCGGCACGCTGCTGCTCGACGAGATCGGCGAGCTGTCGCGCGCCTCCCAGGTCAAGCTCCTGCGCCTGCTGCAGGACGGGTCCTACCTGCAGCTGGGCGACCCGACGCAACGGTACGCCGACCTGCGCATCATCGCGGTGACGAACCGCGATCTCTACCGCGCCATGCAGGAAGGCCGCTTCCGCAAGGACCTCTACTACCGGCTCTGCGAACTCACGATCCACATCCCGCCGCTGCGCGAGAGGCCGCAGGACATCCTGCCGTTGCTGCGGCACTTTCTCGGTGTCGTCGCCGGTCGCGAAGTCGCCGTCGACGGCTACTTCAACGCGCCGAGCCGAAGGGTGCTCGAGCGCTACGATTGGCCCGGGAACGTGCGCGAGGTCATGCAGATCGCGCATCGCGCGCACGACGGCCTGCAGCGCCAGGGGCGCGTCGACATGATGCTCGGCGAAGGCCGTGGTTCGCTCCGGTTGAGCGGTCCCGGCGCGCAGGCCGCCCCGAGCATCGCCGCGGGGGCCAGCAGGCCCCTCAGCCGCGCGCACGTGCTGCTGGCGCTCGATGAGAGCGGCGGCAACCGTGCGGAGGCTGCCCGCAGGCTGGGGATCTCGCGGGGCGCGCTCTACCGGAGGCTGGAGAAGTTCGGCATCGAAGCGCACGGACTGCCCGCGGAGTCGAACTGAGCGCGCCGCCAGTCCCGCGCGGCGCTACATCGAGCGGCCGATGCTCCGGCTTCCCGTCCGCTCATCCGCGCTGGCGGCGAGCGTCTTGCAGTCGTAGAGCAGGGCGCCGAGCCCGATCGTCATCAGGAACAGGATCAGCCAGGGAGACAGACTCAGGAACGTCGCCATGCCCGTCGGAACGAACACCATGTAGAGACCGACGAGCCCCTTGTCCAGGCGCAGGAGGTACCGCCTGACCAACATCGCCAGCGCGATGAACACGGCGTGCACGACGAGGATGTTCGCGATCAACACGTCAGACCTCCTTGAACCGCGCGCAAGAGACTCTGCAAGCCTGCAGCGAGGCGCGCGGGCGATTATTCCACTCGTGTTTCGTTCCGTCAAGAGCGGTCGTTGCGCGCGCTGCACCGCCGCGGGCGCTGGCAGCGCACGCCGTCACCAATTCCACGACGCGCCACCCTCCCAACCGTAGCCGCTGCCTCCCGGATCGCCCGTGGGCTCCCAGGTCTGGATCTCGATGTACATCGCGGACGCCAGGGCTCCGATGAGCGCGCCGCCGATCGGGGTCGTCAACTTCGAGCCGAGGATCGTGAACAGGACGTCCACCAGAGGCACCATCGGATCGTCCAGCAGCGGAGATATGTCGGCGTCCTTACCCGGAGCCGCCGCGGCGGCGTACCAGTAGCGGTACGAATGGACATAGATGTCGATCACGTCCGCCAGCAGGGATCCGTCGCCGGCCGCCACGTCGCATTCCCGCGCGAATTCTTCGACGGTCCGCAGCACCGCGGCAGGCCGCCGGTGGTCCAGCCGGACGGCCAGGTCCAGGAATCGATTCAGCCCCTGCGTCTCCCCGGCGGACAATGCAGACCACACGGACAGGAACTCGGCGACCCGCCACGGATCGAAGGCATCGAACGGACCGAACGGCGACGACAGCCTGTTCTCTCGCAGGACGGCGAGCATCCGCTCGACCTGCGCGACATCCCAGAAATCGACGTCGACCGCCAGGACGCGCGCGAGGTCCTCGCTCGCATGCGCCAGGAACTCCTGCGGCGTACGGAACGTACCCTTCGCTTTCGTAGTCGCCAGCACGTCGAGAGCGATGTTGTGCAACGCGCCCAGCGACGGCGTGCCCTCCTTGTCGGCAACAGGAAGGCTGCAGCCGACAGCGACGAGGTTCGCGCAAGGCGAGAGCGGCATCTCGGGCTGGACATCGCAAGCCGTCCCGCACAGCGCGCAAACGACCAGCCCCGCCGGGATCAAGAAATGCGCCCGCATGACCGACCTCCTGGAATACGCCCTGGTGGACGGCCGGCGTCGCGATTCCGGAACTGCGGTCAGGAATCCTCGGCCCTGCGCCGACGAGATTGAGCCGCGCCGTGCCCGCGATTTCGACCCGTGAACGCCGGCAGCCACCGCCGATGGGGGGTGGCGGTGGCTGCCCTCGGGACTGGAAGCGCCGATCCGGCTACGATCGCGCGTTACCAGCGGTTGTCGCCCTGCACTCGACCTTCGTCCTTCACTCGACCCGTCCCCACGAACATCCTCCGCTACCCCCACGCGACGCTGGTTACTCTGCAAGGCTCGTGACAATGCCCCCGCAGCTCGCGAGAATTCCGTAAGCTATTCTATTGCAAGCGACTTGAATATCAGACACCCGCGTTGGCCAGTGTCCGGTTCGGCCATCGCGACGCCGCACCGGACACATGAGAGAGCGAATCGTTATCGATATGCCCGACACCTGTCTCAACTCATTGCCAGGAAATCTATTAGGCGTGATTGTTGGGCGCATAACAGCTGTCCGGTCGACTGTCCGCAGCCAGGGGCAGCGAACGATGCGGACACCTGGCGAGGATCCTGGCCAGATCACCCGACTTTCTGGTAACGTCATCGCGGACCCGGCGCCGCTAGCCGGTCCGCACGGCCGGCGCGGTCGCCTCCAACCCCGGCAGGAGGTCGCCCCATGCCCACGTTCGTCCTCATGACCAAGCTCGCCGCCGAGAACCTGCACGACGCCACCGCGCGCCGCGCCCTCGGCAAGGAGTGGCTGCACAAGGTCCGCAAGCTATGTCCCGACGTGACGTTCCTCGCGCACTACGCGTTGCTCGGACCCTACGATTTCATGGACATCTACGAGGCGCCCGACGTGTTGGCCGCCCACCGCGTGTCCCTGATCTCGCGGACCGAGGGCGCGCTCAGCGCGGAGAGCTGGCAGGCGATGCCGTACGAAGAGCATCTGAAGCTCCTCGATGCGATCGAGGGTTGAACGCACGCCGCAAGCGAGGCGACGCCGCCGGAGCGCCGCGGACGTTCATCGCATCCGCAGCGGACGACGTCCGTCGCGCGGCATTACCTGTGTTCAAGAACTCGCGTTCGGTCCATAATGCCGGCAGCATGGTTCCGTCCGCTCCGCCGCGGGCGGCACACGTTCTGTCTCCTGCTCAGGAGTCGCTCATGTACGCCAAGCTCTGGATCCTCTTCGCCGCTGCCCTGCTGGCTCATGGCGCCGCGTTCCTGGCGACGCCGGCGGTCAGCGCCGCTGATCTGCCGATCTACACGCCCGGACACACCGCGACCTGCGAGGAGATCCCCGCGGTCTACAAGTGGGACCTCTCGCCGCTCTTCCCGTCGGTCGCAGCCTGGGAAGCGGCCCGTGCGTCGCTGCAGCAGGAGCTACCCGGTCTTGCCGCCTGGCGCGGCCAGCTCGCCAAGCCGCGAGCCTTGCGCGATTGCCTGGCGCTGTACTTCTCGCTGCACGATCGCACGAGCCATGTCCAGCAATACGCCAACCTCGCGCTCGCCGTCGCGCAGACCGACGAGGCCGCGCAGGCGCGCGCGCAGCTCGGGCTCGCGCTGCTCGACGAGTTGACCGCGGCGGCCGGCTTCATCCGCGCCGAGGTCCTGGCCCTCGACGAGAAGACTTTGCAGAAGGCCTACGCGGCCAAGGACGGACCCGTCGCCTACCGGGACTACCTGGACAATCTGCGCCGGCGCCGCGACCGCGTGCTGGGCGCCGAGGCGGAGCGGATCCTGCAGCTGGCGGGCGACAACCTGTGGGCCGAGATCGACCTCAACGAGATCACGAGCAGCTCGGAAGACGCCTTCAGCGCGTTGCTGTCGAACATCGCCTGGCCGCAGGTGCGCGACGCCGACGGCAACCTGGTCCAGCTCACGCTGGCCAACCTGTCGCGTTTCCGGCTCTCGCCGGATCGCCGCGTGCGCGCCGAGGCCGTGGGCGCCTTCCTCGCCACGCTGCGGCAGTTCCAGCACACCTTCGCCGCGACGCTCGGCGGGCAATGCAAGCTGGACGTCCTCTATGCGCGCGCCCGCGGCTACGACACGGCGCTCGAAGCGTATCTGGACAAGGACGACCTGCCGGTCGCCGTGCACGACAACCTCATCGCGACGGTCAACGACCATCTGGCGCCGCTGCACCGCTACATGGTGCTGCGCCGCAAGGCGCTCGGCCTGGACGACCTGCGTCTGTACGACCTCTACGTGCCCCTGGTGGCCGCCGCGCAGCAGGACGTGCCGTTCGCCCGCGCCCTGGAGATCCTGCCCGAGGCGCTGGCGCCGCTCGGACCCGAGTACGTCGCGATGCTTCGCGTGGGGCTCGATCCGCGCAACGGATGGCTCGATCTCTATCCTTGCGCCGGCAAGGCGAGCGGCGCGTTCTCGGCGAGCGTCTATGGCCGGCACCCGTACGTGAAGATGAACTACCAGGACGGCCTGGACGATCTCTCGACGCTCGCTCACGAATACGGCCACGCCCTGCACAGCCACCTCGCGATGGAGCACCAGCCGTACCATACGTCGCGCTACGTGCCGTTCCTGGCGGAGATCGCCTCGACCTGCAACGAGGTGCTGCTGGCCGACTGGCTGACCGCGCGCGTCACCAGCCCGCAGGAGCGCGCCGCGCTGCTGGTCGAGGAGCTCGAGAACGTGCGCACGACGATCTATCGGCAGACCCAGTTCTCCGAGTTCGAACGAAGCGTGCACGGATTCGTCGAGGAGGGCACGCCGATCACCGCCTCGCTGCTGGAGGCGACCTACCGCGAGCTGGTGCAGCGCTATTACGGACCCGGCTACACGCTCGGGGACGACGACGGCCTCGAGTGGGCCTACATCCCCCACTTCTATTACAAGTACTACGTCTACAGCTACGCGACCGGACTGAGCTGCGGCATCGCCATCGCCGAGAAGATCAGGGCCGAAGGCCGACCGGCGGTGGACGGCTACATGGCGATGCTGCGCGGCGGTTGCCGCGAGTCGCCGCTCGCGTTGCTAGAAGCGGCCGGCGTCGATCTGACCCGACCCGAGCCCATCGCGGCCGCGCTGCGGCGCTTCGACGCCGGTGTCACGGAGCTGGCGGCGCTGCTGGGACTGGAGCTGTGAACGCCGCGTCAAGGCCCTGACGACCACGGCAGGCACCAGCCGCGCCAGACCTCCACCGCCCCGGCGGCCGTGAACGTCTGCGGCCAGAGGGCCTGCGCCGCCAGCAGGATGGCGAGCGCGACGCGCAAGCGGCGGCTGGAGGCGGCCGGTCGGCCCGCGCGAAACGCCGCAGACAGCGCGGGCAGCAGGCACGGGAAAGCCAGCGTCGCCATGCGCGACCAGTCGTAGGCCAGGAACATCGCCAGGGCCGCCGCCAGCAACGGCAACCCGGCATATACCGACAGGTATCGATAGCGGCGCCGTTGCAGCAGCCCGCAGGCCCAGACCGCCGGCACCAGCCAGACCCACTGCAGCGCGGTCCAGAAGCCGAGCAGCGGCAACCAGCCCGCCCCGCGCAGATTGTGGAGGGGATCGACCGCCAGCGGCTCGAGGTAGGCGAGCGCGGTGTATGCGGCCGGCCGTCGCGAGATCAGCCACAGATAGACGACGGACCAGCAACCGACCGCCAACGACGGCCCGAGCCAGGCCCAGAGCCGACGGCGGCGTTCGCCGCCCGCGGCGAGCCAGAGCGCGGCGGCCACCCACGGCCCCAGCAGCAACGCCCGCTCGTGGTCGAGAATCGCCAGGAGCCAGAGCATCGAAGCCTGTCTGGGGTGTTCGCGCCGGGCCCAGACACCGCAGAGCGCCAGGTAGGTGATCACGTCGGGATAGGCTCCGTTGTGCAGCGAGGTGCGCACGACCAGCGTCGAGGCGAGCAGTCCGGCGCAGAGCAACGCGCCGCCACCGCCGAATCCCCGGCCGAGGGCCCGGCGCGCCGCGAGGACCGGCAGCGCCAGGCAACCTAGCAGGACGGTCCAGACGATCGCCTCGCCGCGCAGACCGACGAGCCAGCTGGCAAGGGGC
The DNA here is from genome assembly GCA_964549735.1 of uncultured Fibrobacteraceae bacterium. Classification (GTDB taxonomy): domain Bacteria; phylum Krumholzibacteriota; class Krumholzibacteriia; order LZORAL124-64-63; family LZORAL124-64-63; genus Glo-17. Next base: position 7,566 of record CAZJWO010000013.1, on the reverse strand, counting down.
GTCAGGATGCGCGTGGGCACCGGGTGCGCATCGAGGCCGAGCGGCGCCGCCGCCAGAGCCGCGTACGCGGCGCCGAGGTCGCCGCGCGGCGCCGAAGCCGGCGAGACCGCCAGCGACGCGGCGAGCAGCGCCGCGGCGCCGATCAATACGGACGCTCCCCACAGCCGGGCCTGCGGCAGACGACCGGTCGCGGCGGGCGGCATATCCGGACCTCCTATTCGCGACGCGCGACGCATGCGGGGCCCTCCGTGACGGGCGGCGGAGCGACCCGGCGCTCCACCCTCCGGCTGACGCCACGGACGTCGGCGCCATCGAAGTTTACACGCGACGGCGAATTCGATTATGCTATGGGCCGCGGCCGAGAGCCAACCCGGGAGTTCATACCATGTTCCGTGTCGCCAGCGCCATCTGCGCCCTGTTGTTCGCCGCTTCGGCGCTGGCCGGACCGCGCCCGCTCGAAGACTTCGACGCGTTGCTCGGCGCGCTGCGCAGCGGCGCCGCTGTCCGGGTGGTCGTCGATTACGGACGCTGCGAGCTGATCGCCGAGAACCAACCCGAAACGGCGCCGCAAGCCATCGGCGGCATGGTCGTGGACGTGTGGGAGTACTTCGCGGCCGGCGCGGTCGGCAACCCGCAGGCGTTCCTGGCGTTCTCGCACGGCAGCCTCATCCAGCATGCGCGACGAGGCATGGTCATCAACCACGTCAAGTTCCGGGTCATGGCGGACGGCGAGATCACGATCGGCGCCCGTTACCTCGATCCGGTCACTTACGAGGTGACCATGTTCCAGAACCTCTTTACGACCATCGCCCACGGCGAGGAAGGTGCCGCCGCGTTCTATCGTCTCGACTGACGCCGCCCGCGGCAAGCGCGGGCTGCCGCCGCGTCGATGCGGCCTCCCGGCGAAGAAAGCTCCGCAGGAGCCAACCACAACCCAGGAAGGGGACCGACGTGAAGATCAACCGCAGCCCGCAGGAACGGGCCATGGTGCTGCAGCTGTCCGGCGACATCATGGGCGGCAGCGACTACGAGTTGTTCACCGGCACGATCAAGGAGCTGATCGAGCAGGGGCACGCGGACCTGGTCCTGGACATGAGCAAGGTGCGCTACATCAATTCCACCGGCCTGGGCATCCTGGTCAGCGGTCTGACGACGCTGAAGAAGAACATGGGCCAGATGAAGATCTGCAACCTGAGTTCGCGCATCGACCGGCTCTTCTCGGTGACCAGCCTGACGTCGGTCTTCGAGACCTACGAGAGCTTGGACGAGGCGCTCGCGTCGTACGAAGGCTGATCGGTTGTCAGCGCTCGGCGCGGATGACCGTATTGGTCCGCTCGAATCCCAGGAGCTGAACCTCCTCGGCGAGCCGCCGCTGATGCCGTAGCAACAGCGGCGTTCGCACCTTGTCGTTCTCCTGGTGGTAGACTCGGGCGTCGGCGCCGATCGGCGCCCCGATGATGACGCACGCGAAACCGGAATGGCTCTTGTTTAACACCAGCGCGTTCGCGAGTTCCTGCCGGTCGCCCGCCTCCTCGATCACGAGCTGGTAGATCTGCTGACCCGGATAGCGATAACGCAGATGGCGGCGTTCCACGATAGGCGACGTGTTCACGTGCGGTGCTCCTGTCGATGCCTGTCCCCCGCGGCGGCCGGCGTCGGATGACCCGACAGACCGGTTCGCCGCTCTAAATTCCTTTCCAGGTTCGTCCGAACTCAACGCGACCTGAGAAAAATTGCTTCTTGACGATATATGCGTTCGACATTATGTTGCGATCCCAAGCAAGCATTTGTTTCAAGCAAACGATTGCATAGGTCGATCATGGGCCAGCAGCAGCCGGACACGAGCCAGCGCCTCCTCGACGCTGCGGAACGTTTGTTCGCCGACACGGGATACGATGCGGTCTCGGTGCGCGAAATCGCCGCCGCGGCCGCGGTGAACGTGGCGGCGATCAATTATCATTTCGGCGGCAAGGCTGCGCTGTACGACGCGGTGCTCGCGCGCGTCATGGCGCGCAAGCGCGACCGCTACCTCGCCGTGTTGCGAACGGCAGGCGCTCCGGAGTATCGCAGCCTCGAGGATCTGCTGGCCGCATTCTTCGCGAATCATCTCGAGGACACCCTCATGAGCGACCATGGACGCGCGTTCATCAAGCTGTTCGTGCGCGAGGTCCATCTGGGCGATCCGCGACGGTTGCGGCTGATCCACGAAGCCCTCGCGCCGCTGTGGACCGAATTGCGCGACGCGCTGATCCGTTTCGTCCCGGAACTCGGCGAGCGGAACTGCGCGCTGGCCGTCGGCAGTCTGCACGGCCAACTCGTCCATTTCACGATGCGCTGGCACGCCCGTGCCAACGCCGCGCTGCAACCGGGCGCTGCAGACTTCATCCAGGCGGTATTTCCGCCGCTGGCCGACACGATCGAGACGTACATCGAGCAGACCGTCGCGCACATCACGCGGTTCTCGGCCGCCGGTATCCGCGCGCTCGGGCCCGACGAGCCCGACGCCCGGACGCTACGAAAGGAAGCGACATGAAGCGGCGCTGGGACCGTATGCATCCGCGACTGCCGGCCGGCACGGTCGCCCTGCTGATCCTCGCTGGCTGCGCCGTGGGCCCGGATCACGCGCGCCCGCCGCTGCGCGTCGAGATGCCCGACGCCTATGTCGCCGCCGGCGCTCCCGGCGATCCGCGCGGCACCGCCAGCGAATCGGTCGCGCCCGCGTGGTGGACGGCCTTCGGCGACACGACGCTCTCCCAGCTCGTCGTCGAAGCGGTCGCGCGCAACCAGGACCTGCGGCGCGCGGCGGCGCGCGTGCTCGAAGCGCGCGCCCTGCTCGGCGGCGCCGAGAGCGATCGCTGGCCGCGCATCGAAGTCGGCGGCAGCGCCAGTCGGTCCAAGAGCAGCCGGGCTCCGTTCGGCGGGGTCGGCACGATGTACCGCGAGTACTTCGACGCCAATCTCACGGCGCGCTACGAGCTGGATCTCTGGGGCCGCCTGTCGCGCGCCGAGGAAGCCGCCGCGGCCACCCTGCTGCAGAGCGAGCTGAACCGCCGCGTCGTGCGTCAGACCCTGATCGCCGACGTGGTCCGCGCCTGGCTGCTCGTGCGCGAGCTGCAGTGCCAGCTCGACCTGACGCACCACACGATCGCCAGCTATCGCCAGACCGTGGCGCTGGTCGAGGAACGCTACGTCCGCGGCACGGTGCCATCGCTCGAGGTCCATCTGGCGCGGCAGAACCTGCTGAGCGCCCAGGCCGCCGAGCCGGAGCAGCGGCGGCAGCTCGCCGAGGCCGTCCGCCGCCTGGAGATCCTGGCCGGACGTTATCCCGCCGGCGTCGTCGGTCGCCTCGCCGCCGTTCAAGGCGGCGACCGATCCGCGCCGGCGCCGCCGACCATGCCCCCGCCGTTGCCGCCGGTGCCGGCCGGTCTGCCGAGCAGCCTGCTCGAGCGCCGGCCCGACCTGCTGGCCGCCGAAGCCGGCCTGCACGCCGCCACGGCGAGCGTGGGCGCTGTCAAGGCGAGGCTGTATCCGACCATCAACCTGACCGGCAGCGGCGGCTACGTCAGCGGCGATCTGAAGACCTGGTTCGACAAGGGCACCGACGTCTGGTCGCTCGCCGCCGGCCTGGCCATGCCCCTGGTCAACCGCGGCGCGACCAAGGCCCAGGTGCGCGCGGCCGAGGCCCGCGCCGAGCAGGCCGCCGCCGGCTACCAGCAAGCTGTTTTCGTGGCGCTGAGCGAGGTCGAGAACGCCCTCGAAGCCGAGCGCCTCCAGGCGGAACGGGAGCTGGCGCTGGCTGAGGCCGTCGCCGAAGCGCAGCGCACCGCCGAACTCGCCGAGCAGCGCTATCGGTCCGGCCTGGACGGCCTGCTGACCACGCTCGAGGCGCAACGGCGGCTGCTGGCGAGCACCGGCGCGCTGCTGAGCACGCAACGCGCCCATCGCACCGCGCGCGTGAACCTGATCCTGGCTCTCGGCGGACACTGGGACGGCGAGGCCTATTCACCCGATCTGGCGGCGGGGAGCCGGAGCGCGCCGCCAACGACCGCCCGCCAAGGCGACACGAGCCGAGGAGACCGCGAATGACATCGGAAATCCGCCGCCGCCGTCTGACGGCCACGGCCATCGTGCTGGGCGCCGTCATCGTGCTGGTCCTGCTGATCGCCATGCGCCCGCGGGCGCAGCGGCTGCGGCCGCCGGCCGTCGTGCCGCTGGTCACCGTCGAGACGGTCGCGTCCGCGCAGCCGCCCGTGACCGTGGTCGCCTGGGGCACGGTCCGGCCGCGAGACTCCGTGAACCTGACGCCGCAGGTCGGCGGGCTCGTGGTGGCGATCTCGCCGCATCTGCGCGCCGGCGGATTCTTCGCCGCCGGCGAGACGCTCGTCCAGATCGAGACGACCGACTACGAGCTGGTCGTGCAGCAGGCCCGCAGCCAGGTCGCCCAGGCCGAGGTCGCGCTGGCCCTGGCCCGCGAGGAGGCCGAGACGGCGCGGCTGGAGTGGGAAAGGACCGGGCGCAGCGTCGCCGGCATCGACGGCGGCGACGGCTCGCGCGGCGCGACCGCAGGCGCGGCGCTGCCGTCGCCGCTGGTGCTGCGCGAGCCGCAGTTGCGGCAGGCCGAGGCGCAGCTCGCCGCGGCGAAGGCGGCGCTCACCCGCGCGGAAGTCGATCTGCGGCGCTGCCGAATCGTCGCGCCGTTCGCCGGCCGTGTGCTCAGCGCGTCGGTCGCGGCCGGTCAGGTGGTGCGCGCCGGCGAGGTACTGGCCAGCGTCCACGACACCGCAACCGCCGAGATCACGGTCCACGTGCCGGACCGCGATCTGGCCTGGATCGCGGTGCCGCTGACCGCGGACGATCCGCGCGAGGGCACCGCCGCCACGGTGCACGCCGACTTCGCCGGTGGACGATTCGAATGGTCCGGCCGCGTGGCGCGCCTCGGCGGTTCCGTCAGCGAGAGCAGCCGCCAGGTGCCGATCGTCGTCGAAGTGGCCGAGCCCTACCGAGTCGGGCCGCGACACCGGCCGCTCATGAGCGGCATGTTCGTGGGCGTGACCTTCGCGAGCCCGCCGCCGCCGGGTTCGGTCACCATCACGCGTCGCGCCCTGCGCCCCGGCGACCAGGTCTGGCTGCTGGACGGCGAGGACCGCCTCAGCATCCGCACGGTCGAGGTCGCGCGGACCGACGCGCAGACCGCGGTCATCGCCTCCGGTCTCGCCCCCGGCGACCGCCTGATCACGAGCAACCTGCAGTACGTGATCGACGGCATGCAGCTCGCGCCGAGCGCCGGCGATGGGGCCGAGCCGAAAGGCGGTCGGCCGTGAACGCGCTGTTGACCTGGTTCTCGGAGAACCACGTTGCCGCGAACCTGCTCATGGCGGTCATCGTGGTCGGCGGCCTCATCTCGACCGCGACCATCGTGCAGGAGGTCTTTCCGGAAACGGAACTCGACCTGGTCACCGCCTCGGTCGTCTTCCTCGGCGGCACGCCCAGCGAGGTCGAGGAGAGCATCTGCATCAAGATCGAGGAGCAGGTGCAGGGCGTCGACGGCCTCAAGAAGGTGACCAGCAGGGCCAGCGAGGGCATCGGGGTCGTCATCATCGAGCTCGAGCTCGGCACCGACAAGCAGAAAGCCTACGACGACATCAAGAGCGAGATCGACCGCATCATCACGTTCCCGGAGAACACGGAGCGCCCCGTGGTCGCGCTCGTGGACGTCAAGCGGCCGGTGCTCGATATCATCATCTACGGCGACACCGACGAGCGTTCTCTGAAGGTGCTGGCCGATCGCGTGCGCGACGACCTGATGACCAGCGCCGGCATCACCTACGCCGAGGTCAGCGGGACGCGACCGTACGAGATCTCCATCGAGGTCAGCGAGGCGAAACTCCGCGCCCACGGCCTGAGCCTGGGCCAGGTGGCGCAGGCCGTGCGCCTGGGCAGCCTCGATCTGCCGGGCGGCAGCGTCAAGACGCAGGGCGGCGAGATCCTGATCCGCACCAAGGGGCAGCGCTACACCGGCGAGGAGTTCGCCCGCCTGGTGGCGATCGGCAAGCCGGACGGTTCGCGCGTGCATCTCGAGGACCTCGCCGACATCCGCGACAAATTCGAAGACCTCGACATGCTGACCCGCATGGACGGCCGGCCCGCGGCGATCGTCTCGGTGTACCGCTCGGGCCGCGAGAACGTCCTGGAAGTGGCCGCCGCGGTCAAGAGCTACCTCGCCGATCAGGAGCGGATCCTGCCCGAGGGCATCGCCGCGACGGTCTGGCGCGACCGCTCGACGATCTACCGCGATCGCATGAACCTGCTCCTGAAGAACGGCCTCATGGGCCTGGGCCTGGTGTTCCTGGTGCTGGCCATGACCATGCAGCTGCGCCTCGCCTTCTGGGTCACCCTGGGCATCTTCATCAGCTTCCTCGGCGGGTTCTGGGTGCTGCCCTGGTTCGGCGTCACGCTGAACATGATCTCGCTGTTCGCCTTCATCCTCTCGCTCGGCATCGTCGTCGACGACGCGATCGTCGTCGGCGAGAGCGTATTCGCCCGGCGGGAACGAGGCGAGGGCCGCCAGCTCGCCGCGACGCGCGGCGTGCGCGAAGTCGGCGTTCCGGTCCTCTTCGCCGTGCTGACCACGGTCACCGCCTTCGCTCCCTTGATCGCCGTCGAGGGCATGATGGGGCGGTTCATGAAGCCGGCGGCGATCGTCGTCATCGCCGTGCTGACCTTCTCGCTCATCGAGTCGCTGTTGATCCTGCCGACCCACCTGACCACGGTGGCCCAGGTTCGGCAGCACGGCGCGTCGTTGCCGGCGCATCTGCGCAAAGCGCGCAGCCTGGTCGCGCGCGTGCATCGCTTCAAGCATGCGGTGAGCGAGCGGCTGGAGTGGTTCGTGCACACCGTGTATCGGCAGCATCTGCAATGGGCGCTGCGCAACCGCGCGGTCGTGATGGCCATCGCCACGGCCGTCATGCTCGTCACGCTGGGGTTCACCGGCGGCGGACATCTCAAGTTCGTGTTCATGCCGCGCATCGAGGCCGACACCGTCAACTGCACGCTGACCCTGCCGCAGGGCACCATCCTGCCGGAGGCGCTGGCCGTGGTGCAGCGCCTCGAAGGCGCGTTGGACGAGGTCCGCCGCGATCTGGCGGCGGCGCGGCCCGACGGCGCCCGGGACGTCATCCAGAACGTGCAGACGACCATCGGCAGCCAGCCGCTCTCGGCCGCCCGCGGGGCCGGCGGCGGCGGCGGCGGCGGCGGGCCGACCACCGGCGCGGGCGCGCATCTCATCGAGGTCTCCGCGGAGCTGCTGCGGGCCCAGGAACGCGAGATCCGCGCGGGCGAGATCGCGCGGCGCTGGCGCGAGAAGACCGGACCGATCGCGGGCGCCGTCGAGCTGAGCTTCAGCGCCGACCTGTTCCAGCCGGGCAAGCCGATCCAGGTGCAGCTCGCCAGCCCGCACACGGAGCACCTCCTCGCCGCCGCGGAGGCGCTCAAGACCGAACTCTCCACCTACCCTGGCGTGATCGACATTACGGACAGCTTCCGCGAGGGCAAGCTCGAGCTGCAGCT
>CAZJWO010000012.1:0-46659 GCA_964549735.1 uncultured Fibrobacteraceae bacterium | reverse complement strand
CCAGGCTACGAGCGGCTACAACCGCGCGGCGATCGCCTCGGCCATGCCGGTCGTCGTGGTCGCGCCGCCCATGTCGTAGGTGCGGTGCTTGCCTTCCTTGATGACCGCGGCGACTGCGGCCTCGATGCGGTGCGCCATGTCCTTCTCGCCGAGATAATCGAGCATCATCTTGGCCGAGAGGATCATCGCGATGGGGTTGACCTTGTTCATGCCGACGTACTTCGGCGCCGAGCCGTGGCTGGGCTCGAAGATGGCGACCTTGTCGCCGATGTTGCCGGAGCAGGCGAAGCCGAGGCCGCCGACGAGCTGGGCGGCCAGGTCGCTGATGATGTCGCCGAACATGTTCGTGGCGACCATGACGCCGTAGTCCTGCGGATTCTTGATCAGCCACATGCACATGGCGTCGATGTTCGTCTCCCACAGGTCGATGCCGGGGTAGTCCTTGGCGATCTTGCGGGCCTCGCGCACCATGAGACCGCTGGTCTCGCGGATCACGTTGGGCTTCTCGACCACGGTCACCGTCTTGTAGCCGAATTTCTTGGCGTATTCGAACGCGTCGCGGCAGATCGCCTGGCAACCCTGCCTGGTCAGGATGCGTACGCTGGCGGCGATGTCCTCGTTGGCCACGTTCGCCATGCGTCCGATCTGCTTGGGATGGGTCTTGCTGAAGGCGTCGCGGATCTCCTGCGGCAGGGGATGCCACTCGACGCCGATGTAGAGGTCCTCCGTATTCTGGCGGAAGACGACCAGGTCGAGGTCGTCGCGGTAGTTCAGGGGATTGCCCGGATAGGCCTTGCAGGGACGCAGGTTGGTGCGCAGATCGAAGGCCTGGCGCAGCGCCACGATCGGACTGCGGTAGACGTGCCCCTTGCCTCGCAGTTCGGGCCTCAGCTCGCGCTCGGCTTCTTCCTTGGGCTTGCTCGTGATGGCGCCGAAGAGGGCGGCGTCGACGCCCTTGAGCATGGCCAGCGTGCGGTCGGGCAGCGCGTTGGCCTCGGTCCGCCAGATCTCCCAGCCGATGTCGCCGTGGATGTACTCGGCGTCGAAGCCGAGCTTGTCCAGCACCAATTTCGCGGCCTGCATCACGTCGATCCCGATCCCGTCGCCGGGCATCCAGCCGATCTTGTACTTCGCCATGGTCCTAGTCCTCCAGAGAGGGCCGATTCCTAGCGGCTCGCGCGGGGCCTCGCGGCGCCGGCGCGGGCTTGCGTCGTCCGCAAAGATACGCGACCGGACCCGGGGAACCAAGCGAATGCGGCGGGAAAGCCGTCGCCGGGACCTCGTCGCCGAGGTCGACCTGGCGGCGTACCTAGTCGGACGGAGCCTGCAAGCGTGCGAGCGCTTCCTGGCGCAACGCCTCGACCTCGGGCGAGCGCGATGCCGCGCGGTTGCGCGCATCCAGCCGATAGGAGAGCGAGAACGCCGTCAGCACGAAGAACAGCGGCACCACGAACGGGACCAGGCGCCGCCACCCACGGGCCGCCAGCAGATTCGCGCAGCCGAGGGCGCCGGCGGCGAGGATCAGGCAGAATCCGACGCTGGCGAGGTAGAGATGGGTCAGATTGAGCCAGTGCGTGCCTGGACTCTGGGTGCTGAACGGCAGGATGGTGATGTAGGTCCACGCGACGAAGAAGCGCAGGGGCTGGCTGCCGAAGACGAAGCCGAAGAAGCTGAGGCTCACGATGCCCAGGGTGACGAAGATGCGGATCGGCATGCGGATGTCGTGCAGGAACTGCAGGACGCCGCCGGCGTCCCGCAAGAGGCTGCCCTCCTGCAGCGGGAACACCATGAGGTTGAGGTAGCGGAAGACGTCGACGACGGACCAGTAGGTGTAGGCCAACGGCCCGTCGACCTCGGTCAGCATGGAGGGGTGTTGAAATCCCCACTGGCTCTGGCCGATCTTGAAGAAGATCCCCAGCAGCAGAAACGCGAGCAGGTCGTTGGAGAAGATCGGCCGGCGGTTGCGCCGGTGGTAGAAGAAGACCTTGTAGGCCAGCAGTCCGCCCATGAGCGCGAGCGTCGAGGCCCTGGTCAGGCCGGTCAGGCTGTAGAGGGCCAGGCCGAGCACGAAGTAGGAGGACCGCAGGCGGCCTTCGCGGCGGAAGTCGTTGCGGATGAAGAGGTAGAGCACCAGCAGGTGCAGCAGCGCGAGCAGGAGGCTCTCCTGGCCGGCCAGGGTCATCAGGTTGCGCCCGTAGCTGCCGACGTTCAGCGCGAAGAGGACCGCGGCGAGCAGCGCGAGGCGGCGCTGGTTGAACAGCATGTTCACCAGCATGTAGATCACGAAGGCGTTGAGCGCGTGCAACGCCAGGTTGATCGCGATGTAAGCGCCGTAGTTCATGCCGAAGAGGCGGAACTGCCCCAGGAACGACAGTTGCAGCAACGGCTGGCTGAACCACGCGCCGACATGCCGGAACATGGCCAGCGGATCCTGGGAGAGCCGGTGGGTGTCGACGAGGATCGAGAAGTCGAGCGGGTACCAGAAGTCGCCGGTGCTGAACCAGCCGTACGCGGTATAGACCACGGCGAGCAGCAGGGCCAGCACGGGACCGTGGATTCTGAGGCTTTTCCAGGCAGCGCGCATAAAAGCCATGATCCGGGTTTCAGGTATCCAATCGCTGCATGATGCGGTAAAGGTGGCATGAGGCACGCCGGTCGTCCAGTATCGTTAACGAAAAGCGGCCACATTTCGTCGACCATGCCGACGTTCGGTCTGCCGGCGCAGGCAGTCGTTAGAATCATGTCAGCGCTCTTGCTCCGCCTCAGCGATGCGCCTATCGTACGTCGGCCATGAAGCAGATCGGCGAGATTCTTCGCGTATCGGTGCTTGCTTTCGGCTTCGCGCTCCGATCTGCCGGGGCCGCGCAGCCGCTAGACGAAATCCAGAGCGCCTACGTTCATTTCTACGCCTACGTCCAGGCGGCAATCGCAGATGATCAGGGGCGGGCTCTCGCCTGCTGGCATGCGGCCGACCTGGCCGCCGCCGAGAGGTTGGCTTTGCCAGTAGGGAGTGGAATCCCGAGGGTAGACAGCGACTCTCCGCTCTGGACGTTCATCGAGGATATCCGCGATTCATCGGTGAGGTACCGCTTCGGTCCGCCGAACCTGCTGCGCAGCGGCCCCTATGCCGGGAACGTCAGCATCATGTTCGTCGTGGAGTCCACCCGCGGTCGCGTCCGCAAACAGTACCTTTTCGAATCCGACGGAGCGGGCGGCTGGTGGCTGGCTCGTCCCGAGCGGTTGCTCATCGAGCGAGGTCCCAGCGGCGCGGGCCGTTATGTGCGAGTGCATGAGCGGCGGCCGGGCGCTCCCTGGACACTCTCACCGCATCTTATCGACGACCTCGATGACGCGGTTGCCGCCATGGCCGCGCGCCTTGCCCTGCAGGCGGGGCATCTGGAAGCTCTGCAAGAGGCGAAGATCGGTTACCTGCTCGTCCATCCCGACGTTCTGCTCCATCTCGCCGGATCCGCTGCCGAGGGCGTCGCGATCCGGCCGTCCGCCACCGTGGCGACGATCCACCCTCATCATACGGCCGAAATCGCGCGCCTCGTCGTCAGCCTGTGGTTGGAGGCGCCGACTCGATACACCCTACCCTTGTTGGGGAGTGGATTGGTTGGCCACCTGGGTGGCTGCAAGGGCGAGCACCGAAGAGTTGTCGAGAGTCGTGGTCTCGGGGTCCTGCGCGAACGGGTCGTATCTATCGACGATATCCTTCACGCCGAAGGATTCCGGGCTCTATCGAACGACATCGTCGAACCGGTCTCTGCGGTGTTCGTCGGCTTCTTGCTCGACGCCTATGGGCCAGCCAAGCTGCGCGATGCCTATCTTGCCTGCTCCGCGGATCAGGCCGAAGTCGACGCCTGGACCGCGGAGGATGTCGTGGAACGTTTGGCGCTGGCTTTGCGAGTGGAATGGCGTGACCTTCGGCGCGGCTTCACGAGATGGATAGAGGAACGCCCAACACTTGGCTTGCGGCTCGCCCCGAGCGACTGGCGCGAAATCGCCGCGAAGGATCCCGCCAAGTCGCTGCGTGCCGGCCAGATCGAAGCGGCCCTCTGGGATGTCGAAGACGGCGTGATCGTCCGTGTGCAGATGCCAGAGGACACTGCGGACGTCGCGCTGCTCTGGGGCGGAGGCCAGGGCGCTTCGGCGGCGAATACCCTGTTCACCAGGCACTTCCCGGGTACTTCCTATCGCGGCGAAACACACGCCCTCCTGCTCACGAAGGAGGAAGCGCGTCTCTTCGACTATCGGCGTGAGATCATGATCGCGATGTATCGTATCGACCTCGATGCCGGCGTAGTGCCGGATCGACGAACCGCGCACGACGACGGCTCGTCCATTGCGGTGCGAATCGATTCTGGATTGATGGCTCCCGAGGGCTCGTTGAAGCTCGTCCATCTCGAACGCTGATACCCAGTCCAGTTCGCGGGTCGTGAGGGCATTCTGCGGCTACGCCCCGCCTGGCTGATCCGAGTCGACCCCGGGGGAAGCGTAGTGGCGAGAGGCCTCGCAGGTCCGGTGGTCGACCGTCGGTCTCGGCGACGCGATCGCAACGTCCCGAATATCGGACGCGCTTCTTCACCGTAAGATGACACGATCCTGGCAGTAAGCTAACGCGCTGCTGATAACGTGGCTGCGGCCGTCCGCGATGCGTGTCGTGCCGCTGTGGGATCTTCGTGCGATATGGAGGAGTCGGCATGCGGTGGCAGGCTTCCACGCTGGTACTGGTGTGTCTGCTGGGGCTGCCGTTCGCCGCCGGCGGCGTCGCTGCCGAAGTGGGCGGCCTCGAGGGGCTGGTCAGGGACAAGGAGTCGAGCGAGGGATTGATCGCCGTCGATATCGTGGTGGCCGGTTCCGGAGTTCTGGTGCAGACCGATCTGACAGGTCGGTTCCAGGTGGCGGAACTGCCCGTAGGCGTCTACAGCGTGCGCTTCTCGTATCTCGGTTACGAAACCCTCGTCGTCGAGAATGTCGAGATCATCGCCGGCCGCGTGCGCAGGCTCGATGTCGTTCTGGAGAGCTTCCGCGCGAATGCAATCGACGATCTGATGGTCACCGCGACGCGCATCCTGTCGACCGAGGGGGCGGTGCTTGCGGACCGTAAACGGGCCGTGGTTGTCGGCGACGCGATCAGCGCCGCTCAGATATCGCGGTCGCCGGATGGTCAAGCCGGGGACGCGCTCAAGCGCGTGACAGGACTCCTCGTCGATGGCGGCGGGTACGTCAACGTCAGGGGCATGCCGGACCGCTACAACGTCACGGAGATCGACGGAGCGATCGCCACGGCGGTCGACCCGGACCTCGATCGCAAGAGCTTCAATTTCGAAATGGTGCCGTCGAATCTGCTGTCGAACCTGCAGGTCGTCAAGACCGCCATGCCGGACATGCCAGGCGATTTCACCGGGGGGCTCGTGCGGATCAATACGGTCGAGTTCCCGGAGAACCCGACGACACAGTTCAGCATTCAGACGGGCGCGGACGGTGGAAGCTATGGAGATTCTTTCTATCGCGACGCCCATCGCGGTAGCACCGATTGGTTCGGGCGGGACGACGGCGGCAGAGATCGCCCGCGAGCGGTCCGCGATGCCGGGAGTTTGCCGAGCGACAACATCCCGTATCTCGACGAGGTCGCCCGTGAGTTGCCGAACCGGTACGCCCTTGCTGCCGAGACCACGCCCCGGCCAGGCTCTGTCGCGGTGTCGCACGGCAATCTTCTGCGACCGTTCGGACGTCGCCTCGGCGTCGTCGGCGCGGCGTCGTACAAGTCGAGCGCGTCGATCACCAACGAGTACAAAACGAAAGACCCCTTGATATCGAATGATCGCTTCGAGGCGACGGACTATCTCTCGGAAGTCAATGTCGGCGCGTTGCTCAATCTGAATCTCGAGATCGTCGATCGGCAGCGCGTGAGCTTCCAGAACCTCTATGCGCGAAGTACGGAGAACTCATTCCTATCGGCGATCAAGCGCGACAATGCCTTGGCCTACCGTTACGTGCTGGAATGGGAGGAAAAGGACCAGCTGACGAGCAGCTTGAAAGGATCGCATGCCATCCTCATCGACGGCGTCGACCTGAGTTGGCGGATTTTTTACAATGAGAACAACGCCAAAGAGCCCGATCTCCGATTCCTGGAGTACAACCTCGAGACCGAGCCCTTCGCGCTCTATACGAATCGCCGGCACTGGCTGTACGCGGCGGAGATTCGACGTGGTGCGGACGCCGGCCTGAGCTGGCGGTTCGGCGGCATCGACCGGCCGGGGAAAATCGCCGCGGGCGTCTCTCTGGTCACACGCAAGCGGACCCTGGAGCATTTTCCCTATCACGTCGCGCGCGAGGGTCTTAGCGGCGGGCTCGTCTTTCTGCCGCCCGAAGATATCTTCGCTCCGGAGAACTTCAAACAGGGACTTTTCACGCTGCGCTACCAGGATCAGTTCGAAAGCTCCTATAGCGGAACTCAGGTCATGAACGCCTATTACGCGTTGATCGACTTGCCATTCACGCTCTGGCGCGAGCACTTCCGTCTGGCCGGCGGCGCGCGGCTGGAGAACAACCGGATCGCGGTCGATGCGTACGACAAGGTAACCGATGTATATATCGGAGCGCGCTCACGTTCAGATTACGTATTGCCTTCAGTCAATGTCGTTTACGAATACGACGAGAGAACCAACGTTCGGCTCGCCTGCTTCCGGTCGCTGAACTATCCCGAGCTCCGCGAATTGGCGCCTGTGAAATCCAGCGACTTCAAGAACGACTGGCAACTCGAGGGGAATCCCGATCTCGCCGTTGCGCGGATCGACAATTACGACCTGCGCCTCGAGCGTTTCCCGGCCTCCGGCGAGGTCGTGGCCGTCAGCTTCTTCTACAAGGAATTGCGTGACGCGATCGAATCTCGACTCGACGCGCAATCGAACTACCTCGATCTATACCGCTGGTTCAACGGCGACGGGCGGAACTACGGCGTAGAGATCGAATTCCGCAAGCGATTGGGCTTTCTCAGCAGATCTCTAGACGATATTACCTTGTTGGGCAACTACGTGCGCATCTGGTCGGAGGTCGATTTCCCGCTGCTGGACAGCATCGGCGGAGATGATCAGTCCGCGCGGTTCCGCACCGCGACGCGACAGTTGCAAGGCCAGGCGCCGTGGGTCGTCAATCTGAGCCTCAACTGGGAGAATCCCGATCTCAGGACCTCGCTGACCATACTGTACAACCGTGTGGGTCGGCGGCTGTTGACCGTTGCGGAGAATCCGACCTTCAACCGATACGGCGAGCCGCGACATCTGCTCGACGCTGCTCTGACGCTGCGCCTTGCGCCGTCGACGTCGTTGAAGTTCGCCGCGAAGAACATCTTACGCCAAGACGAGATTCGCCTGTTCAGTGTCGATATCGGACAGGGGGGGGCCGCACCGGAGCATCTGCCCGCGGGACGGCGCATCGGCGCGACGACCCTTGCCGGCGCGCTGTCCGTCAAATTCTGAGCGTTGACGATAATCTTGCTTGGCCCAAGCCGTTCATGAACATGAGTCCGCTATCATGCGCACATCCCGCCGGCCCAGGCCGGCCGGGCGGTGGTCACGACGGCGGTGCGCCGCTGTTTCGACCGACCTTTTCCGAGGCTGATCGAGGTGGATGCGTGGGAGAGATGATGCTGAAGTCGTTTCCCACTCTCCGGGGTCGCCCATCACTTGACACACGGGACATACCCACACCTGGAATCATCCAGCGAAAAGGCATCGATCGCCGGCTGTCCGCGCCGCGGGCGGCGCGATCCGGGTCCAGAACTTCGGGAGGAGCCTTGTTCATGAAAAAGTCGATTCTGCTACTACTCAGCTTGTGCATGCTTGCGAGCATGGCGCAGGCGGACCTGAACCGCGAGGGCCGATCCTTCGCGGGGCAGGCGATCCTGGGGCCGGTCGGCGGACCGGACCTGCAGGCCTATTACTTCACGAGCGACCGCGTACTCTCTGCCGATACGCTCTACACCCTGCGCGGACAGGTCTACTTCCAGAATGGCGCGAGTCTGACGATTCCGGCCGGTACGGTCATTCTCGGCGAACCGGCCGGCACGATCGTCATCAAGCAGGACTCCCAGATCTGGTGCAACGGCACGCTCGAGGCGCCGGTGGTCTTCACGTCAGCGAAGCCGGCTGGCCAGCGGGCGGCCGGCGACTGGGGCGGCCTCGTGATCCTCGGCCGCGCGCCGATCAACCTCGACCCCGAGAACACCCAGATCGAGGGCGGCATCATCGAGGGCAGGTACGGCGGCGATGATCCGTTCGACAATTCGGGCCGCGTCGTCTACACCCGTTTCGAGTTCGGCGGCTACCGTTTCGAGGAAGGCAACGAGATCAACGGCCTGACCATGGGCGGTGTCGGCGCGGGTACCGAGATCCATCACGTGCAGGTCAGCTTCGCCAACGACGACAGCTTTGAGTGGTTCGGCGGCACGGTAGACGCCCACCATCTGGTCGCCTTCGGCACGCTCGACGACTGCTTCGATACCGACGACGGCTACACTGGGCGCAAGCAGTTCCTGTTCGGCGTCAAGTTGCCGAACGTCTACGATTCGGAGGGCCAGACCAACGGCTTCGAAGCCGACGGACGCTTCGAGCTGACGCCGTTTTCCAAGGCGATCATCAGCAACGCCACCCTGATCGGGCCGGAGCGCATCGACGCTCTGGTCGGCAATCTGCCGGTCGGCAATACCCATCAGTACTGTGGCGTCCTGCGCGAGAACACCCACATGTCGATCTTCAACTCGGTGCTGATCGGGTTCGTGCGTGGCTGGTCGTTGCGCGATGGATCGATCCAGGCGGCTCAGAACGACGTCCTCAAGGTCCGCAACACCAGCGTCTCGAGCATGTACACCGGTCACACCGGCGGCTCAGCGCACGACACCAACCGGTTCCCCGGCATCGAGACCTGGTTCGGCACGCCGGCGTACAACAATTTCGGCGTGTCTCAGCGTATGCCCAGCGCTGTCGGTTTGACGGATCTCAGCGATCTGACCAACCTCCAGCCGCAGCCTCTGCTCTTCAGCGAGTGCGACGGCACCGCCGCGTTCGGCGATCCCTACCTGGCGCCCGTCGCCGGCCGCTACACCTTCGACACCACGGCGAACTACCGCGGCGCCTTCGAGCCCGACGTGCCGATGAGCCAGCAGTGGACCGCCGGCTGGACGAACTTCGATCCCCAGAACACCCAGTACGTGCCGACGAGCGTGGAGGATCTGGGTGGGCTGCCGTTGGCCACGGCGAGCCTGCAGGTCTATCCCAACCCCTTCAATCCGCTGACGACCCTCAAGTTCAACGTCCCGCGGACTGGCAACGTCAGCCTCAAGATCTACGACGTCGCCGGTCGTGCGGTGGCGGAACTGCACCAGGGTCAGCTCGCCGCCGGACAGTTCTCGGTGAACTTCGACGGCGCCAATCTGGCCAGCGGTATCTACTTCGCCCGACTGCAGGGCGACGGCTTCGAGGCCGTTCAGAAGATGCAGTTGGTCAAGTAGTCCCGTATTCATGCAACGCCGGGCCCCGCACATCCGTGTGCGGGGCCCTTATTGAAAGTCCGTTCACTGCTAACTGAAATTTTGCGGAACAATGACTGGACCTTGATGCGTGTCGGCTAAGATTCCTCGACCGATTCATTGGTTCTGCGAAAGGCTGGCGTTCATGCTGCGTTTTACCATTGGCCTGCTACTGCTGGCGCTGGCGATGCCGGCCTCGGCGCAGACCGCACGGGATTTGTCCAGTGTGGTGGACCGTACGATCACGGTCGAGCGAGCGCTACAGGACAGCCTGGACAACTGGACGGCAGAAAGAGCAGCGCTCGAGGGCCGCTACCGGGCGGCCAAGGGCCACGTCGCGTGGCTGCAGCAACGCATCGAGTTAGAGGATAAACGTGCCGCGGCTCTCGACACGCACGTGCGCGACCTCGACCGTCGCTTGAGCGAGTCGACGCGCTTGCAGGCCGTGATCCAGGACTCCATGAACGCTGTTCTTCAACGGCTCGAGCGGATCGTGGCGAACGATTTGCCTTTTCTCCAGGATGAGCGACAAGCTCGTCTACGCGCGCTTCGGGCCGAGATCGCCAGGCCGGAGGTCGATTCGGCGGAGAAACTACGCCGGTTGCTGGAAGGACTGCTCGTCGAGGCGCAGTACGGCGGTACTGTCGAGGTTTCGCAGGAACCCATTCTGATCGACGGCAGCCAGAAGTACGTGGACATGTTGCGCCTCGGACGGCTTGCTCTGTTCTGGCGGACACCGGACGGCACTCAGATCGGCACCTGGGATCCCGTCACCCAGTCTCACGTCACGATGTCGGACGGTCATGCGCGGTCGCTGAAGCGTGCCATGGAAATGGCGACGCGGATGCGTCCGGTGCAGCTGCTGTCCCTACCCCTCGGAAGGATCGAGCTGTGATTCGGAAAGCGACGACCTTCGTATTGATGATGGCGTTTGCGCTGTTCGTCGCCCCCGCGGCCTCCCAGGATGCGCGCGAAGCGGCTCGGAAGGCGGCCGCGGACCGCGCTGAGGCCGAAGCGAGAGCGATGGCCGTAGAGAACGAGATCTTGGCTGATCGCGCCAGGCTGATCTCCGAGGTCGAGAGTTTGGAACGCGAGCAGGAGCGCCTGGAGGCGCAACTCGCGGCGGTGCAGACTCATATCGGCGAACAGGAGCGCCAGAGAGAGCGTTTGACCGATCGCTGGGCCCAGCACGAACTGCAATTCAAGGAGATCTCGGGCAACGTGCGCTTGGCAGCCAAGGAAGTCGAGACGCTGTTGCACCAGTCGCCGTTCACGGCAGATAGCCCGCAGCGGCTGGATCGTATCCGGCCGTTGGTCGAACCAGGATACTTTCCCGACATCGACGATATATCCGGGCTGGCGGCAACCGTGTTCGATGAGCTTCAACGCTCGGGCCAGGTCCGCCTGCACGAAGGCGCCTTTATCGGGCGCGACGGACAGGAGACCCAAGGCACCATCCTGACGCTGGGCAAGTTCACGGCGGCGTACCGAACGGCCGCCGAGACGGGATTCCTGGACTACTCGGCGGAACGCGGCCGTTTCGTCGCGCTGTCACATCTGCCCCGGGGGAGCCTACGGGGCGACCTTGAAGCGTACTTCACCGGCGGGTCGGCGCGCGTACCCATCGACATCTCCGCCGGCGGGGCCCTGCGCCAGGTCGAGTACCAGACCACGCTCTGGGAGCAGATACAGGCCGGCGGGCCGATCGTCTGGCCGATCATCGGCTTGGCGGCGTTGGCCCTTTTGATCGTCGTCTACAAGTTCATCTATCTGCATGGCGTGCAGGGGAATACGAAGAAGATCATGGATCGTATGAATGAGTTGGCCGCGGCCGGCAACTGGGAGAAGGCGGAAATGCTCCTGGACGGACGTCGTGGCTCACCGGTCGGTCATGTGCTGAGCGCCGGTCTGGCGGCCAGGCATGCCGATCGGCAGACCCAAGAGAGCGTCCTACAGGAGGCGATCCTCAACCAGCTGCCGAAGGTGGAGCGTGGCATGGCCGTCCTGGCCGTGCTCGGCGCGGTGGCGCCGCTGCTGGGGCTGCTCGGTACCGTAACCGGCATGATCGACACCTTCAGGGTCATCACGCTCTATGGCACCGGCGATCCCAAACTCATGTCCGGAGGCATCTCCGAAGCGCTGGTCACCACGATGTTGGGCTTGTCGGTGGCGATACCGATCATGCTTTTGCATACGTTCCTCTCGCGTCGCGTCGAGCATATCGTCGGCGATATGGAAGAGCACGCGGTCCAGCTGTGTAACATCTTCCAGGCAAGCATGCGAAAAGCGAAGACGGCTGCCGTGGGAGCGGCTTGATGCGAGACCTTCTCTGGGACGGCTTTGAGTATTTGCAGCAGGGGGGATGGGTGATGATTCCTCTCGCCCTGGTGTCGCTATCGATGTGGTCGCTCATCGCCGATCGTTTGCTGACCTACTACGCTCTCGGCCGCAAGGACATCTCGTCGCGCGCGGCGCTTGCGGCGCTGGCCGACGAATCGAGCGAACCCTTCGTGGGTACGGGTCTGCGCCGTCAGTTGCTAAGTGCCTTCCTGGCGGCGCGCACGGGCGACCGGGACCTCGATCGCAGCATATTGTATCAATACGCGCTGAAGCTGCGTCCCCAGATCCGCAGTCACCTTCGCCTCATCTCGACGTTGGCCGGAACAGCGCCGCTGCTCGGGCTGCTCGGCACGGTCTTCGGCATGATCGAGACCTTCGACGTGATCGCCTCGTTCGGTACGGGGAACGCCAGAGCCATGGCCGGCGGCATTTCGGTGGCGCTGGTCACGACGCAGGCTGGCCTGCTCGTCGCAGTACCCGGGCTGCTGGTCGCGGCAGCCTTGACGAGACGAGCGCGCCGTCTCGAAGTTGGTTTCGACGAATTCTCGCATCTGCTCGAGCGGGCCTTGACGAGTCAGCGTCAGGCATTGGCGGCCCGTGCCTGAAACGGGAGTCAGACATGATCAACGTGCGTAAGACCTTGCGGGGCGGCGGCGACAAGGTGGACATCAACCTCTCGCCGCTCATCGATATGGTGTTCTTGTTGCTCATCTTCTTCGTGGTGACGACGAGCTTCGTCAAGGAGACGGGCATCGAGGTACAGCGGTCGACCGCGGCCACCGCAGAGGTGAAGGAACGCGGCTCCATCATGATCGGCATTACCGACGAAGACGAAATCTGGATGGAAGGTAAGAAGGTCGACGTGCGTTCCGTCCGCGGACTGGTCGAGCGTGCGCTGGCCGAGGATCCGGAAGCCGGAGTCATCGTGATCGCGGATAAGGGCAGTGAGACAGGCCAGGTGATCCAGGTCATGGATCAGTGCCGTCTCGCAGGGGCAGGCAGTGTTTCGCTCGCCGCCAAGCGGCAGGATGGCGAGTGATGATCCGGCGTCAGTTGGTGCGCCTCTTGGTCGTGCTGGTTCTCGCCGTGACCGTGAACCTCGGTCTGTTCGGGCTGACGACCGTGCTTTCGCAAGAGAGGGAGCTCGCGGTGGAGATATCCGAGCCGCAGGCCGTCAGCCTCGTCTCGCTGGCGGCGCCGGAGCCGCCGCGGCAGGAAGCCGTCAGGGAACCGGATCCTCCGGAACCGCAGGAGCGGCCCGAGTTCGCGCCGGACCTGCTGCCGCCGAACCTGGGGGCCTGGAGCGGCACGGACATCGGCGTCGCGGTCATTCCTTCGACCGTGCGGCGGGACGCGCCGCAGACGGAGTTCATCTTCGACAGTGCAGATCTCGACCGCACGCCCGAAGTTCTCGGCCGGATCAATCCGGAGTATCCCTTCCAGGCCCGCGAACGCGGTATCGAGGGATTCGTCGCGGTCAAGGTCCTTGTCGGCAGCGATGGAACCGTCCGGCAGGTCAACATACTGAAGTCCAAGCCCAGCGGCGTCTTCGATCAAGCCGTGCGCAAGGCTGTGGCCGGCTGGCGCTTCCGTCCCGGAGAGGTCGGGAGCGAACCGGTGACCGCGTGGGTGACGACGACTCTGCATTTCCGACTCAACTAGGAGGCGCCATGAGGTCCATTTTGGCGTTGTTAGCGATTCTCGGCGCGGCGTCGTCGTTGGCTGCCGTGCCGCAGCCGGCGCCCGCTCCGGTCATCGACGAGGCCGCCGTTTCCGCCGGCGATCCGACCGACACCTCGCTCGTGCCGCGGCTGACCCGCAGGACCCTGGCTGTCGCGATGGCCAAAGCGAACCGCGGTGAACATGCGGACGCCGCCGAGCTACTGATTCGGCATCTGCAAGACCACCCCGACCAGGACCACCATCTCGTCAGATATCGCCTGGCGCGCAGCCTCGAAGCGCTTGCGCAACCCGAAGCGGCTCGTGACCACTATCTGCAGTCGGTGCGATTGGAGCCGAGGTTGGCGATAGGGTGGTTGAATCTCGGGCATGTGCAGTACGCGCTGGGCGACTACGCCGCCGCCGCCGCCGCTTTCTTGCGAAGCTTCCGCTCCGATCCCCGACCGCAACCGGAAACCCTGTTCTTCGCGGCGGCGGGATACTCGCTGGCCGGGGATTCCGCGGCTGCGGCTCCTCTGCTGCAGGAACTCTGCAGCGGCAGCTGGGGACCGCCGCGTCATGACTGGTATGCGCAGCTCACCGCCTGCGCGATCGAAATCGGACAACGCGCGTTGGCCGGGCCGGCGCTGGCATCGTATCTCGCCCAGGATCCGGCGAACCACGAAGCATGGTACTTGATCTACCAACTGAATGTTGGCTTGAAGGATTACCGCGAAGCGGCGATAGCGTTGGCTGTCGTCGGCTACCTACGCGAACTGACGCCGCAAGAGCGGCGTACGCTCGGCGACCTCTACAGCGTCGTGGAGGTGCCGTTCCTGGCCGCGGGACAATACGAAGTCGCGCTGACGCCGGAGGCGCGCGCCGAGGACTTCGAGCGGCTCGCGTCGGCGCTGGTGGCGGCTCACGATCTCGAAGCGGCCGCCGCATCGTTGCGCACCGGACTGCAGACTACGGCTTCGGCACGCTTGTGGGCTCTGCTCGGCGATGTCCACTACCTGCGGCGAGATTACGCGGCCGCGGCGGAAGCCTACGCGCAGGCCGTCGAACTGGATCCTGGAGCGGGGCGGGTCGTGCTCATGATCGGCTATTGCCACCTCGAACTCGGCGACCGGGGGAGGGCGATCCAACATCTGGTCGCCGCGGCGAAATTCGAGGACCAGGCCGATCTGGCGGAACGGTTGCTCATGCGCGCACGCCGCATGAGCCAGACATGAGCGAGGTCGTCAAGTGATCTCTCGGCAACATATCATCTCTTACTTGACTGCTGCGCCGTTGCTCGTCGTTGGCGCTTTGTTGCTTTCCTGCAGCGACCAGGAGCGCATCGTCAATCCGTTCGTCGCCAGCGGCGATCAGACGCCGGATACCGGCCTCGGCACGATCTCCGGACTCGTCGTCAACGCGACAGGTACGGCGCTGGCCGGCGCTCGCCTCGATGTCCTCTCGGCGACGGAGGCCGGCGAGTCCGCGACCGGATTCGCGGATCTCAGCGGTCGGTTCTTCCTCGCGAATCTACCGCTGGATCGGAATGTCGTGAGGTTCAGTGTCGCGCCACAGAGGTTCAACACCAACTACCGGCGTCTGCAGTTGTCGCCTGGCGGCGAACTGCATTTTCCGCGCGTCATGCTGCTGCCGGTCGTGCGTGGAAGCGTGTTCTTCGCGAACGCGAGCGGGAGCGCCAGCATAGGTGCGTTCGGCAGCGGCGCGACCTTCGCCGATTCCTCGTTCGTGGCGCCTGATTCGACAATCTATGTGCAGCGCGTCGCGCCGTACCTTGCGGTCACGACTTTCCCGGACCAGCATTTCGCGGCCGCGTTCCCCGGCGAATATCTCGGTACGTTGACGGACGGAACCGAAGTCGCGCTCGACGCTCTGGGCGTGATGTGGGTCTTCGTCGACTCACAGGTCGGGGGTCTCGCTCTGGCTCCCGGCAAGGACGTGACCTACCGACTCGGCATTGACCCGACCGCCGACGGGCCGCCTCCCGAAAACGCGCTGGTCTGGTTGTTCGACGTCGGCGCCGGGAGTTGGCGTGAGATCGGCGAGTCGCTGCTCGACAATGGCGTGTACACCGCGACGGTGGCGTCGCTGGGCCCGATCTGCTGGGCCAATCCCGCGGCAGCCGTCTGCGAGGTCCTCGGCGTCGTCCACGACGATCTCGGAGAACCGCTGGGCAACGCGAACATCGATTACCGTGATCTATCGGGGCGTTTTCGCGGCAGTGCCTTGAGCGAAGACGACGGGTCGTTCTCGCTCACGGTGGTTCCGTCGTTCCGTGCGGTGGTCACTCCGTACATCGGCAGCGTTTCCGGGACTCGCGACACGATGAATACGCTGGAGGAGTGCCCGAGCGTGATCGCCGAGCCGCTGGTCGTGACGTTACCGCATTATCGCATCGACCTCGACTGGCAGGAGCCGGAAGGCGATCTCGACGCGTACGGCCTCGTCTATATCGAAGAGGGCGACGCTCTCAAGTTGCAGTGGACGCTCAGCTTCATCGATCGCGGACGATTGGATATCGCGCCCTATGCCCGCCATGAAGGAGATGCGCGCGGCACGGGGCCCGAATCGATCGTCGGGCGCCGCTGGTACGACGGCAGATTCGCATACTGGGTGCACGACTATCGGAATGAACGGACCGACGCCTTGCGAGCAACCGGCGCCGTCGTCGATCTGACGATCAATGAGCGAGCATGGAGGTTCGCTGTCGACGAAGCCGCATTCGACGCCGCGTTGTCCGATTCGAGCGGCTGGTGGCATGTCTTCGATATCGTCGTCGTTGGCGCGAGTGTCGAGGTCGAACCCGTCCAACGGTTTGCGCCGGCGCCGCGTCGGCAATCGACTCTCCTGAAGAGATAGCGGCCAACCGGATTTGCCGTGCCAGATTTTCCTGACACGAATCGACAACATCGACTATCGTGGTGAAGTCCGCTGGCTACCGCTCCGGGACTGCAGTAGAACCAGACGAGCCATGCTTCGACCACGCCGCGAACTGGTCGCGATCCTGTCGACCGGCCTGGCCCACTTCGTCATCGCCGAAGTGCTCGGCCTGCGCCTGGTCTTCATCGTCGGCGCCTGCCTCTTCTGGTTGCTGTTCGTTGTCCGGCGCGCGAACGCCGACCGGAACTCGTTGGCCGCGTGGGGTTTCGCGGCTGCCGGTTTGCGGACCAGCGTCCGGATGCTCCTGCCGCCGGGCGTACTGGCGACCAGCGGTTTCCTCGCCTATGGCTACTGGACCGGCAATCTGCTCCTGCACTGGCACATCGCCCTGATCGGCCTGCTCTACCCGGTCTGGGGCCTTATCCAGCAGTTCCTCGTCGTGGCCCTGCTGGCGGGCAATCTCAGGCGGCAGACCGGCATCACGGAGAGGCCGCTCGTCTTGCTGACGGCCACCATCTTCGCCGCCCTCCATGCGCCGTCGCCGCCTCTGGCCGCCGCGGCATTCGTTCTGGCTCTCATCACGACGCCGGTCTATTTCCGCACCCGCAATCTCTGGTCGCTGGGGCTCTTCCACGGCTGGTTCGCCACCGGTCTCTACTTCTTCGCCCTGGGTCGCGATCCCTGGCAAGAGGTGGTCTCGGCCCGTCCGTGGCCGTAAGCTGTCGGTGTGGTTCGTACCGCCCGCGACGGAACGTCGTGGCGCAGGGGGACAGGTTGACGCCAGACTGGCTGACCCTGGACAACGCGGCCAAGATCTATCCGGGATCGATCTCGGATTGGTCGCCCGACGTCTACCGGGTGTCCGTGACGCTCAGAGCGCCGATCCGCGTCGCGACGCTCGCCGAGGCTCTAACGACCGTCTTGCCGCGCTTCCCCTACTTCCAGGTCCACCTGCGCCGCGGCCTGTTCTGGTACTACCTGCAGCGGAGCGGCGAGATCCCCGTGCTGCAGCCGCTCAGCGGTGTGCCGGTCTCGATCCTGCCGTCGGGCCGCGATCGCTCGCTTCTCTTGCGCGTCATGGCCGGAGGATCGACGATCGCGGTCGATTTCTCGCACATCCTGACCGACGGCGCCGGCGCGGTGCGCTTCCTGGGCACCCTGGCCGGCCAGTACCTGAAGCAACGCGGCGTGGCGATCGATCGCTGGGACCCGTTCTGCGATCCGCAGGCGCCGCCGGCCCCGGGCGAGTCCGAGGATGCCTACGAGCGATTCTTCGCCAGCGATCTGCCGGGGCCGCCGGTCCTCACGCCCGCCTACCATCTGCCGCAACCTCCGCGAGCGTGTGCGCGGGTGATTACCGGCCGCACGACGGTCGTCGGTCTGCGCGAACTGGCGCGGCGTCATGGCGCCAGCCTGACCGAGTATCTGGTCGCGCTCCACCTGCACTGCCTGGCCGAGGTGCGCGCCGCGGACCCGATGCGACGGCGCGCGCGGCGCCGCGGCGTCTTGAGGCTCGAAGTGCCGGTCGACATGCGGCAGTTCCATGCCACCGAGACGATGCGCAACTTCTCGCTCTTCGTCTCGCCGGAGATCGACCCGGAC
The DNA here is from genome assembly GCA_964549735.1 of uncultured Fibrobacteraceae bacterium. Classification (GTDB taxonomy): domain Bacteria; phylum Krumholzibacteriota; class Krumholzibacteriia; order LZORAL124-64-63; family LZORAL124-64-63; genus Glo-17. Next base: position 28,628 of record CAZJWO010000012.1, on the reverse strand, counting down.
CTCGGACCGTACCGGTTCGACGAGATCGTCGAGCGGGTGCACCACAGCATGCGCACGCAGGTCGACCGCAGGGAGCTGGCCCGGCAGATCAACCGCAATGTCCGCGCGGCGCGCCACCCGCTGGTCCGGCTCCTGCCGCGTCCGCTCAAGGATCTCCTGTTCACCTATCTGCGCCGCCGGATCGGCGAACGATCCTATTCCGGAGTCCTCTCGAACCTCGGCCGGATCGCGGTCCCGCCGCAGATGGAGCCCCATGTCGCGGCGTTCGGCGTCATGCTCGGCCCGAATCCCGTCATGAAGACGACCTGCGCCGTGCTCAGCTTCCGGGACGATCTCGACATCAGCTTCGGCAGCGTGATCGCGAGCCGGGATCTCGAACGACGGTTCTTCGCTCATCTCGTCCAAGCCGGCATGCCCGTGCGCATCGCCGAGAGGAACAGCGCGCCATGAATCTCTGTCCGCATTGCGGGGTCGAACTCGAGGCCGAGGAATACGCGTGTCCACTGTGCCGGCGGCCGCTGCCGGAACGGCCGGCGGACGGTTGGCCGGCGCCGGCGCCATCCCCGCCGGCGCCGGTGGCCGCGGCGCCCGTCCCTCCGCCCGCGACCGCGGGGCCGGCGGCCCTATCGCCCGCGACGAGACGGCGCGCGCATCGCCTGCTCCTGGAGATCTACTCGCTGCTGGCCGCGACGGCGGCCATCGTCTTGCTCGCGATCGACCTCGCGAGCGGCATGTCCGTGACCTGGGCTCGCTATCCGCTGGTGTCCCTGGTGTTCCTGTGGCTCGTGGGATTCGTGCCGATCCTCTGCTCCGGCCGCTCGTGGGTGCTGCTGTCCGCCCTGACCGTCGCCGTCGGACTCTACCTGTTCGCGCTCGATGGACTCACCCCGGGGCGAGACTGGTTCCTGCCGCTCGCCCTGCCCCTGATCCTGCTGGCCGGAGCAGTCCTCGCGCTGACGCTGGGCGTCGTCAGGATCGGGCGTCTCTCGCTATTCTCGACCATCGCGGTCGCCTTGCTGGCGGCGAGCGTGCTCGCCGTGGGGCTGGATCTGCTGCTGAACCGCTTCTTCGCCGGCCGCCTGTTCGTCGGCTGGTCGGTCATCGCGCTGGCCTGCACGCTGCCGCCGGTGCTGATCCTGTTCTACCTGCGCAAACGGCTGCGCGCGCGGCAAGCGGAGATCCGGAAGGTTCTCCACTTCTAGCCCGGATCATTCCGTGCGGAACGTCGCGGGACGATTGAGCTTGTGCCGGCGCATGCGCGAGGCGAGGGTCGAGGGCGGCAGCCCCAGCCTCGCCGCCGCACCGTCGCGCCCCGCAACGCGCCAGCCGGACAGCTCCAGCGCGCGCCGCAAGTTGTCGCGTTCGCGGGCGAGCATCTCGGCCGCCGTCAGGACGCGGTCGGGATCGGCGTCCACGAGCGGCGGCGGCGACGACGGCGACGACGGCGACGCCTGCGAGGCGACGTGGTCGTTCGGCGCGCCGTTCGGCAGCAGCGCGGCGAGGTCCACCTCTCCGTCGGGGGCGAGGATCAGCGCGCGCTCGATCAGATTCTGCAGCTCGCGCACGTTGCCCGGCCACCGGTAGTTCCGCGCCGCCTGCCGCCCGCGGGCATCGAGAGCCGCGGCGCGGCGTCCGAGCTTCTCGGCCTGCCGTCGCAGGAAGTGCTCGGCCAGCAGGACGACGTCCTCGCCGCGCTCGCGCAGCGGCGGCATGGCGATCGGAAACACGTTCAGGCGATAATATAGATCTTCGCGGAAACGGCCGGCGGCCGTCTCCCGCGCAAGGTCGCGATTGGTCGCCGCGACGAGTCGCACGTCGACCTTTCGGGGCGCGTTCGAGCCGACCGGTTCGAATTCGCCGGACTGCAGCACACGCAGCAGCTTCGCTTGCAGGTCGAGAGGCAACTCGCCGATCTCGTCGAGAAACAGCGTGCCGCCGTCGGCCATCGCGAAGCGACCGTGGCGGGCTGTCGTCGCGCCGGTGAACGCGCCCCTGACGTGCCCGAAGAACTCGCTCTCGATGAGATTGACCGGGATCGCCGCGCAGTTCACGGTGATCAATGGTTTCTCGCTGCGCCGGCTGGACGCGTGCACCGCGCGCGCGACGAGCTCCTTGCCGGTTCCCGTCTCGCCGGTCACCAGCACGGTGGCATCGGTCGCGGCCACGCGGGCGATCGCCTCGAGGACGGGGCGCATGGCCGGGCTGCGGCCGACGATGTCCGCGCCGCGCAGCCCGCGGACCTCCTCGCGCAGGTACTCGGCCTCCGCGAGCAGCGAACGGAGGCGGTTCTCCGTCGCGCGCCGTTCGTTCACGTCGCGCAGCACGAGCACGAACACGGAGGCGCCGTCGATCTCCACGCGCGATAGCGTGGCCTCGGCCGGAAAGCGCTCGCCGCCCGCGCGCACGGCTTCCAGGCCGCCGGGGATCCAGGTCGCCGAGCCGGCGGCGACCTGCGGACCGAGCCGGCGCATCAGGCCCAGCAACCGGTTGCGATCCGCAGTTCGCAGATAGGGCGCGAAGCTGCGCCGGGTCAGGTTCGGCGCGGCCACGCCGAAGATGCGCTCGGCCGCGGGATTGGCGCGCTGCACGGTCAGGTCGGCCGCCAGTTCGATGACCGCGTCCAGCACGCCGGCGAATACGGCCGACAGATGCTGTTCGCGCGCCAGCACGGCGCGCTCGGCCCGCAGGCGCCGCAGCTCGGCGGCCGCCTGGGCGGCGAAGATCTTGAAGATGTCCCGGCGGAGATCATCGGCTGCCATCGGTCTGTCGTCGAGCACCGCCAGGTGCCCCAGCAGATCGCCGCCAGCGTCCAGCAGGGCGGCCCCCATGTAGCTGACCGCGGCCAGCGGGGGCAGGTCGGGATCTGCCGGAAACAGTTCGATGAGCCGGTCCCGGAAATGGACGAACGCCGCCTCGCGGATCACGGGTTCGCAGGGCGTGCCCGCGACGTCGTATTCGTAATGCTCGACGTAGTGGTCGTCGAGCCAGAACGCGAGCGCCGAGAGCCGGTCGCGCCGGCCGTCGTATTCCGTCACCCAGGCGCCCTTGACGCCGAGGGTCGCGCTCAGGCTGCGGACCAGCGCCCGGAAGAACGGCAGGCCGGTGGCCGCCGCCGTGCTCTCGAGGATGCGCCGAACGATCGCGTCGGTCTGTGCCGGATCCGCGTGCATCGAACTCTTCTCGAATAGGGCCCCCGGTGCGCAACAAGACAAATTACATCCCAAAAATGCCAGGCCGCCAGCACGTACGCCCGCTCCCGGCGCGACGATCGGCCGCCGCATGCCGGGGCTGTCGGCCAGAGCGCACTGGAGAGCCCCGCCGGCGATGGACGCGAGCGGGGCTTCTCCAGATTCCGGCTGAACGGGCGGTCATGCCTGGGCGGCATCCATGGCGCGCTGCACCATGACGGCGACCGGCCGGCAGATCGTGTTGCAGACGGGCGAGTGCGCCTGCGCGAACGCGATGAGATCGTCCAGTTCCTGATCCGGACAGTCCGCCTTGACGTGCAGCTTGATGCGGATCTGCTCGTAGCCGGGAGAGACCTGCTCGTCCAGGGCCAGCAGTCCGCGCAGGTCGATGTCCCCTTCGAGGACCGTGGCCAGCTCCTGCAGGCGGATGCCGCGCGCCGCCGCGTGCAGCACGAACGTCGTCGTCACGCAGCCCGCCAGGGCGTGCAGCAGGTACTCGACGGGGTTGGCGCCCTCGTTCTTGCCGAGCAGGATCGGCGGCTCGCCGTTGGTCATCAGCCAGGGTTCGGTCCGCGAGTCGTCTTCGCGGCCGGCCCCGTAGAAGTCCTGGATGGTCGACCGGTTCTCGCCGCCGTCGATCCAGCGGTTGCGCGCGCGGAACTGGAATTTCGCGAGGTCGTTGTCGTCCTTGATCGCCTGCACGGTGGCCGTCATCTGGGCGAGGTCGAGGCCGTTGAGCGTCATCGTCGTGGTCTTCATGGTCCTGCTCCTTGGTCTGGTGGTTCCTGCCGGCCGTCGTTCTGGCGCCGGCCTGCAGGAGGCCTATCCAAGACGCGCGCCACACCGGACAGATATCGTAATACATTGTGATCAAATCGATTATATATCTTGCGGGCCTTGCGATGGCGTCGCGCATCCTCGTGACTCGCGACTTCTCGCGACCGCCGCCGACGAAATCTCGCGAGACCGGCCATGACCGTGGCCCGCCCCCGCGCCGGCGAATTCCTACTCGAGTTCATGATTTTCCTGGCCGGCGAAGACGTGTATGTTTCTCGGAGGAAGTCAGGAAAGGAGGCTATTAATGGCCGACAAACCGAAACCGGGATGCGCGCGGCCGACCGGCGGCCTGGTCGGGCAGACCGAAAAGACACCAGTGGCGGCGACGCCCAACGAACGACCGCGGGAGGTCAAGAACATGATCCATGTTGGCAGACCGGCGCCGGATTTCGAGGCTCCGGCGTATCACAGAGGCGAATTCACCTCCGTCAAGCTCTCGGATCACCTGGGCAAGTGGGTGGTCCTGTGCTTCTACCCGGGCGATTTCACGTTCGTCTGAGCGACCGAGATCTCGGCGGTCGCCGAGAATCACGGCAAGTTCGAGCAGCTGGGCGTCGTGGTGCTGTCGATGAGCGTCGATAGCATCTTCGTGCACAAGATGTGGAACGACCACGAGCTGTCGAAGATGGTCGAGGGCGGCGTGCCCTTCCCGATGCTCGCCGACGGCGGCGGCAAGGTCGGCGCGGCGTACGGCATCTACGATGCCGAGGCGGGCGTGGAGAACCGCGGCCGCTTCCTGATCGACCCCGACGGCGTGATCCAGGGTTTCGAGGTGCTCACGCCGCCGGTCGGTCGCAACGTCGCGGAGACGCTGCGCCAAATCCAGGCGTTCCAGTTGGTGCGGGCCAGCAAGGGGACCGAAGCGACGCCTTCCGGTTGGCGACCGGGCAAGCCGACCCTCAAGCCCGGGCCGGACCTCGTGGGCAGGGTGTGGGAGGTCTGGCAGACCAAGATGGCGGCCGATTGATCGTGGCGGCGCCGGCGTCCGGTGCAGGCCACGACATCGGGCAAGGTCTGCACCGGACGACCCCATTTTCAGGGCTGGCGATAGACGAGCGTCGCTTGCACCGGCTCGGCGCCGCCGGAGATCGTCAGCGAGACATCCAGATCCAGTGTATCGGCGTCGGGACGCCGCAGCCGCTGTCGCATCTCGTAACGGTCGCCGCTGCTCTCGAGCACGAGGACCTCGCCGTCCCACCAGGCGCGTTCGCGGAGCTCGCGCCCGCCGCGCGACGGCGGCGAGGTCTCGGCGCCGTCGGGGGTCCAGATCCGCGTGCGTTCGCCGTCGTCGATTCCGGGCCCGCCGCCCCGCGGCGCGGACTCGCGCATCTGGGTCAGCGCAGCGGAGAGCGGGGTCTGCTGGTCGGGATCATCACGACGCTCCTTCACGAGTACGCGGTGGGGGGTGTTCGACCGTAACGCGCGAGTCGGGTCAAGCCAGCGGTCTGCCGCGAAAGGCGAAGCGGAGTCGAGGGCGGCCGGAGGGTTCGTGGTGTCGATTGCCGTCGCGGCGGCCGGAACGTACGTTGATGCCGGAGGTTCCGATGCATCGTCGTCGCTTGGCGCTGATCCTGGCCGCCGCGCTGGTCGCGGCCGGGTGCTCGCGATCCGATATCACCGTGCCGTTCTTCCTCGGTCGCCTGACCGTCGAAGTGCGCGGCCTGCCAGCGGGCACGCCGGCGCGCGTCACCGTGACCGATCCCGATGGCCAGGTCGTGGACATCGCCGCAACTCGTGTCTTCGACCTCTTCCGGCCGGGCACGTACGTCGTCGAGGCGGAGATGACGATCGACCATTTCGGAGACTACTATCCCGACGGCTTCGCGCGTGACGTCGAGGTGTCGCGCGGCGAGGCGACGTCCGTGGCGGTGACCTATTCCGGATTGCCGGTGCGCGGCGGTCTCGTCGTGGCGGCGATCGGCTTGCCGGCCGCCGCGGCGCCGCATTTCGCCGTGCGAGGCCCGCAGGGCTTTGCGGCCGAGGTCACGCCGTCCGACACGCTCACGCGGCTCGCTCCCGGAGACTACGAGATCACGGCGACGCGTTTGCTCGACGGCGAGACGGTCTATGCGCCCTGGCCGACCTCCGTGCCCGTCGTCGTGGCGGCTGGAGCGTACGCCGTCGCCAGCGTGGCGTACGGCCTGGCGTACGACGTCTCGCTCGACCTCAGCATCGCGCGGGTGGAGTTCACCCAGTCGACGCAGCGCGACGACGGCACGGTGCCGCTGATCGCCGGCCGCGACGCGGTCCTGCGCGTGTACGGCCTGGCCAACGAGGCCAACGAGGTGGCGCCTGCGGTGCTTGTCGAGTGGTATCAGAACGGCGTCCTGTCCGGCAGCGACCGGCTCACGCGGGCTGCGAGCTTCACGCCGGTCGAAGAGACCCGGGGCGATGCCGGCGCCACGTGGAACGTGCGGCTCGCGGGCGCGGTGGTGCGACCCGGTCTCGGCGTGCGCGTCGTCATCGATCCCGACGGCGAGGTGCCGGAGGCCCTGGAGGCCAACAATACCTTCCCGATCAGCGGCGCCTTTACGCCGCTCGTGATCGAGCGACCGGTGCTGGGCATGCGCCTCGTGCCGATCTTCCAGTCGACCACCGGCTTGCAGGGAAGCGTCCGGCCGGCGACAGCGAGCGGCTACGCCGCGGTGGCGCGCCAGCTGCTGCCCGTGCCGGACATCGACGTGGACCTGCGCACGGTCTACACGACGTCGACCCCGCCTCTGCAGGCCGACAACGCCAACCGCGCCTGGCATCAGATCCTGAGCGAGCTGACGACTCTGCGCGCGGCGGAGAACGCGCAAGGCCGTCACTACTATGGCGTCGTGCAGCCCGAGTACACGTCCGGCGTCGCGGGCATCGGACGGTTGCCCGGCTTCGTGGCGCTCGGCTGGGATCGCGAGAACTCGCGCGAAATGGTGCTCGCGCACGAACTGGGCCACAACCTCGGTCTCTATCACGTCGACTGCGGCGGCCCGGACGGCGTCGATCCCGATTATCCTCATCCCGGCGGGCTGACCGGGACGTGGGGATTCGACCTCGCCGCCATGGCGCCCAAAGCGCCGACCGAAAACTACGACCTGATGAGCTACTGCCGGCCCCAGTGGATCTCCGACTACATGTACCTGCAGGTGCTGGCCAACAATCCGGCGCCCGCGCTGTCGACCTCGGCCGCCACGGACTGCTTGCTGGTTTGGGGCCATCTTGCGTCCGGAGAACTCGTGCTCGAGCCGTCGCTCGTCGTGTCCACCGTGCCGTCGTTGCCGCCGGAGACTGGCCCGTACCGCCTGGTCGCGCGCGACGCCGCGGGCAACATCCTGCTGTCCAGCAGCTTCGCGATGCCCGCCGTCGGCGACCTGCCCGCCGGCGACGGCGTCTTCGCCTGGGCGTTGCCGCTGGCGGCGGGAAAGGCCGCGGGGCTCGAGAGCGTCGAATTGCGCGGCCCCGGATCGCTGGCGCGGCAGGAGCGCTCGGCCGCCGGCAAGTCCCGCCGCGACCCCGCCATCCGCGCGCAGCGGACCGGGGATCTGCGGTTGCAGTGGGACACGCAGGCCTACCCGGTGCTCATGGCCCGGCGCGAGGGCGTCGTGCTCGGCATCCTGCGCGGCGGAGACGCCGTTCTGCGCGCTTCGCCGGGCCCGCTGGCGCTGACCTTCAGCGACGGCGTCGTCAGCATGGACCTGGCGATCGTCGCCCCGTGATCGAAGGTGAAAAACCCCGGCGATCGTGCTATCATTAACAGACGTCTTCCTCGTGTTTCACGCCAGCAACGGACCGGACCATGAATACCGCCAAGCACCCGCGAGGTAGCCGACCGCTGAGGTCGACGACGGCGTCGTTCGCTGCGGTCGCCGCAGTCACGGCACTCGCCATGCTCGCCATGCTCGCCGCAACGGTCGGCCGGGCCTTCGCCGCGCCGCCGCCCGGCTATTACGCGACCGTCGATACGTCCAGCCCGGCGGCGCTGCGCGCCACCCTCAATGCCGTCATCAGCGGGCACGTCAAGATCCCCTACACGCACTCCACGCAGACCGACACCTGGGATGTCCTCGAACTCGCCGATCAGGACCCGTTGAACACCGGCCGCATCCTGGACCTCTACCGCAACCGCAGCCATCCCAAATACAATGGCGGTAACGATTTCTACAACCGCGAGCACACCTGGCCCAACAGCTACGGTTTTCCGGTCAACACGTCGACGAACTTGCCCTACACCGACTGCCATCAGCTCTTTCTCTGCGACATCACCTACAACAACGTGCGGGCCAACCGCCCCTTCGACGACTGCCAGACCGGGTGTTCCGCCTATGCGACCGACTTCTACAACGGGGTCGGCGGTACCAACTACACGAAGAACGCGTCGCCGGTCGGAATCTGGGAGACCTGGTCCGATCGACGCGGCGACGTGGCGCGCGCGATCCTCTACCTCGACGTCCGTTACGAGGGGACCGGAACCGAACCCGATCTCATCGCCACGGACGACCTCGCCCTGATCGTGGCGTCCGCGACCGGCAGCAACGAGCCCGTCGCGTACATGGGCTTCTTGAGCACGCTCCTGCGCTGGCACGCGCAGGACCCGCCGGACGCCAAGGAGCGCAACCGCAACGACAAGGTCTTCATCTACCAGCAGAATCGGAATCCGTTCATCGACCATCCCGAATGGGTCGATCTTCTCTTCGGCGGCGGCCAGACAGCCGCGCCCGAGCAGCCGATCGCCTGGCCGGCCCGCGTACGCATCGCCGGCGTATCGCCCAATCCGTTCAACCCTTCGACGCGGATCACGTACCTGGTGAACGCGCCGGGTCGGGTCAGCCTCGAGGTGTTCGGATTGGACGGCAGGCGGATCAGGACCCTCGTCGTGGGCGACCACGCGGCGGGCCGTTACGACGCCGACTGGGATGGGCGCGACGAGGCTTGCCGTCGCGTCGCGAGCGGGTCCTACGTCCTGCGCCTTAGCGGCGGCGGCGAGATCGACGGTGCCAAGCTCCTGCTCTTGAAGTAATCTGATCTGAGCCCGCCGGTTCTGCAGCCGCGAGAGGGCCGGCCGCGCGCCGCGGCGGGCGCCTGACGGAAGCGACCGTCATCCGCCAGAGGCAAAGGAGCCGTTCATGTCCGAGATCCATCTCATCCTGTCGATACCCCAGGGCGTGATCACCGCCACCTCGCTTGGCGTCGATGGACTCGCGTGGCATCGCAGCCCGGGTTCGGGGAAACACTTCAAGGGACGCAAGCTCTTCATCGAGCTGGCCGTCGAGGACGGCCGGCCCGATTTCGAATACCTCGACGAGGGCGGCTGGCGCCACGCGGAGGAGGACACGATCAGCGCCCTGGCCGCCGCCGCGGCCGGCAAACGCACCAAGACGGCGCTGTCCAACAACGCCTTCTCCTGCACGCCCATTGAGGCGTACCGCCGCGTCTACCTCGTCAAGACCGGCGGCGAGGTCATGGAGATGGAGCCCGGCGGCCAGTTGCACGTCTTCAAGACGAGCGAATGCCGGGAGGAGATGTCGCCGGCCGAGGTCGCGCACGCCGCCGGTTGCCCCACCCCGAAGGAGCGCCGGCGGCACATCTACCTCGTGATGTGTCCGATCCAGCTCCTGCTCGTCTCGAACCTGACGCCGGTCGAGTACGCGTGGTATGCGACCCATCGACCGGGCAAGGTCTTCCGGCAGGTCATCTTCACCGAGCTGCACACCGAGCAATCCCAGCTCGCGGCGCAGAGCCGCTTCACCGACGCGCGGCTGGAGCTGGAATTGCAGCCGGACAAGAAGACCAAGACGATCGTATCGGAGGATTGCCTGAACGAGGTGCCGTTCCACATGTGGGTCGGCTATCGCCGGCGCAACGAAGGCGGGTTGTACGTCGCCGACCAGCAACACATCGGGCTCTGGCGATTCCCGGCCGAGATCCCGCTGGCGTGGGAGCGGGCCGTCGGTTGAGGTCGGCATGTCGACAAACAAATAGCGGGGGTCGTCAAGACCCCCGCCTGCTTTTTGGATACGGAGCGCGATCTCTGGCTGCGATCTCGTCGTGGATACCCGGCGGCCGCGATGATCACGGCGGCCGGTCCCCAGAAACGGCACCATCGCCCGGCAGCGCGCTGCTAGCCAAGCGCTCCCGTCTCCTCTCTGTCATTTCTGGGCCACGGTGGATGCTCCATGATCGAGGCCTGTCGAGGCAAGCGAATCGAGTTGAAACGAGTTGAAACGCGCTCTGCGTCGCCGGATCCGATCGCGAGACGCGATTCGTCCTGCGTCGCTGTCGCGGCGACGGCGTGCCATCGCCTATTGATGCGCATTCCCCTTCGTCGTATGATTCCAGCCGCAGGGACGGATCGCGTCACTACCGACTCCTGGTGTTCCAGTCGGATTTGCACGCGCGGCCGCACGCCGGCCGTCAGCCGACTGGGGGGAGAACACCGGCCATGTGTCCACGTCCTGTGAACATCGATATCGCCGGTTCGGGTTTCGCCGCCCGATTGACGCGCTTTCGTGAACAGCGGCAGCTCACCAAGGCGGATCTCGCCGCTCGGGCCCAGGTCTCCTACCGCACCGTCCACGAGCTGGAATCGGGCAACCGCGATCGGATCCAGGAAAAGACGGCGCTCCTGCTGGCCGAGGCTCTCGGAATCACGGCGCCGGACCTGCTCGGCAATGGACCGCTCTCCGCGGCGGCCGCCGCGCAGACGCCGGCAGACAGCCTCGCGCCTCCTGCAGATGGCGCGGCGACGGCGGCACCTGGCGATGCCGGCGCCGATGTTCCCCGGCCGCCCGGCCGCCGCCTAGCGCTCGCCCAGCCGTGGGCGCCGTTCGTCCTGCTGAGCGCGGCGGTGGTGGCCGTGGCCGCCGCCGGCTGGCTCGCCGGCGTGGCGGGGGCGGTCTGGTCGGTCGATGGCGGCGTGGTCACGGCTCGACACGCGGTCCTGGGGCACGATCTCTGGCGCTGGCGCGGTCCCGGATCGGTCGCGCACGTCGAGGCATCGCCATGGTCGCGCCGTATCCTGCTGATCAGCACCCGGCGCGTCGACGCGGCGGCGAGTCCGCTCCTCGCGCTCGATCGGCGGACGGGGCGCGTGCTCTGGCGGGTCACTCCCGACGTCGGCGAGCTCGAACAGGCGTTCGGCCGCGAGATCATGTCCGCCGGCAGCATGTATGCGGCCGGGCTGGTGGCCGCCGATCTCTACGCGGAACGCTCGCCGGTGCTCGTCGTCAATTTCCGCCACTCCCTGTATTACCCGACGTGCCTGTGCGTCGTCGATCGCCGCGGGCGGCGGCGCGCGCAGTACAGCAGCAAGGGCCACATCGACGACCTGCTCGTCGCGGATGTCGAAGGCGACGGCACGGAGGCGGTGCTGGCGGTCGGCACCAACAACGATCCCGCCTATCAGGGCGCGACGGCCATCCTCCTGGACGCGCGCCACTTCCGCGGCGTGACGGGCGATGCGTTGGCCACGCCGGACTGCGCGCTGCCCGACTCGGCGCGCTTTCGCGTCGTGCTGCCGCAGTATCCGGCGCCGTATATGAAATTGCTCGGTCTGACCCGCTTGCACGCGAGCAGTCCGCAGCTCCTGCAAGGCGCCGGCGGCGAGCCGCGGTTCAGCGTCTTGGTGGGCTTATTCGACGAACAGCGGCTCATCGTCTTCCTCGACGCGCAGCTGCGGCCGCTGCGGGCCGATGCGACCGACGCGTTCCTGCTGTCCATGCGCCGGACGTTCCCCGATACGCTGCGGGACTCCGGTCCGGCCGACCCCGCGTGGCGGCAGCGGTGGCTGAAGGGTCACGTCCATTTCGCCGCGGGCCACTGGCCGCCGGCCGGAGGAACGGCGCCTGTGGAACAGATGGCCGGCGCATCGTCGCCGGCGCCCTGACGGCGGCGTTCGCGGTGCCGCAGCAGGAGCGGTTATCGTTGCTGGTAAAGGTTCTGCGTGCTAGAATCGAGGCAACACCAGGCTGGACCTGTCGTACTTGGATCTGTTGCGCAGGACCTGCCCATCGGCAGGCGACCGAACAGCCGCTGGAGGCAACGCATAACCACTCCGCACTCGTAAATCGCTCCTCCGGCGGTCCAACTTCGGGTCCACGCTCCAACCGCGGGGCCGGTGTGCCGGTGGCCGCTCGCCAGGAGGAGCCGTCATGTCAGCCAGGATCTTCAGCGTCGACTACTACTACGCCACGGTGGCGAACCGTCCCGGCCAGGGCTGCGAGTTCCTCAAATCACTCGCCGCGGGCGAGGTCAACCTGCTGGCCTTCAACGCCTATCCGGTCAGCGCCGAGCTGACCCAGCTGGTGATCTACCCGCAGAACGCCACGTGGCTGGGCGAACTGGCGCGCCGCCAGGGTCTGATGCTGCACGGCCCGCACCACGCGCTGCTGGTCCAGGGCGATGACGAGCTGGGGGCGCTGGTCGGCATCCACCAGCGGCTCTGCGATGCGAACATCAACGTCTCCAGCAGCACCGGGCTGACCGACGGCCGCGGCCGGTACCGCTACATCATGCACGTCCAGCCGGAGGAATACGACCGCGCGCTCGAAGTGCTGGGCGTGGCCCAGGGCCTGCAGCGGTGGGTCGACTTCCAGCTCGGTCGCTATCGGCGGTTCAAGGCCAAGGCGTGACGCGATCGCCGGCGATCCACGATCGGGACCCCGAGAGCGGGCGCGTGCACGACGCCAGCGCGCACGCGCGCGCCGTGCGCGACATGTTCGCGCGCATCAGCGGCGTCTACGACCGCATGAACCACCTGCTGTCCTTGAACCGCGACCGTGCGTGGCGCAAGCGGCTGGCCGGCCATCTCGATCCCGGCACCGAGCTGCTGCTGGACCTCTGCGCCGGCACCGGCGATCTCGGACTGGCCTGCCTGGCGGCAGGGCGCGCCCGCCGGGTCGTCGCGGTCGACGCGGCGCCGCAGATGCTGGCGGGGATCGCCGGCAAGACCGGCGCGCGCGACGTCTGCGCGGTCGGCGGCGACGGTCTGCGCTTGCCGCTGCCGGACGCCTGCGTCGACGCCGTCGTGGTCGGGTTCGGCGTGCGCAACCTCGCCGATCCCGCGGCCGGCGTCCGCGAGATGGTCAGAGTGGTGCGGCCGGGCGGGCAGATCCTCGTCCTGGAGTTCTTCCGGGCCGCCGCGGGTGCGTCCGGGCCGCTCCGTGGACCCATCGCGCCGGTGCGCCGCGCTCTCGGGGTCATTCTGCCGGCGCTCGGCCGCCTGGCCGCGCGCGACCGCGCGGCCTACGCGTACCTGACAGGCAGCATGGACCGCTTCTTGACGGTCGCATCCTTCGTCGACCTCTTGCGAGAAGCCGGCTGCACGCAGGTCTTCTGCGAGCGCCTGACCCTCGGCATCGTCCATCTCGTGGGTGGCAGGCGGGATCAGGGCCGCCAGAAGATGTGGAATCCGTAGACCGTCTCGACCACCGGCGAGACCTCGCCGGGTCGCAGCGCGAAGATGGCCCTTTCGACGACCGGCTCCAGGAACCCGGGCTCGATCCAGCCCAGGTCGCCGCAGACATGGCGGTTCTCGGGGTCGTCCGAGAAGGTCGCGGCCAGTCCGCAGGCATCGACGCCGGGTTGGCTCAGCCTGGCCTGCAGCGCGGCGGCGATCCGCGCCGCCTCGGCAGGTTCACGCTGCACGCGCCGATCGGCGTCCAGCGCGCCGCGGTACGCCACCAGCAGGTGGTGCAAGCGGACCTTCGGAATCGGTTCACGGCGCACGACGTGCCAACCGTAAGGCGTGGCGACCGGACCGCCGATCTCCCCCTCGTCGAGCGAGGAGACGAGCTCCCCGAGCGCGGCCTGCATCTCGCCGCGGCGGAAGACTCCCAGGTAGCCGGCGTTGCGCGGCGCGGTGGGATCGTCGGAGTAGCGTCGCGCCAGATCGCCGAGGTCGCCGCGGTCCGTGCGCAGGAGCAGTGCGATGCGCCGCGCCCGTTCCTCCGCCTCCTCCTTGGTCCGCACCACGCCCGGCGGGCAGTCGCGCACCCCGACCCAGGCCACCAGGATGTGGCTGGCGGCGATCTCGTCGGCCGCCACGGCCAGCGACGCGTCGCCCATGCCCGCCAGTCCGCCGCCGAGCGGCTGGCCGTCGCCCGCGCCGCCGCCGGCTTCGGCGCCGACCTGGCCGCGGGCGCGGTCGGACTTGCCGTCGCACCCGCCCAGCGCGAGCGCACCGGTCAGAGCGACGGCCAGGCCGCAGAGCAGCGCCGCGGGCGCCGGCGCGAACCGGCGCGCCGCCCGAGCCCCGGCGCGCGGGGCGTCATCCATCGGCGAGGACCGGTGTGTTGCGAGTCTCATGACGGCTGCGCGGATCTTCGGTGCGGGTGGACGTTCAGGGTCGCCTCACTCCAGCCCTTTAAACTTCGGCTGCCCGGCGAGTTCCAGGATCCGTCGCGCCAGCAGGTGGAAGATCTGCAGCTCCCAGTCGACCATGCCCGCCCGTCCGTGGAGCTGGCGCAGGTAGACCAGGAATTTGCGGCGCTCGAAATCGTTGTACCCGACCGCGGTCATCGCGGCGCCGAGGTGCGCGTACATCGTATCGAGCTCCTGCTGGGTCGGCAGCCGCGTCGCGCGATGGGGATGGTGCACGGACATCTCCGGGCGCGGCGGCGGCGCCCCGGCGCCGGCCCCGACGCCGATCCAGTCTTCCTTGCCCTGCAGCGCCAGCCAGGCCTTGCGCACCTCCCACGCGTAGAGCGTCACGGCCTGGGCCAGGTTCAACGATGGCTGCGCAGCCTCGGCAGGCACCATGGACACGTAGCGACAGATGTCCACCTCTTCGTTGCTGAGCCCGGTGCGTTCCGTCCCGAACAGGATGGCGACAAGGCCCTCGCGGGCGTGCTGCACGACGCGCCGGGCCAGGTGATGCGGCGGCATGAGGGCCTGCTTGCGCAGGCGGCGGCGGCGCGCCGTGGTGCCGCAGATGACGAGGCAGTCGGCGACGGCCTCGGACATCGTCGGCACGACGAGCGCGTCCTCGAGCACGTCCTGCGCGCCGTGGGCCAACGATTGCGCGGCGTAGCCCTTGGGGTTCGTCGGTCCGACGAGACGCAGCCGGCGCAGCCCCATGGTCTTCATGGCCCGCGCCACGGCGCCGATGTTGGCGGGTTCGGTCGTGTGGCTCAGCACGACGACGACCCGGTCGAGGTCCGGCACGGCCGGCGAACCGGCCTGTCCAGTCGCGGCGGTCGATGGCGGCGGTGTGCGTTCCTGGTCCATGCGGATCGCCGGTGCCTTAGGATACGCCGAGGAGCACGAGCGTCTCCAGGTGCGAGGTCTGGGGGAACATGGCGACCGGCTGGACCCGTCGGACCGCATACCCGGCGGCGCCCAGAGCGGCGCAGTCGCGGGCGAGCGTGGCCGGGTCGCAGCTCAGATAGATGAGGGTGCGCGGCCGCAGGCCGCTGAGCGCGGCGACGGTCTGCCGGCCGAGACCCGCGCGGGGCGGGTCCAGCACGGCGCAGGTCCGCGGCCAGGCCACCGCGGCGGCCACTTCCGGATCCAGCAGCTCGCGATGCACCGGACCGTGGCGCACGAGCACGCGCTCGTGCAGTTCGGGCCGGCGCCGGATGTTCTCGTGCGCGTCCTGCAGGGCCGAGCGGTCGCTGTCGATGAGCAGCATGCGCTGGCAGCGATCGGCCAGGCCGAGGGTGAACAGGCCGACCCCGCCGAAGAGGTCCGCCAGGTCGCAGCCGTCCGGGTGCGCCGACGACAGCCAGGCGGCCGCCGTGGCGAGCGCCGCGGCGGCTGCGGCCAGGTTGGCCTGGAAGAAGCTCTGGTGCGAGACACGGTAGCTGTGGCCGCCCACCTGGATGATCAGGTAGGTGCGTCCCCATTGCGGACGGTTGTTCATCAGCACGCCCTGCAGGCCCGGCACGTCCGCCGCGGAATCGGCCAGGACCTTGCGCAGGAGCTTCTGGCGGCTGGGATGGCCGTAGAGCGACAACAGCCAGCCGCCGCGGCCATCCAGCCGCACGACGATCTGGTCCATCGGCGGCAGCTGCACCAGCCACGGCAGGATGACATCGGCGAACGGCTCGGCCATGACGGGGCACGCCGACAGGGGCACGACCTCGTGGCTCGCCCGCTGTTTGAGGCCGTAAGGCTCGAGCGCGCTCGCCGAAAGGCGCAGCCTGTTGCGGTAACCCAGCACGGGCGACGCGAGGTCCGCGGCCAGCAGTTCGGACACGTCGAGGCCGCCGAGACGGCGGAAGCAGTCGAGCAGGATCTCCCGGCAGGCGTGGCGCTGGGTCGCGTCGTCCAGGTGTTGCAGATCGCACCCGCCACAGAGGTCGTAGTGGGGGCACGGGGGCTGCCGACGTCCCGGTCCGGGCGCCAGGATCTCGACGAGCGTGGCTTCGAGGTATCCCCGCCGGTGCTGGACCGGGCGGGCCAGCACGCGGTCGCCTGGCGCCGTGCCCGGGATGAAGATGGCCTGGCCGTTGTGGCGCGCCAGGCCCGAGCCTCCGGTGGCGAGCTTTTCGACGACGAGGTCGAGCAGGTCCGCCGCGGGCTGCGGGGCAGCGTGGCGATCATCCGGGTCCGCCGGCGCGGACGAGGCTGGCTGGTTGCGGTCTTCCATGCCGCAAGGTTAGCATTGGACTTGCTAGGAGGCCAGGAGCAAGCGCAGCCCGCCCGGCCGCCTTGCCTACTGGAGTAGCGCGTGGTGTCTGGTTGCATCCGGTCGCGGGCCGTTGCGGCGGCCGTACTCTTGGCGTGGGCGCTCGGCGCGCTGACGCTCGGCGGTTGCGCTCCGAAGAGAGTCCTGCGACAGCCGGACTGGCAGGCGGATCGGCCGCCCGCCACCGAGGCGCCCGTCAGGAAGTCCCTGTCGAGGACGGCGCCGGTCGCCCAGGCGCCGCCGGACGCTCCTGCCGCCGATCTGCCGCCAGAGCTGCGGGCTTCGGCAAGCGGAGATCTCTCCCGGCCCATCGCTCCGCTCGGGCTCGCGGTCGCGAACCAGGCCCTGGAACAGATCGGTCGGCCGTATCGCTGGGGCGGGGAGCAGCCGCACCGCGGCTTCGATTGCAGCGGGCTCGTGCGCTGGAGCTACGCCCGGGTCGGCGTCGAGCTGCCGCGGGCGGTCATCGATCAGCGCCGGGTGGGCCAGAGCATCGACCCGAGCCACCTGCAGCCCGGGGATCTGGTCTTCTTCAAGACCCGCGGCGACCGGACCACCCACGTCGGTATCTACATCGGCGACGGCGCGTTCGTCCATGCGCCGCGCGCCGGCCAGCCCGTGCGGACGGACAGCCTCGACGACCCCTGGTGGCGGGGACGCTGGACCGACGCGCGCCGGGTCGTCATCGACTGATCCCGCCAGATCCGCTCCACCTCGCGAAGACAGCGTCCCATGCCGCCCGTGGCACGGTGTTTGCGGTTCGTCCGGGCGCGAACCGCACGGCGAATCCTGCGTCCGTCCGGCCAGAGATCGCGAATACGGCCCCTTCCCAGCCCTGAGGGCCCGTTGCCAGGCCCATGAGGTGGCACATGACGATCGCCGACGTGCAGACCCAGGTGGAAGAAATTGCCCAGGCCATGGTGA
This sequence comes from uncultured Fibrobacteraceae bacterium, assembly GCA_964549735.1. GTDB lineage: Bacteria > Krumholzibacteriota > Krumholzibacteriia > LZORAL124-64-63 > LZORAL124-64-63 > Glo-17. Next base: position 11,072 of record CAZJWO010000012.1, on the reverse strand, counting down.
TGATGGAGGCCACCGACACGGCCGAGATGGCGCGTGTCGGCGGCCTGCTGCAGGAACTGGCCGCGGACTGCGTCGAGGCCGGTCTGCCAGAGGCGGCGGCGATCGCCGAGAGCGCCGCGGTCGTCGTGGCCGGCAGCCCCGTGGCGGACGAGGTTCCGGCCGAGGTCATCGCCGCGGTGAATCAGGTCCTCGAGATGCTGCAGGAAATGCTGGACCAGCCGGAGTCGTTCAACGGGTTCGCGCCGTGTCTCGGAGCCGCCGCCGGTAGCGGCGGCGCCGCGAACGCCGCTGGCGACGGCGCGCGGCCACAGGGATTGACTCTGTCGCCGCTCGTCGACGAGGCCATCGTCTCGGAGTTCCTCGGCCGTCAAGCCGATGCGCTCGGCGACATGGAGAAGCTGATCCTCGCGTGCGAGACGAATGCGGACGACGGCGGCGTCGAGAGTCTCAAGAGATGGTTCCATACGCTCAAGGGCGAAGCGGGTCTGCTCGGGCTCGGCGACATCGCGATCGCCTGCCATGCCACCGAAGACATGATCCAGGCCGACCCGCCGGCCGCCTGCGTCGACAGGCTGCTCGCCGTCAAGGATTGGCTGCAATCCTGCTTCGACTACCTGACGGACGAGGGTCCACGGCCGCAGGACGTCGGCGCGATCATGGTCGTCCTGTCCACGCCGCCCGCGAGCGACCAGGCGCCAGCCGCGCCGCGTTGCGCCGGCGTCGCGGACGGCGACGCGCTTGCGGCGCCCGCGGCGGAGGCCGCCGCGGCGAGACCGGCCCCGGTCGACGCGAGCGAGCGCCGCGCGGATCCGCAGGATCTCGAGCTGCCGGACTACAGTAGCAAGAACGTGCAAGAAGGCGATGTCGGCCTGCTGCAGGACTTCATCGCCGAGGCCGTCGAGCACCTCGACGCGTCGGAGGCGCACCTGCTGACGATCGAGGCCGATCCACACGCGAGCGAGGCCCTCAACGCGGTCTTCCGCGCCTTCCACACCATCAAGGGTCTGGCCGGCTTCGCCGAACTCGACCACATCCAGGAGCTGGCCCATCGCGCCGAGAACCTCCTCGATATGGCGCGCAAGGGCGAGATCGAGCTGCGGGGCCTGCCGGCGGATCTCGTCTTCGAATCGGTGGACATGATGAAACGCCTCATCGAGGGCGTGGTCGTCGCCCTGGCCGGGTCCGGTTATCCGCAGCAGGTGCCGCAATTGCCGAACCTCCTGGCGCGCCTCCAGGCCGCGACGAGCGGCGTGGGACCGGCGGCGGACAGCCCCGCGCCGGCGGTCGGCAAGAGCGGCTTCGTGCCGCTGGCCAACCTCCCGCGCCGCCAGCCACCGGATCGGGCGGGCGCCACGCGCGGTGAAGATTCGCCGGCGGTCGCACCGCCACAGGAATCATTCGACATCGAGGCCGAGGCGGCCGGCGCCGAACGCGACGCGCGTGGCGGCGGCAAGAGCGCGACCGGCGTCAAGGTCAAGGAGGCCATGCGCGTTGATGCCGAGCGGTTGGATCGGCTCATCGAGACGATCGGCGAGATGGTCATCGCCGAATCCATGGTCAGCCAGAGCCCCGAGATCCGGGCGAACATGTCGGTGAAGCTGGCGCGGGATCTTGATCACCTGGACAAGATCTCCCGCGAATTGCAGGAGATCGGCATGTCGCTGCGCATGGTGCCCGTGCGACCGGTCTTCCAGAAGATGGCCCGCCTGGTGCGCGATCTCGCCAAGAAGACGAACCGCAAGGTGGAGTTCGTCATGGCCGGCGAGGACACGGAACTCGACAAGAACGTCGTCGACAAGATCGGCGATCCGCTCGTGCACATGGTCCGCAACGCGGTCGACCACGGCCTCGAGCCGACGGCCGCGGAGCGCCGGGCGGCGGGCAAGCCGGAGGCCGGACGCATCGAGCTGCGGGCCTTCCACAAGGGCGGCAACATCTGCATTGAGATCCAGGACGACGGGCGCGGTCTGCCGCGCGAGAAGATCCTCGCGAAGGCGATCGCGCGCGGCCTGATCCGCGAAGGCGATGCGCTCAGCGACCGCGACATCCACAATCTCATCTTCGAGCCCGGATTCTCGACGGCCGAGAAGGTGACCGACATCTCGGGCCGCGGCGTCGGCATGGACGTGGTCCGCCGCAACATCGAGGAGCTGCGCGGTACCTGCGAGATCCATTCCGAGCCCGGCAAGGGGTCGACGTTCAGCATCAAGCTGCCGCTCACCCTGGCGATCATCGAGGGCATGGTCATCAGCTGCGGCCCGGAGCACTACATCGTGCCCACGCTCTCGGTCGTGCGGCTGGTGCGGCCCGCGGCCGGCGACATCTCGCTGGTCTTCGACCGCGGCGAGATGCTGGCCTTCGAGGACGAGCATCTGCCTCTCTACCGGTTGGGCCGCCTGTTCAACGTGGCGGCGGCCAAGACCGATCCGACCGCCGCGGTGGTCGTGGTCGTCGAGGAGGAGGGCCGCAAGATCGGCCTGCTCGCAGACGACCTGCTCGGTCAGCAGTCGATCGTCATCAAGAGCCTCGGCGAAGCGATGCAGAACACCGAAGGCGTCGCCGGCGGAGCCATCATGTCCAACGGCAACGTGGCCTTGATCCTGGACGTCGCGGGCCTGATCCGCGCCGCGCACAACCAGCATGCGGCGCTGTCCCTGCCGGCGGCGCCGGCCGCCATGAAAGCCGGCGCGCAGGCGCCGGCCGCCCCCGCGCTTCGCGGCAGCGAAGCAGTCCGCCAACCCGGAGGTTGACCGCATGTCCACCGATACCCAGACAGCGACCCTGGCCAAGCCTGGCAAGTACCTGTCCTTCGTGCTCGGCCGCGAGGAGTACGGCCTGGAGATCCTCAAGGTCCAGGAGATCATCGGCATCATGGAGGTGACGCGCGTGCCGCGGACCCCGCCGTACGTGCGCGGCGTCATCAATCTGCGCGGCAGGGTCATCCCGGTGGTCGATCTGCGCACCAAGTTCAGGATGCCCGCCATCGAGGACACCGAGAAGACGTGCGTCATCGTCGTGCAGGTGGCTCAGGATGACCTGACGGTGACGATGGGTGTCATCGTCGACGAGGTCTCCGAGGTGCTGTCCTTCACGCAGGAGCAGATCGAGCCGGCGCCGAATTTCGGCGGCGGCCTGGATGAAGTCGAGTTCATCACCGGCATGGGCAAGCTGGGCAAGAAGGTGCTGATCCTGCTGGACGCCGATCGCGTCTTGCGGGGCGAGGAACTGGCGGCGGTCGCCCAGACCACGCAGTCGGCCCAGTGAACCCGCCGCGGGCGACCGCGGCACCATGAACGGAGTGCAAGGTGTCCAACTTGCTGCGCCAGAGAAGGCAGGCCGAGCCGGGGATCACCACGCGGACCGTGGACATCTCGGACATGAAGGTGTCCGACGATCCCAACGAGATCCTCGTGACCTACTCGCTGGGCTCCTGCATCGGCCTCGCGCTCTACGACACCGTATCGGGCATCGGCGGCCTGATCCATTGCATGCTGCCGCTGGCGAAGATCGATCCGGACAAGGCGCGCGCGCGCCCCTTCATGTTCGTCGACACCGGGGTCTCGCAGCTGCTGACGAAGCTGTTCGAGATGGGGGCGCAGCGCAAGAATCTGGTCGCCAAGGTCGCCGGCGCCGGGTCGCCGCTGGGTCGGGAGGAGACGTTCCGGATCGGCCAACGCAACTACACGATTCTGCGCAAGCTGTTGTGGAAGAACAGCATCCTGATCGACGCGGAGGACATCGGCGGCGCCAAGGCCCGCACCATGTACCTCTACATGGCCGACGGTCTGGTGACCGTCAAGAGTGAAGGCAAGGAGGTGCCGCTGTGAGCCGCCGCGACGAGATCCTTTCGCAGGTGACGTCGGTGCCGTCGCTGCCGGCGGTGGTCTGCCGTCTGCAGGAATACCTGGACGATCCCGAGGTCAACTTCAACCAGCTGGCGCGCGTCATCGAGTGCGATCCCGGCTTGACCGCCAACGTGCTGCAGCTGGCCAACTCGGCCTACTTCGGCTGGCAGGGCGGCATCGGCTCGGTGCGCGATGCCATCAGCCGGCTGGGCACCAAACGCATCTTCCAGATGGTGCTCTGCATGTCCGTCGCGCCGCTGGTGCGCAAGCCCATCCGCGGCTACGACCTCGATGCCGGCCAGCTCTGGGAGCACAGCGTGGCGGTCGCCATCTGCGCCGAGAAGATCGCCGCTGGCCGCCGGCCGACCTGCCAGCCGAACGCCTTCACGGCGGGACTGCTGCACGACGTCGGCAAGGTCCTGCTCGGGACCTTCGTCGAGGTGGACGACGAGCCGATCAAGGAGCTGGTCGCGCTCGACCACCTGACGTTCAACGAGGCGGAGCGCATGGTTCTGGGCGTCGACCACGCCGAGGTCGGCGCGCACCTGCTCGAGCGGTGGAATCTGCCGGAGGAGGTCGTGACCGCGGCGCGCTGGCACCATGAGCCGAGCCGCGCCGACAGCAGTCTGCAGGGCATGGTCGATCTGGTGCACGTCGCGGACGTGATCTGCCTGAACTGCGGCTGGGGTCTCGGCAGCGACGGCCTGCAGTACCGGCTCGACGAGCCGGCGGCGGCGCGCCTCGGCCTGCGGTCCCAGGACGCCGAAGCGGCCGCCTCGCTGGTCATCACGGGTCTGGAAGAGTTGCTCCAGATCTTCACTCCCGACAAGAAGGGGGAGCGCAATGGCGTTCAATATCCTGCTCGTTGACGACTCGTCGACCGTCCGGGCGGTGATCGCCAAGGCTCTCAAGCTGGCGGGCGTGGACATCGGCCAGATCTACGAGGCCTGCCACGGCGCCGAGGCCCTGACGGTGCTCGAACGGGAGTGGGTCGACCTGGTCTTCGCCGACATCAGCATGCCCGTCATGGACGGCGAGGAGCTCGTCGATCGCCTGGCCGCGAGCGGCGCCATCGTGCATCTGCCGGTGGTCATCGTCTCCTCGGCCGGCAGCGAGCCGCGCATCCAGCGCCTGAAGAGCAAAGGCGTGCGCGATTACATCCAGAAACCGTTCACGCCGGAGCAGATCCGCGAGGTCGTGGACAAGGTGATGGGGGTGGCCAGCCATGAGTGAGTCCCGCCAGCAGGCCCTGACGACGACGTTCCTGAGCGTCGTCGAGAAGCTGACGTTCATGTTCGGCGAGCCGGTCGAGACGGACGACATCGCCTTGCGTCCGGAACCGTGGGTCGAGGCGCGCATGCAGTTCAGCGGCGAGGTCAACGGCAGCCTGGCGGTCATCGTGCCCGCCGCCCTGCAGCCGCAGATCGCGGCCAACATCCTGGGACTGGACGCCGACGAGCTGACCAGGCCGGCGATGCTCGCCGACGCGCTGCGCGAGATGCTCAACGTCGTCTGCGGGCACGTCATCATGGCGCTGGCGGGCAGCGCCGCCGATTTCCGGCTGCAGACGCCGAGCCATCAGGAGCTGTCGCGCGAGCGACTCGCGGCGCTACGGGGCGATCCCCGCAGCATGGGCTTCTTGCTGGACGACGAGCCGCTGCTCCTGCACCTCGAATTCGAGCGGGGCTGATATGATCCGCGTGCTGATCGTCGACGATTCGCCCGTGGTGAGGCGCCTGTTCCGCGACGGCCTCTCGCGCGATCCGGACATCGAGGTCGTCGGCGAGGCGCCTGATCCCTATCTGGCGCGCGACCTAATCGTCAAGCTGCAGCCCGATGTCCTGACTCTGGACATCGAGATGCCCCGCATGGACGGCTTGACGTTCCTGCGCAAGCTGATGAAGCACTATCCCCTGCCGGTCGTGGTCTGCTCCTCGCTGACGCGCGAGGGCAGCGACAAGGCCATCGAGGCGCTCAGCTTGAAGGCGGTCGAGGTCATGAGCAAGAACCAGACAGCCAATCAGGCGATGATCAACGAGCTGGTGCGCAAGGTGAAAGCCGCCGCGGCGTCGCGTGTCGATTCGCAGCAGCCCGTGGCGCCGCGCGAGACGCCGGCGCCAGCGGAGCCGCTGGCGCTGCCGGCCGGCGGCGCCCGCCGCGGGCTCATCGTCGTGGGCGCGAGCACCGGCGGTCCCGAGGCCTTGTGCCGGTTGCTGGCGCCGCTGCCGGCCGAGACGCCCGGCATACTCATCGTCCAGCACATGCCGCCTCTGTTCACGGCGTCTCTGGCCGGACGGCTGGACAAGCTCGGCGCGCTCGACGTACGCGAAGCGCAGCACGGCGATGTCGTGACGCCCGGTCTGGCGCTGCTCGCGCCCGGCGACCGGCACCTGCTCGTGCAGGGGCGGGCGGGGCGCTACCGCGTCGAGTTGCGCGACGGACCCCGCGTCGGCCTGCACAAGCCGGCCGTCGAAGTGCTCTTCCGTTCGGCGGCCAAGGCCGCCGGGGCCGACGCCGTGGGCATCCTCTTGACCGGCATGGGCGCCGACGGCGCGCGAGGCATGCTCGAGATGCACGCGGCGGGCGCCTGGACGATCGCCCAGAACGAAGCCTCGTGCGTGGTCTACGGGATGCCGCGCGAAGCGGTCCTGCTGGGCGGAGTCTCGGAAGAGGTCGCGCTGGATCAGATCCCCGCGCGGCTGCTCAGGGCCGTGAGCAAGCGGACGACCGTGACCGCGTAGCGGCGGGGCCGGAGCTCCGCCGGCGGCTGCGCTCCGGCGACGGGCCTGCGGAGAATGCCGGACGACGGGCCGCTAGCGGCCGAGCAAGGTCAGCGTGGCCGGGCCGAACACCGTGTGGCCGTGCAGATCGAGGCGCCGCTCGGTGTCGTACAGCCAGCCCAGATCCCCATCCGGCGCCGGGGGCTCATAGGGCTCCGGATCGCTCGGGCTGACGTGCGGGTTCATCTTGATGCGGTTCAGCAGCCCCCGCACGTTGTTGAAGATCTCGCCCAATCCGTCCAGCACCGCATCGGAGATCTCGCCCCGGTTCTGCATCTCGCGCAAGGCGGCCTCGGGCATCATGATCAACCCGCCGCCGATGTACAGGGAGGCCGCCATGTCGGTCAGGATGGCGCCCTCGACCGTGCCGCCGGCATCCTTGAGCCAGCAGACGTACGTGCCGTAGGCGGGCATGGCCAGATCCATGCCGCGCGACGGGGCCAGGGGCGGCCGCCCGCCGATGAACATGCTCAGGAGGTCCAGGACCGCCCTGGGTTCGGGTAGCGTCAACGTCACTTCGTCCCCTCCTGCCAGATGATGATCACGTGCATGGTGATGCCGTCCGGGCCGTTGAGGCTCTGCGAGAGGCCCTGCAGGCCGGAGGCGAAGAAATCGATGCAGCCGCGGCCCTCCATGAACAGGGGCAAGCCGATCTGCACGCGCTGGCCGGCGGCCAGGCGGCTGGCCTTGAAGACGCCGGCGGCGACGTTGGCGATCTCGCCGATGCCGTCGGCGAGGTCCTCCATGGCGGGCTCTTCATCGGACTCCATGGCGAACAGGATGCGCGTGAGCTTCTGGCAGCTCTCCTTGTCGCCCATGACGGCCAGGTTCCAGCCGCCGCCGACCTCGGTGGTCAAGGCGATGTTGCTGCCGTACTGGACGTTCGCCTCCCGCGGGTCGCCCGGATTGGCCTCGACTTCGAGCGAGAGTCCCATCTGCACCTCGCAGGTGTTGACCACGGCCTGGGTGGCCTCCTGCAGGACGTTGATGGGCAGGTTGGCCGCCTCGGCCTTCGCGGCGGCGGTCTGTATCGACATGGATGTGGCCCCTCCTGGTTTGACGCCGCTCTGCCAGACCAGCACGATCTGGACGGACATGCCGTCCGGACCGGTCAAGCGCTGGGATACGGCATTGACGCCTTTGGAAAAGAATTGCAGCCAGCCGTTGCCGCGCATGAAGAGCGGCAGGCCGAGCTGGTATCGTTCGCCATGCTTGTCGCGCCGGGCCTTCCAGTTGCCCGCGGTCATGTTGGGGATCTCGTTCAGGGCGTCGGCGAGATCCGCGAGTTCGGGTTCGACGTCCGCCTGCAGTTCGAAGCAGTGGCGGGCGAGCCAGCGCGCCGTGCCGCCGTCGCAGGCCACCGCGTAGATGAAGTTGGTCGTCTCGCCGGTCAGGGCGATGGTGCTGCCGTATTCCACGGTGCGGCAGTCCGGCGCGCCGGGAGTGCCGCTCGGCGTGAAGTCGACGCCCAGCTGCCTGCGGAACGTCTCGCGCGCGGCATTTAGGGCGTCGCTCAGAGCGTCCAGCTTGGCGACCAGGTCCTGCTGCTGCTCGGGAGTGATGGCCACGACGTTCGTGCTCAAGAGATGAACGCTCCCAGGACCTGGCCCATGTCCTCGGCCGTGAACGGCTTGGCCAGCAGGAAGAGCGCGCCTCCCTCGGTCGCCATGTCGACCATCTCGGCGGTGCTCTCGGAAGTGACGAATCCGAACGGGATCTCGACGCCCTCGGCATTGAGCGCCCGCAGGAACTCGATTCCCGTCATCTCGGGCATGTGCCAGTCGGAGAGGATCAGATCCGGCTTCTCGGCCTTGACCATCGCCAGAGCTTCGCGGCCGTTCTCGGCCTCGACGATGTCGTGTCCCTCGTATCCGGCCTGCCGGATCGTGCGCGAGACGATGCGGCGCATCGCCCGGCTGTCGTCCACGACCAGGATCTTCATTGCCATGTCCTTTCTTGCCCGGAAACGTCCCTGTGGACGGCCGACCGCCTCGACGGTCGGCGCGGCGGCCCCCTCGTCATCCGCATGCATCGACGCGGAGCGGCGGCGGTTTAGCGAAATCAGTTCGCGCCAGGCGTCTCGCCGGGGCCGATGACCAGGCGCTGGCTGGCCTGCAGGGATTCCTGCACGGCCGCCGGCAGGTCCATCTTCGCGGCGAGTTCGTCGAGCGTGCCCGGGCGCGCGCTCAGGTTCGGCCGCGGCGAGCGGATCGAACAGCAGTCGCGGTAAGGGCGGATCGAGGCCGCGAAGGCGCCGATCCGCTTGCTGATCGCGGTGATCTGCTCCTTGTCCAGCCCGATGAGCGGCCGGAAGACCGGCAGCTGGAGGTGGGGGCCGATCGCGGCGAGGTTCTGCAGGGTCTGGCTGGCCACCTGGCCGAGGCTGTCGCCCGTGACCAGCGCGAGGCAATTCTCGCGGTGGGCGATCGACGTCGCGCAATGCAGCATGAAGCGGCGGAACATGAGCATGTCGTGCGCGTCGTCGACGTGCTCGATCGCGCGTATCTCATAGGGCACCACGGGCACCAGCCACAGGGTCAAGGGCGCCGGCGACCAGGTCGCCAAGATCCGCGTCAATTCGACGATCTTCGCCGTGTCGGCCTCGGCGGCCGTGCGCCCGGAGAACACATGGACCAGGGTCGGCCGGCAGCCGCGGCTCATCATGAGCCAGGCCGCGACGGGCGAGTCGATGCCGCCGGACAGCAGGCAGCAGATGCGCCCGCCGCTGCCGCAGGGCAGTCCTCCGGCGCCGTCGCGCTTCGCGGTGAAGACGAGCAGGCGTTCGCGCAGGACCAGCACGTGGACCGTGAAGTCCGGCTGGCTCATGCGCGCGGGAAGAGCGATCGCCGCGCCCACGGCCTCGCCGACCAGCGCGTTGATCTGCTGGCTGTTCCAGGGGAAGCCGCGGTCGCTGCGCCGCGTGGCGACCTTGAACGTGCGGGCGCTGCCGACGTCGCGCCGCGCGAGCGCGGCGGCCACCTCGGCGACGCGCTCGAGGCGCGGTCCCACGTCGACCTTGGCGATCGAGACCGCCGGGGATATCCAGCGGATCCCGAAGACGCGCGCCAGCTTGTCGGCGCAGGCCTCGGCGCGTTCCGGGCCGTCCAGCCAGATGAGGTAGCGGCTCTCGACGTGGTTGATGCGCGTGACCGGCTCGGCGGCGAGCGCGCGCCGCATGTTGTTCAGCAAGCGGCGCTGGAACACGGGCCGGTTCTTGCCCTTCAGCGCGATCTCGCTGTAGGTGGCGACCAGGACCGTGGCGTCGCGGGACGCCGGGTCACGGCTGGTCTGGCCGAAGTCGTTGGTCACGAGGCGCCTCTCCGGTTGCTACCGCGGCGGGGTCGTGTATGCTCGACGATGTCCTCGCTGAATGTCACAGCATCTTCCGGTCCGCGCAAGCGCGGCGGCGCGCGACCGGCGCGCAAGGAGCGGCCATGGACAAGGTCCACGGGATCCGGCTGGATATCTCCCACACCGAATCGTTCTTGCCTCCGGGCGACGTCGATGCTCTGGCGCCGCGCATCGCGACGGCCGCCGCCGATCTGGCGGCCCGCCGCGGACCCGGCTGCGAGGTCCTGGGCTGGCTCGATCTGCCGTCAGCCATCACCGCGGCCGATCTCGCGGCCTACGCCGCCGCTGCCCAGCAGGCCCGCCAGGACAGCGACGCCGTCGTCGTGATCGGCATCGGCGGCAGCTACCTCGGCGCGCGGGCGGTGCTCGATGCTCTGGGATCGGCCGCGGGCGCGCCCGAGATCCTGTTCGCCGGCACGAACCTCTGTACGAGCGCGCTGCGCCGGGTCTTGCAACGTCTCGAGGGGCGCGATTTCCGCCTCGTGGCCATCTCGAAATCGGGCACCACGCTCGAGCCCGCGCTGGGTTTCCGGGTGCTGCGCAAGCTTCTGCTCGAACGCTATGGCGAACAGGCGGCGGCCGGACGCATCGCGGCGATCACCGACTCGCGGCGCGGTGCCCTGCGCGAGATGGCCGCCGAGGCCGGCTGGCAGAGCTGGATCATTCCCGACGACGTTGGCGGCCGCTTCTCGGTGCTGACCCCCGTGGGCCTGTTGCCGCTGGCGATCGCCGGCGTCGACATCGGCGGCCTGGTGACCGGCGCGGCCGCGATGCGCGAGGCCTGCCAGACCCGCGAGCTGCGCGCCAATCCGGCCCATCTCTACGCCGCCGTCCGCTACGGCCTTTACGCCAAGGGCTACCAGACCGAGGTCTTGGCCACGTTCCACAGCGGCCTGGCCACGTTCGGCGAGTGGTGGAAACAGCTCTTCGGCGAAAGCGAGGGCAAGGACGGCAAGGGCATCTTTCCGGCGGCGACGGTCTACACGACCGACCTGCACAGCCTGGGCCAGTACCTGCAGGACGGCCGCCGCAGCCTGCTCGAGACGTTCCTCGTGGTGCGCGAGGACTCGCCGGCGGTCGTGGTGCCGGCCGAGCC
>CAZJWO010000011.1:0-47786 GCA_964549735.1 uncultured Fibrobacteraceae bacterium | reverse complement strand
AAAGAGGACGTTGACGACGTTACGACAGGGGGGCCGGTCACTCCATAGGGTCTAGACTGAGGAAGCGAGACGATGCGAGTCCTCGGGATCGAGACGAGCTGCGACGACACGTCGGTGGCGCTGTACGACAGCGAGCGCCAGGTCGCCGAGAACCTGCTCAGCAGTCAGGTCGACCTGCACGAGCAGTTCGGCGGGGTCGTGCCCGAGCTCGCCAGCCGCGCGCACCTGGTGAACCTGCTGCCGTTGCTCGATCATCTCCTGCGGCGCCAGGAGCTGGCGGTGCGCGACCTCGACGCGGTGGCCGTCACGCGCGGTCCCGGCCTCATCGGAGCCCTGCTCGTGGGATTGAGCACCGCGAAGGCCCTGGCGCGCGCGGCCGATCTGCCGCTGGTCGGCGTGCATCATCTCGAGGGGCACATCCTGGCCAACGGGCTGACCGGCGACCTCGTGCTGCCGGCCGTGGCGCTGGTCGTCTCGGGCGGACACACCGAGCTCGTGCTGGTCGAGAAGGTCGGCCGCTATACGCGACTGGGAGGAACGCTCGACGACGCGGCCGGCGAAGCCTTCGACAAGACGGCCAAGCTGCTGGGCTTGCCGTATCCCGGCGGTCCGCACATCGACCGCCTCGCCCGTCTCGGCGCGCCGGACCGTTTCGTCATGCCGCGGCCGCTGGCCGCCGATCCGCGCCTGGTCTTCTCGTTCAGCGGGCTGAAGACCGCCGTCAAGCAGACGGCTGGCGCGCTGCCGGCGCCGCTCGCCGAACAAGACGTCGCCGACCTGTGCCGCGGCGTCCAGGACGCGATCGTCGACATCCTCTGCCAGCGCCTCTTCCAGGCCGCGCGCGAGCAGCGCGTCGCCGCCGTCTACCTCGCCGGCGGCGTGGCGGCCAACCGTCAGCTGCGCGGCGAGGTGGCTGAACAGGCGACGCGGCGCGGTTTGCACTTCTCGCCGCCCGCCCCGGTCTACTGCACCGACAACGCCGCGATGATCGCCTACGCGGGTTATCTGCACTTGCGCGCCGGGCGTCGCGACGGCCTCGATCTGGACAGTTTCGCCAGGGGACCGCTGCTCAGCTGGGCTTAGGCGCCGGTCGTGCGGATCGGGCCGGCGATGCGCTCGGACGAGCGAACATCGCCGGCACCAATCTGCACGACCGGCTGATGAGGCAGGGCAGCGACGCCCAAGGGTCGAGCGGGCCTCGCCGACCCGGATCGGCGAGACCGGCCGCGCACCCGCGGCCGGTGCCGGGATCGTTGACGCCGGGCGCCGCGTTGATGTCGATATCGATAATCACAAATCAACAAGTTTGCGACGATTGCGGCGCAGAGCTCTCCGTGCCCGGCTCGTCCCGGCTGGGCCTGCGAATCCCTCGTGATGGCACGGGCCTTGCGGCGCCCAGGTGAACGGCTGCCGCCAGCAGTCGCGGCGTTCCATTCTGCACGGGCCGTGGAGCGGGGATTATGGCCGAACCGGCAAAAATCCTGATCGTGGACGACGAGCCGCACATCCGGCGCATCCTGCAGTTCCTGCTCGAGGAAGCCGGTCACCGGGTCGTCCCGGCCGAAAACGGGCGCCAGGCCCTCGACCTCCTGGCCGCGCAGCAGCCGGACCTCGTGCTGCTGGACCTAATGATGCCGCACCTGGACGGATTTGCCGTCCTGGAGCGTATCCGTCAGAACCGCGAAACCCAGCGCCTGCCGGTCATCATGCTGACGGCTCACGACCAGAGCAGCACGCGCATCAAGGGACTGCGCGGCGGCGCCAACGACTACATCGCCAAGCCGTTCGATCAAGACGAGCTGCTGGCGCGCGTCGCCAACATGCTCGAGTCGAGCCGTAGCCAGCGAGAAGCCAATCCGCTGACCGGTCTGCCCGGCAATCTGGCCATCGAACGGGAGGTGCAGCGCAGGTTGATCGCAGGCGATCCCTTCGGCGCGTTGTACCTGGACATCGACCATTTCAAGGGTTTCAACGACCACTATGGCTACGCCCGCGGCGATCGGGCCATCAGTTTCCTGGCGCACGCGCTCTGCGAGACCGTCGACCGCCACGGCGATCGCGGCGACTTCGTCGGCCATATCGGCGGCGACGACTTCCTGGTCATCTGCCGGAGCGATCGCGCCGAGGCCATCGCGCAGGCCGTCGTGCGCGCGTTCGACGCGGGAGTCGCCGATCTGCACGACGCCGAGGATCTGGCCGCAGGCTTCCTGCAAGCGCGCACGCGCACCGGCGAGATCGCCAAGGTGCCCCTCATATCGCTGACCATCGCGCTCATCGTCGAGGCGGCGGGTCGTTTCAGCCACCCCGCCGCCATGAGCGATGCGCTGGCCGAGCTGAAGGTGCACGGCAAGCGACAGGGCGGCGCCGTGATCGTCGTCGAGCGCCGCTCGCCGGGAGTCACCACGACGCTGCATTGCCTGGACACCGGTCCGGGTCAGCCCGGCGATCCCTAGGATCGCAGAAGGAAGATGTACGACCGCACCGGCAACAACCATGCGTCGAGCGACCGCATCCTGGGCTGTCTGCATGCCGCCGAAAGGCGGCTAGCCGGCGGCTGGGACGATCCCATGGCCTGGCGTATCCTCTGCGAAGAGCTCGCGGCGGCCTGGTCCGGCCATCCGTCGATCGCCTGGTCGCTCGTGCTCGCGCGCGAGGGATTGGTTCCCGTTGCCGTCGGCGCGGATCCCGCGCCGCCGCTGGCCGTGCTCTGGTCGGCGAGCGGCGGCCGTCCGCGCTGGTGCGAGCTGGCTGGCGAACCGGCTTTCTGGGCGGGATTGGCGGCCGCACCCGGCCGCCTGCTCGCCGGCCAGGGTCCGCCACCCCTCGCGGGGCCACCCCGCCCGGAGTGGGACGGGCAGACCGCGCACTGGCTGGCGTGCGGGGTGCCGGGCCGCCACGGCCCTGATCTGGCGCTGATCGTCGGCTGCAGCAATCGCGACGCCGCGACGGACGATCCTGCGGATCGCGACATGCCGGGCGAAGTCCGCGATCTGGCGGCCGAGTTGGGCGACGCCTGCTCATTGCTGGCGCCGTTGCTCGGCCTGCACCGACGTCTGACCGATCTGGCGACCTGCGCGACCGCGGCGCGCTCCGAGAGCGAGGCGCTCTCGCGATTGGGAGAGCTGCGCGCTCGCCTGGCGGCGGTCACGGCCCATGAGCTGAAGACGCCGCTGACCTCGATCATGGCCTATGCCGAGGTCCTCGAGCAGCAGATCGGCCAACCGGGATTCAGCCACGCCGGGGAGTTCCTGCGCGTGATCCGGGGCGAGGCGGACCGCCTGCTGCGACTGGTCGATCGCCTGCTGGATTCCTCCCGGCGGGGGCGGGGTCCGGCATTGACCGATCCGCAGCCGCTGATCGCCGGCCCGCTCATCGAAGAGGCCCGCCGGATCATGGCGCCGCAGGCCGCGGCGCGCGACCTGCAGCTCGGCGTTCACGTGCCCGATGGCGTGCCCCGCGTGGAAGGAGACGCGGACCTTCTGCGCCAGGTCCTGCTCAATCTCCTGGGCAACGCGTTGAAATTCACGCCGCCGGGCGGCCGGGTCACGATATCGGCCCGCGAGGAGACTTCGACCGTGCGCCTGGCCGTCAGCGACAGCGGTCCCGGCATCGCGCCCCAGGAGCTGCGGGCCATCTTCCAGAGCTTCTATCGCACGCGGGCCGCCTCGCGGACCGAGGGCGTGGGGCTGGGGTTGAGCATCGTCAAGGAGATCGTCAACCTGCACGGCGGCCATCTCGACGTGCATAGCCGCCAAGGGCGGGGCGCCACGTTCGGCGTCCACCTGCCCAAGGAGCAGCAGTTCGCGACGACCGAGACGGCCCTGACCGCCGCCGGCACCGACCCTCTGCTCCAGCAGCGCCTGGCTGGCCATACGCTACGCCTCGTGGCTGAACTCGCGGCCGCCCGCGGGGTCGCTCTGTTGCTGCCGGCGGCCGAGCACGAGGTGTATGTCGCCGCCGCGAGTTCGGGTCTCGGCCACCAAACGGCGGGAATCCGGCTCGCCGCGCGGGGCGAACCGCTCCAGAGCGCCCAGCGCAAGGCGCAGCTGCTCTCCGGCGGCCGCGGCATGCCGCCGGAAGTGGCCGGGCTCGATGATTCGCCGGGATCGGCCATGCTGGCGCCGCTGCGTCTGGGCGAGCGGGCGGAGGTGGGCGTCATCTTGGCCGCGCGCCGTCTCGGCGGCGGAGCTTTCGGCGACGACGATCTCCTACTGCTGCGCACCCTGGCGGAGATCCTCGGCAAGGCCTGGTCGGCCGCGCTGGCCAGCGGCGTCGAACGGCGGGTGCAGGAGACGGTGACCGAGGCTCTCGCCGCGCTGACCGGATTGCGACGCAGCGGCGTGCCGACGGCCGATCCGCTCGCGTTGCGGGTTCTGACGCGCACCGGGCGGCGCCTGGGCCAATCGACCTTCGAAGTGCGCCTGCTGCAGTACGCCGGCGCGCTGCACGACGCGGGCATGGTCCTGCTGGATCCCGACGTGCTGCACAAGCCGACCGAGTTGGATCTCGACGAACGCGACCACATCGGCCGTCACCCGCAGCGAGGTCTCGACTTGCTCGGTCCGCTGGTCGCGCTCCCGCAGTTGCAGGCGATCATCCGCCACCATCACGAGCGGGTCGACGGCCTGGGATATCCCGAGGGCCGCCGCGGCGAGGCGATTCCGCTGGGGTCGCGCATCCTGGCGGTCGTCGACGCCTTCTTCGCGATGATCCGCTCGCGCCCATGGCGCGAAGGCTTGCCGGTGGCGGCGGCGGTCTCGGAGATCCAGCGGCACGCCGGCAGCCAGTTCGACGAGCGCGTGGTGGACTGCTTCCTCGCGACGCTGCTGGAGGAGGGCTTGCTGACGCCTGCCAGCCTGGGCCGGACCGTCGGGGGCCGCCCGGAAAGGTGAGACGACGTGCACGAGCGCATCCTGATCGTCGATGACGAGGCGCCGGTGGCCGCGCTGCTCGAGCAGGCGCTGCGCCAGGAAGGATACGAGGTGTGCCGCGCCGAAGACGGCATGGACGCCATGAATCGCCTGCACGCGTTCCAGCCCGACGTCGTGATCATGGATGTCATGATGCCGCGCCTGGACGGCGTGCAGACGACGCGCCTCTTGCGCCGCAACCGCACGCACGCCGATACGGTCATCATCGCCCTCTCCGCGCGCACCGACGCCGCGGCGCTGGCCGCCATGCGCGAAGCCGGCGCCAACCTCTACATGCGCAAACCGTTCAACATCGCGCGCCTGGCGGCCCATGTGCGCGAACTCCTGGATGCCCGATCGCGGACCGGATAGGATGAGATGAAGCTGCCGCTGGATCTTCGCGCCTGGACCGACCTCGCGCTGCCGCTGCTCGGCGACGGCCTGGGGCTGGTCTACCTCGCGACCGGCGGTCTGCTGGGGACCATGCTCGCCGTCCTGGCGCACGTGGCCTGGCGCGACAGCCGCGAAAGGTCCTGGCGGCGCCTGCGATTCATCGGCGTCGCGCTGGCGGTGGTCTACGGGCTGCGCGCCGGATGCCGCGGCGCGATCATCGCGCCGAACGAGCTCCTGGCGGCTGCGTTCTCGCTGCTCGATCTCGCCTTGCTGGCGATGGCGATGGCGGCCTGCGCCGCGCTCTGGCCGCGGCGGGTGCGCCGCCGCTTCCGACTCACGTTCTACACGGTCAGCGCGGCGACTGTCTTCCTCGGTCTGCTGGGTGGCGACGCCCAGCAACCGCTGCTGGCGCGCAACCTTCCGGCCGGCGCCACGCACGTGCTGCTGCTCGCGATGCTAGGCGGCGTCCTGCTGCACGTCTTCGCGCGCGACGTGCAGCGGCGGCGCGAGGAACTCCAGGGACGCAACCGCGTGCTGCTCGGCGAACTGGAGGCGATGTCCGCGGACGCCGAGGCCGCCCGGCGCCAGCGCGAACAAGCTCTGCAGAACCTGGCGCGGAATCGCGAGCACGTGCGGGACGCGAATCGCCGCGCGCGCCTGCTCGAGCATCTCATGGCCGGGGCGGTCGACCTGCAGGCGCGGCGCGATCAGCAGGACCTGCACGGCTACGCGGTCGAGCTGGTCCGCACGCTCTTCAGCTTCGCCGAAGTATCGCTCTATCAGTGGTCCGCGTCGCTGGAGGCGTTCGAGCTGCAGGCCGCCGCCGGCGCCGAACTGACGCGAGGGCGGGCCGGCGCGCATCTGGACCATGACGGCTACGCCCAACTCGCCCATCCGCGTTTCCGCATCTCCGACAGCTACCTGGTGCCCGGCGGCGGTCAGCCGCACGCGGCCGGCGTTCCGGCCGACGAGGCCGCCTGGCCAGACGGCCAGCGGATGATCGTGCCGCTGACCGACCCCGCGGGCTCGGTGCACGGGTTCCTGGAACTGAGCCGGCCGGACACCGGGCGGGCGCCCGATCTGCTGCGCATCCGCTACCTCGAGCTTCTGGCGCGCCAGCTCGCGGCGATCCTCGAGGTCCTGGACATGCGCGAGCGGCTCGCCGGCTGCCGGGCCGACCTGGCGCACGCCAGCGAGCGCCTGCAGGCCCTCGGCGACTTGCGGAACAACTTCGTGGCCAACGTCAGCCACGAGCTGCGCACGCCGTTGACCTCGATCATCGGATACGCCGAGATGCTGCGCGAGCGCGGCGAGGACATGACGGCCGAGATGAGGCGCGAGTTCGTGACCGTCATCCACGACCAGGGCCTGCAGTTCAAGGAGATCATCAACGACCTGCTCGACCTGGAGCGCATGGAGGACGGCGGCAAGACCGTCGAGCGCACCGAGTGCGATCTCGCGGCGTTGCTGCGCCGGCTGGCCGAGGATTGGCGCCAACGAGCGGCCGCCGCCGATCAGACGCTCGTGGTCGAGACCGAGAAGAAGAGCGTGCTCCTGGACGCCGACCCTGTCCTGTGCCAGCAGCTCTCGACCCACCTGGTCGACAACGCCCTGAAGTTCACGCCGCCGCGTGGCCGCATCGGGGTGCGACTGAGCGAGCAAGGCACCGCGGTGCGGTTGGAGGTCGAGGATTCGGGCATCGGCATTCCCGAGGAGAAGCTCCATACGATCTTCGAGCAGTTCTATCAGGTCGACGGTTCGAGCACGCGGGAGAAGGGCGGCCAGGGCGTGGGCCTGGCCATCTGCCAGGACATCGTCAGCTGGCACGACGGCCGCATCTGGGCGGAGAACGTGCCTGGTGGCGGCACGCGGTTGACCGTGCTGCTGCCGCGGCGCCCGCACGTCGTCGTGCCCGAGCCGCCCTCGTCGGTGAATCCGGTATTCCACGAGCCGCGCTTGTTCCTGCAGCGTCTGGTGCACTGGGTGGGCGAGAACGTCGGTGTGCGCACGGCGGCGATCTTGACCGCAGATCGCGCCGGCGGCCGGCTCAGCGTCCTGTGCGCCACCGGCTTGCCGGCGGGCCAGCTAGAGGGCCTGCACCTGGCGCCGGGCGTCGGGCTGGCCGGCCGCGTCTGGCGCGACGGCCGCACGAGGTTGGAGGGTCCGGAACCGGGCGACGTCCTGCTGTCGGGAGGCGGGCCGGCGCTGTGCGTGCCGCTCGTCGGCGACGGCGAGACGCGCGGCGTGGTCATCGTGCGCGATCGGCACGACGGACGGCGATTGAACGACGACGACCGCGTGCTGCTCGAAGCGATGGCGCCGCGCCTCGTCCACCTGCTCGCGCGCTACGAGAACCATGAGGACCTGGCGCGGGATTTCGCGGCGATCCAGTCGTCGCTGCGCGTCACGACGCGCGTCGGCACGCTGCCGCATGCCGACGTGGCCGCGGTTTGTCAGGAGATCTGCCTGGCGACGGCGCGCCGGCTGGGACTGCCGGAGATCGAACTGCGGCACCTCGCCTTCGCGTTGCAGTATTACGACGTCGGCCTCGGCAGCGTGCCTCCCTATCTGCTGAACAAGACCGATTGCCTGAACGAGGCCGAACGCGCCCTCCTGGAGCGCCACGTCAAGGCCGGCCTGACCACTCTGGCGCCGTTGCAGCCGCCGCCGAAGGTGCGGCAGATCATCCTGCACCACCACGAGAACTACGACGGCAGCGGCTACCCCAAGGGGTTGGCCGGCGAGGCGATCCCGCTCGGCTCGCGCCTGATCTCGCTGAGCGACAGCTTGCGGGCCCTCCTGCAGCGGCGGCCGTGGCGGCCCGCGGTGCCGCTGTCCGACGCCATGGCCGAGATCCAGGCGCTCGCGGGGACGCGTTATTGCCCGCGGCTGGCGGCCGTCTTCCTCGAGGAAGCGGCCCGCCGCCGCCGCCTCATCGAGGAGTTGCGCGAGCGCGCGGACGATGGCGAGGATCTCAAGCGGCCGGCGCCGCGGCATCCGGTCCAGTTGGTCAAGGTCTGATCGGCGTCCCCTGGCCGGACCGGCGCTCAAGCGCCGCCGCGGCGCGCCGATCTTCTTCGCGAACGCACCATCGCCAGCAGGGAGGCCGACCAGTGCGCAAGATCCTGATCTGTGACGACGACGCCAACATCCGCAACATCATGGAGTTCAGCCTCGAGGCCGAAGGCTTCCACGTGCTGGCTGCCGCCGACGGCGAACAGGCTCTGCGCATGGTCATCGGCGAGCATCCCGACCTCGTCATCCTGGACGTCATGATGCCTGGCAGCGACGGCCTGTCGGTCTGCCGGGAACTGAAGCAGAATCCCGCGACGAGGCACATCCCCGTCCTCCTGCTGACCGCCAAGTCCGGCAAGGGCGACCGCGAGGCTGGTCAGGCCGCCGGCGCGGACGACTACATCACCAAGCCGTTCAGTCCGCAGCGGTTGGTCGAGAAGGTGCACGGGGTTCTCGGCGTCAGGCACTGAACGCGGCGGCGCCGGCGGCATCGCGGCGCGCCGCCGCCGCGCCTCAGCGACCGCGGTACTGCGAAACCCTTTGAATCGCGTGCGCGACCCGCGTAGCATGGCTGCGTCGCCCGAGGGGCCGCCGGCGCGGTCCTGTGGTTCCGGACCTGCCAGGCCGCAGCATGGCACAGCAAAGGATCCCGCCCGCGGTGCCGCATCGTCCTGCCGTCTCGACCAGGCTCGTCGACCTCGCGATGCCGGTGCCGCTGCCCGGGACGTTCACCTACCGCTGGACGGAGGACGTCTCGTGCCTGCCGCCCGTGCCAGGCGACCTCGCGCGCGCGCCGTTCGGACGCCGGCGCGGCGTCATCGGCCTGGTCGTGGACGTGCGCGCGGACGACGGCCGGGACGTGACGGACGCCGGCCTGCCGCTGCGCGGCCTCGAGGCGATCCTGCCCGAGGGCTATCGCCTGCTCGCGGACCGCTTGCGACTGGCGAACTGGCTGGCCGGCTACTACGGCGTGCCGCTCGGCGAGGTCGTGCCGCTGTTCTATCCGCCACGACCGCAGACGCGCGGGCGCCGCGGCGGCCGCGCGGACAGGCCGTTTCCACTCGCCGACGCGCCCGCGATCACGCTGACGGCGGCCCAGGCGGCGGCCGCGGACGCGGCGCGCGCGCTGCTCGACCGCCGCGCGTTCGGCTCCCTGCTCTTGCACGGCGTGACGGGCAGCGGCAAGACCGAAGTCTACCTGCAGGTCATCCGGGCGGCGCTCGACCGCGGCCGGAGCGCGATCTACCTGCTGCCCGAAATCGCGCTGACGCCGCAGACGCTGGCGCGCATCACGGCGCGTTTCGGCGCGCAGGCGGCGGCGATCCACAGCGGACTGGCGGCCGGCGAGCGTTGCCGCGTGCACGAGGCGGCCGCCGCCGGCGAGGTCCGCGTGGTCGTCGGGCCTCGCTCGGCGCTGTTCGCCCCCGTGCGCGATCTGGGCGTCCTGGTGGTCGACGAGGAGCACGAGACCAGCTACAAGCAGGACGAGAAGCCGCGCTACCATGCGCGCGATGCCGCGCTCGTGCGTGGGCGCGAAGCCAGCGCGGTCGTCATGCTGGGCTCGGCGACGCCGGATCTCGGCAGCTGGCACAACGCGACCGCGGGCCGCTATCGGCTCTTCACCCTGCCCGACCGTCTCGGCGCCGAGCTGCCGGCGGTCGAGCTGGTCGACCTGCGCGGCGCGGCGCCGCAGGATGGCTTCAGCGAGCGCCTCCTGGAGGCGGTCGGCGCGACGTTGGCCGCGGGCAAGCAGGCCATCCTCTACCACAACCGCCGCGGCTTCGCGCGCCAGCTCCAGTGCCGCGACTGCGGCGCGGTCGTCATGTGCCCGCACTGCGACATCGGCTTGACGGTGCACCTGCGGCCGCGCCACCTGCTCTGCCACTACTGCGCCCACCGTCGCGAGTCGCCGGACGCGTGCCCGGCCTGCCGATCGCCGGCGTTCCTGCCCGCGGGCGGCGGCACCGAGAAGACGGAACTCGTGCTGCGGGCGGCGTTCCCGCAGGCCCGCGTCCTGCGCCTGGACCACGATACGACGCGCCGCCGGGGCAGCCATGCGCAGATCCTCGGCGCGTTCGCGGCGGGGGAGGCGGACATCCTGGTCGGCACGCAGATGGTCGCCAAGGGCCATCATTTCGCCGGGGTCGATCTGGTCGGCGTGTTGGCGGCTGACGACGGGCTTTCGCTGCCGGAGTACCGTGCCGCCGAGCGCGTCTTCCAGCTTCTGACGCAGGTCGCCGGCCGTGCCGGGCGCGCGGCGCCGGGTCGGGTCGTGCTGCAGACGTGGCAGCCGGCGCATCCGGTCATCCAGGCGGCGGCGGCGCATGACTTCACGGGCTTCGCCTCTCTCGAGAGCGAACACCGGCGCCGGGCGGGCTATCCGCCGTTCACGCGACTCGTGCGGCTTGGCGTCAGCGGCCTGCGCCAGGGACAGATCGAACGCGCCGCGGAGCAGCTGGCCGACGCCATGCGGTCGCGGCTCGCGGCGCCGGGCCGCGAACTCCTCGGGCCGGCGCCGGCGGTGTTCCCGCGCCTGCAGAACCGCTATCGCCAGCAGATCCTGCTGAAAGGGGAGCTGTCGCGCGGCGAGAAGAGCTGGCTGGTGGATTGCGGGCGAGCGCTGCGCGAGGCGCACCGCGGCCTGGAGGTCGTGCTCGACGTCGATCCGGTCGGAATCTGGTAACCTATCGGCATGCTTATTGATGATACGGCATCTATGGGCTATACTTACCTGTCCGGCGGCGCGCGTCGCACGATACGAGCCGCCGCGCCGTGCAGGTTGCCCAGCGAACGGTCGCCCGGTCGGCCCCGACTTTCAGGAGGCGGGTTTCATGTCTTGTTCCACGGCATACGATGATATTCGTTCTCTTTATCCGTTCCCGCTCGCCTGGCTCCTGATCATCGGCCTGCTGGTCGTACAGGTCCCGGACGCGCGAACGCAGACCTACGGCCGCGGTTTCGTGCCGCCGCCCGATTACGAGCGGATCCTCGCCGAACGGCTGGTCGTCTATCCCGACAAGAACGACCTGCCGAGCACCTGGGACTGGCGCGCCCATAACGGCGTGACCCCGGTCAAGGATCAGGGCAGCTGCGGCTCGTGCTGGGCGTTCGCCGCCGTGGCGGAGATGGAGAGCAAGATCAACATCTATTACAACCGGATCGTCGATCTCTCCGAGCAGCAGATCATCTCCTGCAATCCCTACGGCTCAGGGTGCGGCGGCGGCTGGGCCGGTTCGGCCTATTACGTCATGATGCACCATGGCGGCATCCTGGAGCACTGCATGCCCTACCAGGGCAGCGACGGCGTGCCCTGCACGCAGAACGACTATCTCAAGTTCACGAACATCAGCACCTGGAACAGCATCTCCAACAATGTCACGCAGATCAAGACCGCGGTCCTGAACAACGGGCCGGTCTGCACGTCGGTCGATGCGAACGCGGCCTGGGAGGGCTACAGCGGCGGCGTCATCACCGCTCCGGGCAGCGGCACGAATCACCTCGTGCTGATCGTGGGCTGGGACGATCGCCTGGGGAGCAACGGCGCCTGGATCGTCAAGAACTCGTGGGGCGGCGGCTGGGGCATGAACGGCTACTGCTACGTGGCCTACGGCGCCTGCAACATCGGCAGCGGCGTGACCTCGCTCACCTATACGGCGCCGCCGGTCCGCGTAGGAGTCGGTACGCCGCCCTCCGGCGCGGTCCTCTACAGCGATGACTATCTGACGCTGCAATGGTCGACCATCAACCAGCCTGTCGACCACGTCAACATCTGGTACGGGACCGCGGGCTCTTGCCAGACCGAGATCGTGGCGCTGAACGTGCCGAACACGGGCAGCTACGAGTGGCTGCTGCCCAACGTGACGACCAGCCGAGCCACCGTGCTCGTCTACCCGAGCGAGGGGACGCATCGCGGGTTCGGGTTCAACAACGGCGAATTCACCATCCTGGGCAAGCAGACTCGCTACGTCTCGCTCGCGGGCAGCAACACGCCCCCCTACGACACTCCCGCCAAGGCCGCCCATAGCATCGGCGCCGCGGTCCTGGCGGGGGCCGGCCGCGATTCGGTGCTGGTCGCCGGCGGCGATTACCTCGAAAGCGGCGTGACGGTCGGTTCGCAGTGCTTCGTCGTCGGTGGTTGGAGCGCCGATTTCTCCGTCTGCGACCCCGACCTGTACCCGACGCGGCTGCGCGGTCCTGATGGCGCGATGCGCTTCCAGGGCGGCGCCGGCGATCACTGCGGCGTCGCGAACATCACGTTCCACGACAGTCAGGGGCGCGTCGGCACGGTGCCCGTGGCCGGTCGGCATGGCGCGGCGATCCTCAGTCAAGGCGTCTCGCCTAGCATCGAGAATTGCCGCTTCGAGAACAATCGGGCCGATCCCGGCAACGGTGCGGGCTGGGGCGGCGCGATCCTGGCCCACGGTGGCGCGCCGGTGATCAGGAACTCGGTCTTCGTCGGGAACGTCGGCAGCCGCGGCGGCGCCATCGCGCTCTCCGAGTGCGCCGGCGCGCTCATCGAGGATTGCCTGTTCCTGGGCAACGCGACGAGCGACAGCCTGGCGACGTATCCCGGCGCGGCGATCTACGTGCATGGCGGCATGGCGACCATCCGCGACAGCGAGCTGCGAGGCGGCGGCGCGGGCGTGGGCGGCGGTCTGGCGCTGGCTGGCGGCGCGCAGGTGATCGCTCGCGATCTGGTCGTCGCCAACAACCGCGCGAGCCATGGCGGCGCCGGGATCCACAGCTACTTTTCGGCGTTGGATCTCGTCCGCGGCGAGATCGCCCAGAATACGAACTGGTCCGGTCAGGGCGGCGGCGTCTTCACAGAAGGTGGCCAGCTGACGCTCGCGAACGTCCTCATGATCGGCAACCACGCGCCGAGCCTGGGTGGCGGTCTCTACGCGCTGGAACTCCAGGGCGGCACGCTGCGCAACAACGTGTGGCACCAGAACAGCGGCCAGAACACCGGCGGCGCGATGGTCGACGCGGCAGGTCCGCTAGCATTCCATAACAACGTCATCACGGCCAGTACCGGCGGCGGCGTCCGCCTGATGGGCACGGAGGTCGCGTCGGACCACAACATCTCCTTCGGCAACAGCGGCAGCAACTTCCAGTCGGCGATGGGCGCGCATGATCTGGCCGTCGACCCGCGCTACGTCAGCGCGGCGGCCGGCGATTTCGCCCCCGCGATGCATTCGCCCCTGGTGGACAGCGGACACCAGGGCGCCGGCGCGGATTGGGACGGCAGCCCGACCGATCGCGGCCTGCATGGCGGGCCGGCG
Source organism: uncultured Fibrobacteraceae bacterium (assembly GCA_964549735.1). Taxonomy (GTDB): domain Bacteria; phylum Krumholzibacteriota; class Krumholzibacteriia; order LZORAL124-64-63; family LZORAL124-64-63; genus Glo-17. The sequence continues at coordinate 34,186 of CAZJWO010000011.1, read as the reverse complement.
GCCAAGCCGGGCGGACCGACGGCGGTCCAGGATCTGCAAGGCGAGGTCGTCGCGGGCGAGGTCAGCCTGACCTGGGCCGCGGTCGAAGGAGCGGTCAGCTATGTCGTGTACCGCGCGGCGGAGGAGCATTTCGTCGCCGCGCCGCAGCTGGCCTGCGCCATCGTGGCGGCTCCGCAGACCGCGTACCAAGAGACCATCCCGGAGGGAGACTGGTACTATCTGATCGGCGCCATCGACGCCGACGGCCGGGCCGGCGGCTTCAGCCAGCGGTTCGTGGCCGCGGGCGGCCAGTCGGCGGTCGGCGATCCCGCGGTGCCGCAGGCGCTCGCGATCGCGACCGTGGCGCCCAACCCGTTCAATCCGCGCACGACGATCCACTTCGATCTACCGCGCGCCGGAGCGGTCGTGCTGCAGGTGTTCGACATGCGTGGGCGTATGGTCGTGACGCTGGTGGACGGCGATCTGCCGGCCGGCCGCCACAGCGTGGTCTGGCAGGGCGACGACAGCAGCGGCCGCCGGGCGGCCACCGGCGTCTATGCCCTGCGCCTGCAGGACGGGCAGGAGATCCGGACCGTCAAGGCCGTGCTGGCCAAATAGCGCGTCGCGGCTGCCGCGGCCGTGCCGGTCGCGCGCCGGGGGACGCCGCGCATGCCGGCGCGAAGAAATCGGGGTGTCGCCAGAGGGCGGCACCCCTTTTGCTTGTTTCGCGCCGCGACGCTGGCTACCTTGGAGTGGAACAGGATCCGTTTGCGCCGGAATCTATCGCAAGGAAGGTGCAGCATGGCTGCTCAGATGGTCGAGATCCGCTGGCACGCGCGCGGCGGGCAAGGCGCCAAGACCGCGGCCACGTTCGTGGCGCAGGCCGTCCTGGCCAAGGGCAAGTTCGGCCAGGGCTTTCCCGAGTACGGTCCCGAGCGGCGCGGGGCGCCGGTACGTGGCTACACCCGCATCGCCGAGGCGCCCATCCGCCGCCACTGCGGGATCGAGAAGCCCAACATCGTGGTCGTCCTGGATCCCTCGCTGCTGGATTCGCCGGCGGCCGGCGTGACCGCGGGCACCGACGCCAGCACGATCTTCCTGGTCAACACGGCGCTCGCGCCGGACGAGATCAAAGCCAAGCTGAATGTGCCCGGCGCCAAGGTCTACACGGTGGACGCCACGAAGATCGCCCTCGACAGCTTCGGCAAACCGATTCCCAACATGCCCATGACCGGCGCGCTGCTGGCCGCCGAGCCATTCATGGATCTGCACGAGTTCCTCGATGCGATGAAGGCGAAGTTCAGCGCCAAGTTCTCCCAGGCCGTGGTCGAGGGCAACCTGCGCGCCGTCGAGAAGGCCTACAACGAGGTGGTTGTGGCATGAGTCTGAAGAAGGCCCAGGATCTCGCCGAGGCCGGCATCATCCCCGAGGCCGGCAACGCCGAGACTTTCAAGACCGGGGACTGGCGCACCTACGTGCCGCAGTTCTACCCGGCCAACTGCATCCAGTGCCTGTTCTGCTGGATCTACTGTCCGGATACCGCGATCAAGGTGGATCTCAGCGGCGAGAAGCCGCAGGTCGTGGGCATCGAGCTGGATCACTGCAAAGGCTGCGGAATCTGCGCCAACGAGTGCCCGCCTGCCGCCAAGGGCAAGGCCGCGCTGGTCATGGTCCGCGAAGAGAAATAAGAAGGAGGCGTTCGGATCATGAGCAAGATTCGCGAGCAGGAGCTCGTCGCGCTGAGCGGCAACGAGGCTGTCGCCTACGCCTTCAAGCAGGCGCGGCCCCACGTCGCTTCCGCCTTCCCGATCACCCCGCAGACCGAGATGATGCACAAGTACGCCGAGTTCGTGGCCAACGGCGACTCGGCGACCGAGATGATCCTCGTCGAGAGCGAGCATTCGGCGATGTCGGCGGCCGTGGGGGCCGCCGCCGCGGGCGCGCGCACGATCACGGCCACGAGCTCGGCCGGCTTCGCCCTGATGTGGGAGATCGTCTACATCGCCGCCTCGCTCCGGTTGCCGATCCAGATGGCGCTCGTCAACCGCGCGCTGTCGGGCAACATCAACATCCACTGCGATCACAGCGATTCGATGGGCGGACGCGATGCCGGCTGGATCCACCATTTCTGCGAGAACGCTCAGGAGGCCTACGATACAGGGTTGATGAACTTCCGGATCAGCGAGCACATGGACGTACGCCTGCCGGCGATGGTCAACTACGACGGCTTCATCATCAGCCACAAGGAAGACGCCCTCTACATGTTGAGCGACGAGGAGGCCTTCGGCTTCGTCGGGCCGTACAAGCACAAGTACACGCTGCTGGATCCGGCGCGTCCGTTGACCGTCGGCCCCCTGGACCTGACGGACTACTACTTCGAGCACAAGTGGAGCCAGCTCGCGGCGTATCCGCGCATCTTCGACGTGGCGCAGGACGTCTTCGACGAGTTCGCCGCACTGACGGGCCGGCGCTACGGCTTCTGGGAGGAATACAAGCTCGACGATGCCGACATGGTCATGGTGGTCCTCGGCTCGAGCGCCGGCACCGCGAAGGACGTCATCGACGAGTACCGCGCCAAAGGCGTCAAGGTCGGCCTGTTGAAGCTGCGCATGTTCCGGCCGTTCCCGGCGGAGCAGCTGCGGCCCGTCCTGGCCGGCCGCAAGGCGATCGCGGTGCTCGACCGCTCGGCCAGCTTCGGCGGTTGGGGCGGGCCCGTCTTCACGGAGATCCGCAGCGCCATGTACGGCCTGCCGGACGCGACCCCGGTCCACAACTGGCTCTACGGGCTCGGCGGCCGCGACTTCGAACTCGGCCACGCCGCCGAAGTCATCGAGGCGCTGCAGAAGATCGCCGGCGGCCACACTCTGCCCACCCACAACCTGCTCGGCTGCCGGGCTTAGGAAGGAGGCCCCCTCATGGCCATCGATCAGAAAGCCATCAACCTGCGGCAGCTCGTCCAGAACGAGGACCTGCTCACGGGGGGACACCGCGCCTGCGCTGGTTGCACGGGTGCGAACATCCTGCGCCAGATCATGCTGGTCGCCGGCAAGAACACGGTGGTCGGCGGCGCGACGGGCTGCATGGAGGTCGTCACGACGATCTATCCGTACACGGCCTGGAAGACGTCGTTCATCCACACCGCCTTCGAGAACGTGGCGGCGACGATCAGCGGCGTGGAGACCGCGTACCGCGCGCTCAAGAAGCACGGCGAGCTGTCGGCGGCGGCCGCCGCGGCGGACCGCATGAACTTCATCGCATTCGGCGGCGACGGCGGCACCTACGACATCGGCCTGCAGTCGCTCTCGGGCGCTCTGGAGCGCGGCCACAGGATGCTCTACGTGTGCTACGACAACGAAGCGTACATGAACACGGGCATCCAGCGTTCGAGCGCCACGCCGTTCGGAGCCCACACCTCGACCGCGCCCGCGGGCAAGGTCCTGCAGGGCAAATCCCAGCACCGCAAGGACCTGACGCGCATCATGGTGGCCCACAACATCCCGTACGTGGCCCAGACCACGCCCTTCCACTGGAAGGACCTCGCGACGAAGGTCGAAAAGGCGCTCGGCTGCGGCGGTCCGGCGTTCCTCAATATCCTGATGCCGTGCACCGTGGGCTGGGGTTTCCCGATGGAACTCGGCGTGCAGATCGCCAAGGAAGCGGTCGAGACGAACTTCTGGCCGCTCTTCGAGGTCGAGCACGGCAGGTATACGATCAACAAGAAGCCCAAGGAGCGCACGCCGATCGCGCCGTGGCTGAAGCAGCAGGCGCGTTTCCGCCATCTGTTCAAGCCAGGCAACGAAGCGTTGCTCGAAAAGTGCCAGCAATGGGTGGATCAGCAGTGGGCGAACCTGCTCAAGCAGGAGGAGGCCACGGCCTGACCCGCGCTTGCGTTTCGATCGGCCAACTGCAAGCAGGCGGGCCCCGCGCGGGCCCGCCTCGCTCGTTGTAAGCCGGCTGGCCATGGTCGTTCGCGCCGCGGCCGGGCTCAGTCCACGCGCACGCAGCGTCCGTGGAGGGCCACGCGGCCGGCGCAGACGCGCAGCAGGTAGACGCCGGCCGGCATGCGGCGGCCCGCGCCGTCGCGGCCGTCCCATGCCAGCTCGAGCGGCGCGACCTCCTGCGACGGCGCGCTGCCGCCCACCGCGCTCGGGGCCAGGCGGCGCACGCGGCGTCCGCGCGCATCGTAGATCTCCGCCCTGATCTCCTGCCCTGGCGGCAAGGCCGCCAGCCAGCGCACCGTGCCGCTGCCCGGACTGCCGCCGGCGAGGCGCAGGGCGGCGGCGCCGCGTTCGGCGGCGGCGGTCGCCGTCCCCCCCACGGAGGCCAGGACGACCGGCAGCGCGGCCGCGGCGCGGAACTGCTCCGCGGCGGCCGCGCAGCCACGCAGCTGCCAGGCGAGCCAGGGCAGCACCAGGCTCAGCGTCAGCTCCTGTTGCTCGGCCGCGGGCATGAGCTGGGCGCACTCGGCCTCAGCGCTGGTGCAGGGCTCCGGATCGCCGGCGAATCCGCAGTGCCCGCCCTCGCGCAGGGTGCAGATCACCTTGAGGTCGCTCGCGAGATTCTCGAACAGCGGCCCCTGGTGGCGCTCCGGCGGGGTCAGGCAGTCGTGCTGGCCGGCCAGTACCAGCGACGGCGCCGCCACGTGCGCAGCCTGGCGGATCATCGACGGCCGCGGCCTGTCCTGAGGCGCCATGACGGCAAGGACGCCGACCTCCTGCGGGGCCGCAGCCGCGGCAAGCACCGCGGCGCCGCCGCCGAGGCTGTGGCCGAGCATCGCGGCGGGTCCCGGCGAGATCGGAGGCAGATCGCCGGGCAATGCGGGCGAGCCGTCGCGCAGCAGCCTGGCCAGCCAGAGCATGTCGGCCGCCAGCGCGGCCTGATCTGCCAGCAGGCCGCCTTCGGTCGTCGGCAGGACCACGAGCCAGCCCGACCGCGCCAACGGTTCGGCCAGGTAATGGTAGTACGAGACCGGCGTCGCCGTAGCATGGCCCAGGACGGCCACCGGGCAGGGGGCCGGGGCCTCGGCCGGCCCGAGAACCAGCGCCGCGACCGGACGGTCGTCTCGCGCGGGATCCGTCAGGGAGAGGTGCCATTGGCGAGGCTCGCCGGCCGTCGCGACGATCGTCGGCGCCAACAGACACCACGCCACGACGGCGGCGCTCCGTAGCGTGACCAGGCGATAGCGTGAGCGGCGTTGAGTTCCCATGGGGGCGGTCGGCGGCGGTGGCAATCGCGCGACACCGCTCAAGGATAACCGAAATCGCCGCTGGCCGCCGCTCTCCGCCGGCCGCTCTCACCGCGGCGGGCGGCGTCCGGCGCGGGGGGCGTCCGCTACCTGACCGGCGGCAGGGGTGGCGCGTCGAAGTCGTCGAGGCGGGCGTGGGACTCCTGCCAGCGCCGCGTCGCCCACGCCGTCTCCAGACGGCGCAGCACGACTGCCACCTGAACCAGGGCCCAGGCCAGCAACACGGCCAGCAGGGAATCCAGGACCGGCGACCACGCGCCTTCCAGCGCTCCGACGTGACGCAACAACGGCTTGAGGCTCGCCAGGCCGGCGACGACCGCGAGCCAGCGGCGGCGGCGCCTATCGATCTGGCGCACCGCGAGCACAGCGAGCAGCACGAGCGACAGCAGCTTCGGCAGCGCCAGCAGCGAATGCGCGTGCGCGCCCAGGGCGATGCCCCCGATGGCCAGGGCCAGGCTGGCGCCCTGCAGGAGATACAGCCCTCCGGGGATCAGCGCGAACGTCGTCAGCCACGGCCGTATCCCGCTGAGCAGCAGGCCGCCGGCGATCAGCAGCAGTGACGCGAGCCAGGCCACCCAGGCCTGGTCGCCGTATCCCCGCCAGAGCAGCAGCGGGCCGATCGCTCCGGCGATGGCGCCGGCGGCGAGCAGCGTGCTCGGCCGCGGACCGTGCTTCGCCAGCCGCCAGGTGTCCTGCTGTCGTTTCTCGCTCATGTTGTCGCGACTCCTGTTCGCGTCCGGCACCTGGCTCGTGCGCCCGCTGGACTTGTCAGACCCGACAGGTTACCCTGCCCTTCATGAAGATCGCGTTCATGGGCTCCCACGGGGTCGGCAAGACGACCCTTTGCTTCGAACTGGCCGCGTGCCTCAAGCGGTTGGATCTGAGCGTCGACCTCGTCAAGGAAATCGCCCGTCGCTGTCCGCTGCCGATCAACCGGGACACGACCCGCGACGCCCAGCAGTGGATCCTGCACACCCAGATCGCCGAGGAGATCGCCCTCGCGCAGGGTTACGAGATCATCGTCTGCGATCGGGCCTTGCTTGACAACTATGCGTACCTCGTGAACGCCGCCGGCCGGCAGCCGGCGCTCGAGGATCTGGTCCGGCACTGGATGGGCTCGTACCACCTGCTCGTCAAGGTGCCGATCATGGCGCCGCCGCGCTTCGACGGGACCCGGGACGTCTCGCCCGGATTCCAGGCGGCCGTCGATGGCCTCATCGACGAGTTGTTGGCCGACTACGGACTGCCATGCCTGCGCCTGCCCGCCGCCGATCGCTCCGCGTGGATTCCCCGCGTGCTCGCGGCCCTGGATCTGCCGCCCCGCGCCCCGCAACTCGACCTGTTCTGACCGCTCGCGGCACCACGGTCTCGAATAAAGAGGACTTGCGGCGGCAAGATTCAATGCGCATCTTGGCGCGACGGCGATTCGGGTATCACTCTTGCAACACTGGCGGGAACCCGGACGTAAGAAGATGGTTCTGCACGAAATCTTCGCCCTTGAACTGCTGCAATGCGGCTCCGCGCCGCTTCTGCACATAGCGCACGACGGAGCTGCCCTTTGATTCAGAACAACTTGCGGGTCATGACGTTCAACCTGCTGGCAGCAGGCAAGAAGACGAAACGATTCCCCTGGACCGAGCGGCGCGACGGCATCGTCGCGATCTTCCAGGCCCTGCAGCCGGACGTCGTCGGCACCCAGGAGGCGAACCTCGAGCAGCTCAACGACTTGCGCGAGCGGCTGCCCGACTACGAATTCACCGGCGAGGGCAACCTCGGCCCGCTGCGTTCCCACAGCGCGGACAGCTGGTACAGCGCCATCTTCTACCGGCGCGAAACGGTCCGGCGGCTGCCGGCTCCGGGCGAAGCGTTCTGGCTTTCCCCGCAACCCGCGCAGCCTGCGAGCCGTTTCGCTCTCGCCTCGCGCCCGCGGGTCGCCGTCTGGTCGCACTTCGAACACCGCCCGACGCGCCGCCCGTTCCTCTTCGGGACCACGCACCTGGAGGCTTTCCTGCCGGGCCACCGCCGTCGCGGCGCGCGCCTGCTGCAGGAGTTCATCGCGCGCAAGCTGAGGGAGATGGGCCAGGAGATGCCGGTCTTCCTGACCGGCGACTTCAACGCGGTGGCCGACACGCCGGAGATCCGGGGCCTCGTCGGCGAGACCGGCGGCCGCGGCGTGACGCTCTACGACGCCTGGAGCGAGGCCGGCGGCCGCGAGGACCAACGGGGCGCCACGTATCGGGGCCTCGACCTGCGCGACCGCCTCGGCAAGATCCTGCTCGGGCACCGGCGCATCGATTACGTGTTCTTCCGGCCGCAACTCGAGATCCATGCGGTGACGAGGATCGACTTCGATCGCCTGCTGGCTCCCGCGGCGGCCCCTCCGTCGGACCATTTCCCGGTCCTGGCCGAGTTCAAGCTGGCCGGCTGACGGACGCGCCTGGCCCCCGTTTTCTGCCGCGCGGCGCCCGCGCGGCGCAGGGGGGTTGCATTGTAGCGGCCGTCGGCTAGAATGAGGCTTAGCCCGGCCTTTCATGAATAGTCCGGGTTAGAGGGTAATCGCCAACAGAGACGCAAGGAGGGCATCCATGGCATCGACACGGACCGCTCAGTTCTCCGGCCTCTTGCCTGACGAAGTCCTCGCCCTGCCCCGGGTCGAGGTGCCCGTCGACGGGGTCACCGGTTTCGCCCTCAACGACGATCAGAAGCAGGTCGTGTTCTTCGTGTTCGAGGAAGGCGTGTCCTTCCCCGATCATTCCCACTGCGCCCAGCGCGGCACGGTCCTCTCCGGCGAGATGGTGCTGGAGATCGAGGGCCGCACCAATCTCTACCAGCCCGGCGACCACTACCACGTGCCCAAGGGCGTACATCACCGCACCAGGTTCACCCAGCGCACCGTCCTGGTGGACATGTCCGATGACCCTCGGCGCTACGCCGTGCATGGTTGACGCGGCGTCCTACTTCGACCATCTCCGCTTGCAGATGCGCGCCTTCGTGCCGTCAAGCGCCCGTCGGCTGCTGGATGTCGGCTGCGGCGACGGCGCCTTCGCCGCCGGCCTGCGCGCCGAACGCCAGCTCGCGGGCATCAAGCTCGAGATCTGGGGCCTGGAACTGGACGACGCGGCTGCGGCGCGGGCGGCGCAGAAGCTCGACCGCGTGCTGGTCGGCCCGGCCGAGGACCGCGTCGCCGAGCTGCCCGCCGAGGCGTTCGACTGCGTCGTGCTGAATGACGTGCTCGAGCACCTGGCGCAGCCGCAGCAGCTGCTCGCGGCGTTGCAGCGGGTGCTGGCGCCCGGCGGGTGCCTCGTCGCCAGCCTGCCGAACGTGCGCTACTATCGCAACGTCTGGGATCTGGTCGTCCGCGGCGATTGGGAATACCAGGACGAGGGGATACGGGACCGCACGCACCTGCGCTTCTTCACGCGCTCGAGCATGCGGGGACTCTTCCAGCGCGCGGGCTACCGCCTGCGGCAGCAGGCGGGGATCAACCCCACGCGGTCCAAGCTGTTCGCCGTCTGCAACGTGCTATGCTTGGGCCGCCTCGCCGAAATGCGCTACCTGCAGTTCGCCTGCGTCGCCGAGCCCGCGGCGCCGCGGCCGCCGTCGCGAACGTCGCTCGGCGCGGCTGCGCCCGCGTCCGCGGATGCGGCCGGCGGGACGGGCGCGAAGGAAGACCGGCCATGAACGCGGCCCCCGACATCCTGACCATCGACGTGGAGGAATGGTTCCACGGCCACAACTATCTTGCGCACGTGCCGCCGGAGCTCTGGCCGCGGCAGGAGCGGCGCGTGGAGGCCAACACCGACCGCCTGCTGGCCCTGCTGGACGAGCACGCCGTCAAGGCGACCTTCTTCATCCTGGGCTGGACCGCCGATCATCATCCGGACCTCGTGCGGCGCATCGCCGCGGCTGGCCACGAGATCGGTTGCCACTCGTACGCGCATCCGGTGGTCAGCGAGTTGACGCCGGCCGCCTTCCTGGCCGATCTGGACCGCGCCCTGGACGCGCTGTCGCGCTGCGGCGCGCGACCGCGGGGCTATCGCGCGCCGAGTTTCACGATCACGCCTGGCGTCCACCATTACCTGGAGCTGCTGCGCGAGCGCGGCCTGGGCTACGATTGCTCGCTGTTCCCGGTCCGCCATCCGCGCTACGGCCAGCCCGCTTCGCCGCGTTCGCCGTTCCTGCTGGCGGGGTCGCCGCCGTTCGTCGTGGTGCCCATGCCGACCTGGCGCGTCGGCGGGGTCAACCTTCCCTACAGCGGCGGCGGCTACATGCGCCTTCTACCGAGTCCGCTCTACCACGCGATCCGCGCCGCCGCACGCCGGCAGGGGCAGCCCTGCGTCGTCTATCTGCACCCGTGGGAGCTGGACGACTTCCGGCCGCGGACCGGCCAGGGGCGGCTGCTGCGTTGGCGCAGCCAGGCCGGGCAACGCTCGATGGCCGCCAAGCTCTCGGCGCTGCTGCAGAGCGGCCGGTTCCGTACGCTGGGCCAATACGTCGACGACCTGCTGGCCGGCGGCGGGCTGCCGAGCCGCGGCCTGCCGCTGGCCGGCTGAGCGGCGGCGATCGTGGCGCGGGCCCCGGCAGGCGCGCGGCGACGCGCACGGAGGTGCCCCTCGTGGACGGGCTGAGGTACGACGCCCTGCACGACACCTGGGTCATCGTCGCGCCCGGCCGCGAGCAGCGGCCCAGCGACCAGCGGTTGCAGGCGGTCGTCGAGCCAGGCCGGCCCTGCCCCTTCTGCCCTGGCGCCGAGCACGAGACGCCGCCCGAGATCCTGGCGACGGGGCGCGAGGCGCCGGCGGCCGCCGGTGGGCCGCCGTGGCGGATCCGCGTCTTCGCGAACCGGTATCCCGCCGTCCGCGGGGCGGACGGGAACCACGAGGTCGTCGTCGTCACGCCCGACCACGATCGCGAACTCGCCGACCTCGCCGACGGGGACATCGCCGAGATCCTCGCCGTGATCCAGGTCCGCGTGCGGGCTCTGGAGCGCTCCGCCGGCGTGGCGGCGGTCCTGTTCTTCCTGAACGCCGGCGCCGGCGCGGGCGCCAGCCTGGCGCACGCGCACGGCCAGTTGCTGGCGACGCCGGTCGTGCCGAGCATCCTGCGCACCGAGCTGGCGGCCTGTCTGGCGCGGCGGAGGGAGCATGGCGGCTGCCTGCTCTGCGAGATGGGCGCCGCGGCGGAGCCGCAGGGGCGGCTGATCGCCGCCAACGGAGGAGCGCTGCTCCTGGCGCCGGCGGCTAGCCGTTTCGCCTGGGAGATGCTGCTCATGCCGCGGCGGCACGACGCGCATTTCAGCGCCGCGGACGCGTCGCAGCTGGCGGCGGCCGCCGGACTCCTCGGCGCCGGCTGCCGGGCGCTGCGGGCGGTCCTGGGCCGGCCGGCCTACAATCTTGTCTTGCACACGGCGCCGCCGCCGGTGGAGGATTTTCACTGGCATCTGGAACTGCTGCCGCGGCTGGCGCCCCTCGCCGGTTTCGAGACGGGCACCGGGTTCTTCATCAATCCGATGGAGCCCGCCGCCGCCGCGGCGGCGCTGCGCACTGCGGTGCGGCGTGTTTGACAGGACGCGCCGGCCTGGACGCGTGAAACGGGGCGTCCGCGAAGCTCCGGGTAGCGAGGACACGGCATGAACATCCTTATGGTCGCCGCCGAGATGAGCCCGCTGGTCAAGGTCGGCGGGCTCGCCGACGTGACCGGCGCCCTGCCGTCCGCGCTGGCCAGGCGGGGACACAACGTGCGGATCGTCCTGCCGCTGTACGGGGACCTCGCACGGTCGTCGTGGGAGCTGCGCGCCCGGCCGGGGGCGTCGCGGCTGCCGCTCCGAGTCGGACAGGACATGCTGAGCCTGAGCTACTGGCAGTGGCCTGAGGCGACGGACGGGATCGCGGTCGACCTCATCGAGTGCGCCGAACTCTTCGACCGTCCAGGCATCTACACGGACTCCGGCGGGCGCGTGTTCGCCGACAGCGTGGCGCGGGCCAGCTGCCTCTGCCAGGCCGCGCTGATCCTGCCGCAGCTGCTGCAGTGGCCGGTGGACGTCCTGCACGCGCACGACGTGCAGGCCGCGCTGGCGCCCGTCTACCGCCGCCGCTGGTACGCCGGCCGCGGCCTGCCGGGTCGTGCGGCCAGCCTGCTGACGATCCACAACCTGGCCCACCAGGAGATCCACGCCCCCGAGACCATCCTGCAGGCGGGCCTGCCGCTGGCGTTGACGCGTTATCCCGAGCCGTTCGAATTCTTCGGCCATCTGAACCTGCTCAAAGGCGGGATCGTCGCCGCGGACCTGGTCAACACGGTCAGCCCGACCTACGCGCGCGAGGTCGTCGCCGATCCGGCCATCGGCTGCGGGTTGGAGGGCGTACTGGCCGCCCGCGGCGAGGATTTCGGCGGCATCCTCAACGGCGTCGACTACGCCGTCTGGGATCCGGCGGCCGATCCGTTGCTGCCGGCGCGCTACGACGCCGGCGACCTCGCCGGCAAGGCGGTCTGCCGCCGCCGCCTGCTGACGGCGGCGGGGCTCGAGGACAGCCCACGACCGGTGCTCGGGCTGGTCGGACGCCTGGTGGCGCAGAAGGGCATCGATCTGGTGCTGCCGCTGCTGGATCGCCTGGTGGCCGGCGGCTTCTCGCTGGTGGTCCTGGGCACCGGCGCGCCAGCGTACCATGAGGTGCTCGCCGCGGCGACGCTCCGCCACGCCGGCCGCGTCGCGTTCTGGCCGGAGTTCAGCGAGGGGAAGGCCCATCTCATCTACGCCGGCTGCGACCTCTTCCTCATGCCGAGCCGGTTCGAACCCTGCGGCCTCTCGCAGCTCTACGCGCTGCGCTACGGAACGCCGCCGGTCGCTCGGCGCACCGGCGGCCTGGCCGACACGATCAGCCCGGCGACGCCGGAGGCGGGCACGGGTTTCCTCTTCGCGAGCAGTACGGCCGAAGCGCTCTGGAACGCGCTGGAGGACGCCCGCGCGCTCTTCGCCGATCCGATCGCCTGGCGCGGCCTGCAACGCCGCGGCATGGCCTGCGACTTCAGCTGGGACGCGGCTGCGGCCCGCTACGAGCGTCTGTACGAGCGCCTGGCCGCGAACGACGGGAGCCGATGATGAGCCCGAGGCCGCCAGATCTCAACGTGGACGACGTCGCCCGCAGCAGCGTCACGACGAGCCGCGTCGCCCACCTCGTCGTCGATGCGGCTCTGAACGTCGTGCTGGCCAGCGAAGGCGCCGCGCGGCTTTTCGCGAGGTCGCGCCAGGAGCTCGAGAGCAAGCAGCTGGGCGACCTGGTGACGAGCCTCGACGCCTTCGCCGGCTGCGCCCAGCAGAGCTGTCCGGACGAAGGCTGCTTCCGTCAGCTCGACGTGAAGGTAGGCGCCGCGACCACCGCGGTCGAACTGCACTGCGAGCGCTTCACGGGCCCGAACGGCGCCGTCTTCCGCTACCTCACGTTCCATGACGCGGCGGCGATGGCGGCCCGCGACGCCATGCGCGCCGCCCGGCTCGCCAAGCTCAGCCTGTTGAACCAGGTCAGCGAGGCGCTCTACGGCGCCCAGCTCAGCCTGCCGCAGGTGCTCGAGTCCGTGCTCATCGCGATGACCGCCGGCCAGGGCCTGCGCTTCAACCGCGCGTTCCTGCTGCTGGTCGACGAGCGCACCCGCACCCTGCGCGGCGAGATCGCCATCGGCCCGAGCAGCCGCGAAGAGGCCGAGCGCATCTGGCGCGACCTGGCCGAGCAGCCGACCGACCTCTACGAGATGATGACCAGTTACGACCTTTCATTGCGCGAGACCGACGCGGCGGTCAACGCCATCGTCCGCAACCTGCAGGTCGACCTCGGCCAGGAAGACCACATCCTGATCAAGGCGATGTACTCGCGGCGCGTGGTCCATGTGTCGGACGCGGACCGCGGGCCGGGCCTGGACGACGTGCGCCGCTGGCTGGGCGTCAGCCGGTTCGCGGTGGCGCCGCTGGCGACGCGGCGCGGCGCGATCGGGGTGCTCATCGCCGACAACGCGATCAGCGGCCTGGCGATCACGGAGCTGGACCTCGAGTTCCTGCAGCTCTTCGCCAACCAGTCGGCCAACGCCATCGAGAGTTCGCGCCTGACCGAGGAGCTGGCGCGCAAGGTGCTCGATCTGCGCAAGGCCCAGCAGAAGCAGAAAGAGGACCAGCAGACGCTGCTGCGCATGGAGCGCCTTTCGGTGATGGGCGAGACGTCGGCCATCGTCGCCCACGAGCTGCGCAATCCGCTGGTGGCGATCGGCGGTTTCGCGCGCGCGCTCCTGCGCAACCTGAAAGAGAACGATCCCAATCGTCAATATGCACAGATCATCACGGAGGAGGTCAGCCGGCTCGAGCGGATCATCCACGACCTGCTCGACTTCATCCGCCCGCAGAAGATGATGCGCCGCAGCGTGGCGCCCGATCAGATCGTGCTGGAAGTGGCGCGAAAAATGCAACCGGCCCTCGAGCGTGGCGCGGTCAAGCTGCAGCTCGACCTGCAGGCGGCCGACACCGAGGTCAACTGCCACCCCGGGGAGATCCAGCAGGTCTTGCAGAATCTCGTGCTCAACGCGATCCAGGCTCAGCCCGACGGGGGGCGGATCCGGATTTCCAGCCGCTCTCTCGAGGGAGGGGTGCTCATCCAGGTGGCCGACCAGGGGCCAGGGCTCGCCAAGGATGTTGCCGACAAGATGTTTTCACCCTTTTATACCACGAAGGCCGCAGGATCCGGTTTGGGATTGACCATCTGCGCCCAGATCATCAAGGCCCACGGCGGTGTGTTGCGCGGAGAGAACCTCGCCGAGGGCGGGGCTTGCTTCAGCTTCATCCTGCCGCGTCCCAAGGCGGAACTCGACCCGAGCGAGTGAAGTTTTCCTGGCCAGCGCGCCCGCACCTTGGTAAGGTCGCGTCGCCGGTCCGGGAAAACGATGACAAGGGAGGTCATCCCATGGCGAAGATCCTGATCGTCGACGACGAGCCGCATCTGCGCTTGCTCTATGAGACGGAACTGCGTGCGGCGGGCTATCAGACCATGACCGCCACGAATGCCGAGCAGGGCCTCGAGTTCGTGCAGACCATGAAGCCGGATCTGGTCATCCTCGACATCCGCATGGCCGGCATGGACGGTATTGAGGCTTTGCAAAGGATCCTGGATATGGATAATACCATACCTGTGATCCTGAACACGGCCTACTCGAGCTATCGGGAGAACTACCTGACCTGGTCCGCCGACGCGTATATCACCAAGTCGTCGGACACGACCGAACTGCTCGTGAAGGTCAAGGAACTGCTGGACGCGAAGATGGTCGAGAGCTGAGCCCCCGGTTCTCGCGGCGCCGGCGGGGAAGCCAGCGGGGGCACCGGGAGCGTTGACCATTGGATATGCTCGAGCGCTTGCGCCGCACCCTGACGATCATCCTGGCCGGCGGGCAGGGCGAACGGCTCTACCCCCTGACCAAGGACCGCTCGAAGCCCTCGGTTCCTTTCGGCGCGAACTACCGCATCATCGACTTCACGCTCTCGAACACCGTCAACAGCGGCTTGCGGCGGATCTATGTGCTGACGCAATACAAGAGCTATTCGCTGGATAAGCATCTGCAGCGCGGCTGGAATATCTTCAACTACGAGGCCGACGAGTACCTGTACCGCATCCCCCCGCAGCACCGCGTGGGCACCAAGTGGTATGAAGGCACCGCCGACGCGGTCTACCACAACATCTACCTCCTGGAGAAGGCCCGGCCCGACCACGTGCTGCTGCTGTCCGGCGATCATGTCTACAAGATGGACTACGGCGACCTGATGCTCTTCCATCTGGAGCACGGCGCCAGCTTCTCCCTCTCGGCCGCCGTCGTGCCGCGCGAGGGCGCGCAGCACTTCGGCATCCTCGAGGTCGACGAATCCTGGCGCGTGATCGGCTACCAGGAGAAGCCGCCGCAGCCGCGCACCATACCGGGCGATCCCGACCACTGCCTCGTGAACATGGGCGTCTACCTCGTCGACACCGAGTGCCTGGTCAAGGAGCTCAGCCAGGACGCGCGGCGCGGCGACAGCCACCACGACTTCGGCAAGGATATCATCCCGCGCCTGGTGCAGCAGGGCCAGGTCTACGCCTTCCCGTTCCGCGATCCGCGGACGCTGCAGCCTCTCTACTGGCGGGACATCGGCACCCTGGACAGCTACTTCCAGGCGGCGATGGACCTCGTCTCGCGCCGCCCGCCGCTGGACCTCTACGACCGCGATTGGCCTTTCCGCGCCTGGCAGCCGCCGGTGCCGCCGGCGATGTCGGTCTACGGCTTCGATGCGAAGGAGCCGCAGCCCGGCATCCTGGCCAACTCGATCATCGGCGGCGGGTCGATCGTCTCGGGCGCGCGCGTCGAGCATTCGGTCGTGCACCGCGGCGTCAAGGTGAACTCGTACGCGAAGGTGAGCGACTCGATCCTCATGGACGGCGTGCAGATCGGCCGCTACGCCGAGCTGCATCGCGTGATCTGCGACAAGGACGTGGTCGTGCCCGAAGGCATGGTCATCGGCCGCGATCCGGAAAAGGACCGTTCGCTGTTCACCGTCACGCAGAACGGCATCGTGGTCATCCCCAAGGAGATGGACCTCTCCGGCCTCGGCGAAGGTTGACCCGCGGCCGCCGCGGGGCGACATTGTCGAAGACCCTGTCGGCCCGGGCGGCCCGGCGTCCGCCGCGGCCGATCCTTCGCCAGGAGGACGCATGGCGGCCAGCAAGAAGTCCCGCGACCATCTCGACCAGGCGCCGCCCGGCGCCGACGAGTCTTCGCTCAGCGAGGCCGAGATCGAGGTCAGCCTCATCTGCCTGCGCTACTTCCGCGGCGACTGGGACATGTACCTCGACTATCTGCAGGGCACGCGGGTGACGGCCGACCAGCGCCGCCGCGATCTGCCGCTGGTCGAGGCGCTGCGCGACCGCGACCGGCGGACGGAGTACTTGACCATGTTCCTCGAAGACGAGGTCATGGCCATCGCTCAACGGCTCGGCTTCGATGCGCTCCTGAAGCTCTGGGAGCACGGGCTCGAACTCGATCCCGAATCCGAGCCGTTCCCCGAATTCCGCGGCGAGAACGAACCGGACGACCACGCCGACCCCGGCGGCGAGCGCCCCGCGACGTTGCACTGAGCGCGGCGGCGGTGCGAGGTCTGCCGGCCTTCGGACCGGCTGGTCCTCGCCGAGCCTGCGCAGACGCCGGCCCGAGGGCCGGCAGACCCTGCGCCGCGGTCCGAACGGGTCCTTGCACTACTCGGCGGCCGCATCCTGCCGCGCCTGCAGATCGGCGGCGCGGCGGATCATCTGCGCCAGCTCGATGATGTCGGCGTCGTCTGGAAGTTCACGCACCAGTTCGGAAGCGGGGGCGAGCAGGTCGCCGAGGGCGCTGCCACGCGCCCAGTAGCTTTCGCGAAGGATCTCGGCGAATTCGGCCGCCAAGGCCGCGGCGCGCAAGCGCGGCGCGGCTGCGGTCCAGTCGGCGACCAGATCGCTGGTGGTCAGGAGACGCTCGCGTTCGGCGACGGCGCCCGAATCAGGATGGAACCGCGGCTTTGTCCAGCGCAGGCGCACGACGCCGAGATCCAAGCTGCGGCCGCGCGCGGCGGCGCGGGTCGCTTCATCGCTGAGTTTGACCTCGTACAGGGCCACCGCGGCGTGCCCCACGCCGATCTCTCCGGCGTCGACCGCGTCGTTTCGGAAATCCCGATCGTCGAGGTGGCGGTTCTCGTAGCCGAGCAGGCGCCAGCGGACCACCGTCGCGGGATCGAACTCGACCTGCGTCTTGACCTCGCGTCCGACCGTCTGCAGGGTGCCGGTGAGGTTCTGGCGGAAGACCCGCTCGGCGTCGGCGATCCGGTCGACGTAGTGGTAGGTGCCGTCGCCCCGGTTGGCGAGCTGCTCCATGAGCATATCGTTGTAGTTGCCCATGCCGAAGCCGACGGCGGTCAGCGTGATGCCGCGGTCGGCTTCGCCGCGCACCGCGGCGAGGATCGTTTCGGCTCCTGTGTGACCCAGATTGGCGACGCCGTCGCTGCAGAGGATAAGGCGCTGGATCGCACCCGCCTCGGCGTGGCGCCGGGCGAGTTCGTAGGCGAGCCTAAGGCCGGCCTCGGCGTTGGTCGAGCCGCCCGGGCGCAACTCGTCGACGAAGGCGAGGATGCGGGAGCGTTCCTCGGCGCCGGTCGGCTCGAGCGCGACGCGGGCGTCGCTGCCGAACGTCACGATGCCCACGCGGTCGCCAGGCCGCAACTCGTCGACGAGCACCCGCAGGGCCTTCTTGACCAGGCCGAGACGGTTCTCGCGGTCCATGCTGCCCGATACGTCGATCACGAAGACGAGCAACGCCGGCAGCCGCTCGGCCGTCGCGACGTCGCGCGCGCGCACGCCCAAGCGCAGCAGGTGGTAGCCGGCGCCGAAGCGGCTGGGCATGCCGTCGGCGTGCAGGCTGAAGTCATCGTCGCCGGGTGCGAAGCCGGCGTCGATCCGATTGACGATCTCTTCGAGGCGGATCGCCTCCGGCGGCGGCAGATGGCCGTCGGCGAGGTAACGGCGCGCGATCGTCCAGCTCGCGTCGTCGACTTCGACGGCGAACGTCGAGAGCGCGTCCTCCGCTGTCGTCACGAACGGATTCACGCCGTGATGGCGGTGGTAGACCAGATCGTACGGGCGGTCGTTCGGATTGCGGGCGCCGCCCGATTCGGCGCCGGCCGTCGGCGGCGCGCTGGTCGACGGGCGTTCCGACGAGGCGGGGTCGTGCACCGTGGCGGCGTCGATCCTGGTTCGCACGTCCTCGGGCCGGTCGCCGCGCATGTAGAGTTGATGGCTGCGCATGACGGCGCCCGCTTCCGCGGTTGACGGCTGCTCGGGCGTCGCGGCCGCGAGGCGTTCGCCGGTTCGGCGACCTTCCGTGGCGGAGGCTGCTCCGCCTGTGGGGTTGTCGAGCGTGATCGATCCCGCAGCGGAGTCGTAGGCGACGAACGTCTCGCCGATGTCGAGCGGCGGCGCGGTCTTGGCGATCGGCGCGGCGGCCTCCACGGGCGGAGTCTGCCGCTGCGGCGCGGAAGCTTGCGACTCGGCAGCGCGGGAGTTCGCGGCCGGAGGCGTCGCCCTCTGCTCCCCGGAGGGGTGGACGGCAGCCACCTGGGGCGCCGGGACGGGCCCCCGGCCGGTCGGCGACTCGTTCAAGAACAGCACCACCGCCGCCAGGCACGCGAGCGCGGCGGCGCCGCCCAGAGCGGGCAGCCAGCGGTGCGGACGCGAGCGGCGACGGTGCTGGGGACTGCGGACTTCCTGCCAGATGTCGGCCTTCTCGCGGTCGGTCAACCGGAAGGCCTGGCGGTACTCTTGTTTCGTCATGCCTGCTGCCCTCCCATCACGTCGGCGGGATATGCCAGCAACTCGCGCATCCTCCGCGTCGCCCGGTGGTGGTGCACCCTGGCCGTGGCCTCGGCGCACCCCAGCGTTTGCGCCACCTCGGCGAACGGCAGGTCTTCCAGCTCGTGCAGCACCAGGCACGCCCGCTGCTGGGGCGACAGGCGCTGCAGCGCCAGCTGAAAGGCCTGGCCGGTGACGCTGAGGCGGGCCTCCAGGGCCGCGGTCCGGTCCGGCGCCGGCCAGTCCAGGTCGCCCTGGACCCGGTGCACCGTCACCAGGAGTTTCAGCCGACGGCCCAAGCCGCGGCGCCAGTCCAGCGCCAGCCGCAAGGCGATACCGCGCAGCCACGCCAGCAGCGGACCGTCGCCGCGGTAGCTGTCCAGTTGGCGCCACGCCTTGAGGTACGTGTCCTGCACGAGGTCGCGCGCGGTCTCGCGCTGGCCGGTCTGGAAGCAGAGGATGTTGAACAGCGGCTGGCAAGTACCCTCATAGACCTCGCGCCAGGCGGTTTCATCGCCGCGGGCGGCGCGGCGGGCGAGGTCGAGGTCCCGTCGATGCATTGCCGATTCCATTGCCGTCACCTCCTCCGGGCTCTGTGAGAGGAGACGCGACGTCGAGCGCGCGCGTTTACATCAGGCATAGAATTCCGGCCGCCGGTCGGCGATCACGTGGTTGCGCGGCGTCAGCCAGGGGTCGCAGCGGGCGAGGTCGAGTTCGGCCATTCCTGCCTCGGCGCGCTCTTCGCTCAGGACGATGAGACGCTCGGCGCGCGGCGACGCGATCGTCGAGCGACCTATGAAACGCAGGCGCTGCGCGCCGCGCTCTTCGCGGCCGATCCGGTTGGCGGTCAAGGTGAAGACGCGGTTCTCGAGCGCCCGCACCGGCATCGCGTCCGGGCAGTGGGACAGCACCAGGTTCGACGGATGGCAGATGATCCGCGCGCCGCGCCGGGCCAGGGTGCCGGCCGCCTCGGGGAAGAGCCAGTCGAAACAGATCATCAGGCCGAGCGTCGTGCCGCACGCGGCGAAGACCGGGAAACCGAGGTCGCCGGGAGCAAAGACGAGTTTCTCGTCCCAGAACAGATGGACCTTGCGGTAGCGGTCCACCGTGCCGTCGGGGCGCACGAGGACCGCGCTGTTGAAGAGATCCAGGCCGGCGCGTTCGGCCAGGCCCGCCACGAGCGTCGTGCCCGTGCGGGCCGCGTGGCGGCGCAGGCGGTCGCAGCTCGCCCCGTCGGGGATCGGCTCGGCCAGCGCGCGCAACTCGTCGCGGTCGCGGAACTGGTAGCCCGTCGTGCACAGCTCGGGCAGGACCGCGAGGTCGCACGCGGCCGGGATCATGTCCAGCGCACGCCGGAGGTTCTCCTCGGCGGCGCCGAACGCGGGGTCGGTCTGGATGACGGCGGCTCGGATCACGCTCATGCCAAGGCCTCCGGGCAGGTCAATGCGATGAGATGTTGCAGGCAGCGGTCGTGGGCGAAGCGGCTCGCGATCAGGCGGCTGCCCGCGGCACCCAGCCTGTCGGCGAGGTCGTCGTCCTGCAGCACGCGCCAGAGGGCGGCGGCCAGACCCTCGGGGTCGTCGACGTCCACGAGCAGTCCGGTCTCCGCGTCGCGGACGACCTCGGGCAGGCTGCTGGCCCGCGTCGCGACGACGGGCAGTCCGCAGGCCGACGCCTCGGCGGCCGCCAGGCCGAAGCCTTCGGCGCGCGATGGCAGCACGGCGCAGCGGCAGCCGGCCCAGAATGCGGGCATGTCGGCGACGAATCCGCAGAGCTCGACGCTGGCGGGCGCCGGCAGGGCGCGGCGCCAGCGCTGCAAGTCCGCCAGCAGAGGGCCTTCACCGGCCAGACGCAGCCGCGGCGGCTCGGGCGCGCGCGCGGTCGGTGCCGCGGCCGTGGCGGTCAGGTGGCGGTCCAGCACGCTCTGCCAGGCGCGTTCGAGCGCGCCGAGGCCCTTGCGGGCGATCAGCTGGCCCGCGAAGCCCACGATCGGCGGCCGCCGCGACGGGGCGGGGTCGCGCGGCCGGAACCGCGCCGTGTCGATCCCCTTGTAGAGCAGGTGCACGCGGGCGGGGTCCAGCCAGGGGGCGCTGTCCAGGACGGTGCGTCGCGTGGCCTCGCTGTTGACCAGCAGCCCCGTCGCCGCGCGCTCGAAGTACCAGCGGTAGTAGCGTTTGCGCTTGAGCGGGAAGTCGCTCTCGCGGCTGGCCAGGCGCACCGGCACGCCCGCCAGGCGCCCGGCCAGGCCGGCCGCCTTGACGTCCTTGGTCAGGTTCATGACCAGCGCGGTCGCTCCGCAGCGGCGGAAATGGCGATACAGGGCGCCAAGCGTCCACGGCGCGCCGTCGCAGCGGATCGCGATCGGGGCGCAGGGGAGGTCCAGATCACGGGCCCGGTCCAGCAGCCGGCTGCCGGGCTGGGCGACGAGGCTGGCCGCGATGCCGCGCCGCCGCAGGCCGGCGACGGCGGCGAGGAACCAGAGTTCGGCGCCGCCCAGGCCCCGCAAGGAGTTGACGAAGCAGATGTGGGGCGGTCGGGCTGCGCGTGGGGGCGGCATGGCGGTCGGCGCGGTCCTTTTTGCTTTGTGAAAGCCACGGCCTTGTACTTACTTTAGCCTCACTTTGCTGCCGGGGGAAGCGCGGCGCATCGCCTCGCGCGACGATGCCGACCCCCGCCGAGGCTCAACGCTGATGGAGGTCTGTGTTGGCTACCCATGATCTGGTCGTCAGGATCGGCGGCGAGGGTGGCGAGGGCATCATTTCCTGCGGCGAGATCCTGTCGAAGGCCGTCGTGCGTGGTGGCTTGAACATCCACGCCTTCCGGACCTTCCCGGCGGAGATCCGCGGCGGTCTGGCCATGTTCCAGCTGCGGGCCAGCGACGGCGCTGCCTCGTCGCTGAAACAATCGGTCGACGTCCTCTGCGCCATCAACCACGTCGCGTATCACGCCTACGTCGGCAACATCAAGGACGATGGCGTCCTGCTCTACGACCCGGCGGTGGTCACGCTGGACGACCGTCTGGGCAAGCGCCGTCGCATCGAGATGCCGCTGGAGGCGCTTTCGACCGAGGTCACCGGTTCGACGCGCGCCAAGAACATGGTCGCCGTCGGCCTGCTGCTGTACGTGTTCGGCACTCCGGTCTCGTACGGCACCGACCTCATGCGCGAGTTCTTCGGCAAGAAGGGCGACGAGGTCGTCAACAAGAACATCGGCGCCATCGAGGCCGGCTACAAATGGGCCGTCGCCAACCTGAACGACCTGCAGCGTCCGTTCAAGCGGCAGCCCGACCGCGACCAGATCCTGGTCAACGGCAACGAGGCCGTCGCCCTCGGCGCCATCGCCGCCGGCGTGACGTTCGTGCCCGGCTATCCCATCACGCCGGCCACGCCGATCTTCGAGTTCCTCTGCCGCGAGCTGCCGAAGTTCGGCGGCCAGGCGGTGCAGTTCGAGGACGAGATCGCGACGCTCTGCGCGGGCGTGGGCGCCAGCTTCGCCGGACAGCGGGTGCTGACGCCGACGAGCGGACCGGGCCTGTCGCTGATGAGCGAAGCCTTGAACCTGGCGGCGATGACGGAGTGCCCGATCACGATCGTCAACGTCATGCGCGGGGGACCGAGCACGGGTCTGCCGACCAAGACCGAACAGTCCGACCTCAAGTTCGCCATCTACGGCACCAGCGGCGAGTCGCCGCGCTGCATCATGGCGCCGCTCGGCATCTACGATTGCTTCTGGCAGACGATCCGCGCCGTGCGCATCGCGGAGAAATACCAGCTGCCGGTCATCCTGTTGACCGACCAGTCGCTGGCCTACACCAGCCAGAACATCCCGACGCCCGACCTGACCGGCGTCGAGCTCGGCGAGCGGCTCCTGCCGGAGCTGGAGACGCCGCGCGAGGGCTTCCTGCGCTACAAGTTCACCGATACCGGCATCAGCCCGATGCCCGTCCCTGGGGTGCATAATCTTCCCTACATGTGCACCGGCCTGGAGCACAACGAGTCCGGCGCGCCGAACTATACGCCGGCCAACCACGAGATGATGACCGAAAAGCGGTTCCGCAAGCTCAAGACGCTCGGACGCCGCGTCGTGCAGCAGGCGAAGGTCGAGGAGATCGAGCCCGAGGACGCCGAGATCGGCGTCATCGGTTGGGGGAGCACCTACGGCGCGATCACCGAGGCGCTCGATGCCATCGAGCAGGATACCGGCGTGCGGGTCGCGCATCTGCATCCGCGCATCCTCTCGCCGCTCAACGAATGGCGCATCCGGCAGTTCCTCGGCCCGCTGCGCAAGCTCATCGTGCCGGAGGAGAACTACACCGGCCAGTACGCCCACTTCCTCAAGGGCAAGTTCGGCATCAAGCCGGTCGAGGTGCACAAGGCCCATGGCGTGCCCTTCACCGCCGAAGAGATCTACGCCGCGGTCAAGGAGGAGCTGTGATGAGCGACATCGTGCGGACGGCCGCCGACTACAAGTCCGACCTCAAACCCATCTGGTGCTCCGGCTGCGGCGACTACGGGGTCATCACGCCGTTCTACCAGGCGTTGGCCGAGATCCAGGCCGATCCGAAGAACACGGTCATCGTCTCGGGTATCGGCTGCTCCGGGCGGTTCCCCTACTTCTGCAACACGTACGGGTTCCACGGCGTGCACGGGCGCGCCGTGCCGACCGCCGCCGGCGTGAAGATCGCGCGGCCGGACCTCCTGGTCGTGGCCGTGGGCGGCGACGGCGACGGCCTCGGAATCGGCGGCGGCCACCTGCCCCACATCGCGCGCAAGAACGTCGACCTGACCTACATCCTGATCGACAACTCGATCTACGGGCTGACCAAGGGCCAGAGTTCGCCGACCTCGCCCCTGGGCATGAAGAGCAAGACGGCGCCGTACGCCTACATCGAGGACCCGCTCAATCCCCTGCTGCTGTTCCTGGCCTACAACGCCAGCTTCGTGGCCCGCGGCTACAGCGGCAAGCCGAAGGACCTCAAGCACATCTTCGTCGAGGCGCTGCGGCACAAGGGATTCTCGATGCTGCACATCTATTCGCCTTGCGTCTCGATGAACCGCGAGGTCACGTTCAAGACCATGAACGAGATCGTCAAGCCGCTGCCCGACGATTGGGACCCGAGCGATCGCCTGCGCGCCATGGAGATCGCGATGGACACCGGCACGTTCTGGACCGGCATCGTCTACCGCGACAAGCGCGACACGATCCACGAGCGTCTCGAGGCGCTGGAGAAGCGGGTGGGCCGCTACGAGGGCCTGCCGGAGCTGTTCGCGCACTACAAGTGATCGCATGCTTCCCCTGCGGCCCGCGGTGCGGCAGCGCCGCGGGCCTTCGTCTGCCGTCTTCGGGGCGGGCACTGGCCGGGCGTCGCGATCGCATGGTATCTTGGGCCGCGTAATCGTCGATTCGCCGAAGGAGCCGCCGTTGCGAGCGCCGAAGCCCGTCCGCCTGGATCCCCGGATCGCCTGGTTCGCCGGCGTGCGCCGGTTGCTGTCGCCCATGGCCGGGGTCACGGATCGTCCGTTCCGCACCATCTGCCGCGAGTTCGGGGCGGACATGGGCTTCTGCGAGTTCACCTCCGCCAGCGGCCTCTACCATCAGAACGAGCGGACGTGGCGTCTCATCGACACCGAGGGCGAGCCGGGGCGCGTCGGCATCCAGATCTTCGGCAGCGACCCCGGGCACATGGCCGCCGCGGCCGCGCTCCTGCGCGAGCGGCGGCTCGACGTGCTGGACCTGAATTTCGGCTGCCCGGCGAAGAAGGTGGTCAAGAAGTGCGGCGGCAGCGCGCTCCTGGCCGATCTGCCGTTGCTCGCGGAGATCACGCGCGCCGTCATCGCGGCCGCGGCGCCGGTGCCGGTGTCCGCCAAGTTCCGCACCGGCTGGGATGCCGGCAGCGTGAACTACGAAGAGGTCGGCCTCATGCTGCAGGAGCTGGGCTGCGTCTGGACGACCCTACACGGGCGCACGCGGGCGCAGAAATACGGTGGCCGCGCCGACTGGGACACGATCGCGCGCCTGGTCGAGGTCCTCGCGGTACCGGTCATCGGCAACGGCGACGTGACCGACGGCGCGAGCTACCGCGCGATGTGCGAGCATACGCGCTGCCACGGCGTGATGGTCGCGCGCGGCGCGATCGGCAATCCCTGGCTCTTCGCGGAGATGCAGGCGGCCGCCGCGGATCGCCCTTGGCAGCGGCCGTCGCTGCGCGAGATGTGCGAGGTCACGGCGCGGCACGTACGGCTGGAGGTCGCCCAGCGCGGCGAGCGGACCGGGTGCCTGGTGGTGCGCAAGCACATCGCGCGCTGCTTCCGCGGGTATCCAGGCGCGGCGGCGCTGCGGCGGCGTCTCTACGCGCTGGAGTCGGCGGACGCGGTCCTGGCGGCGCTCGCCGAAACGGCCGCCGCGGCGCCGGAGTTCTGGCCGCTGGCGACCGCGGACGAGGTGGAGGATCGCGCGTCATGAAGCCGTATGCTGCCCGTTCGTTCGCACCGGTGTGGTGGCGTCTCGCGTGGATCACGCTGCTGGCGATACCGTTGTCGTTCGCCGCGTCCTGCAGCAAGAGGTTGACCTCGTCGCCAGCGACGGATACGCCGCCCGCGCCGCCGCACGAACTGACGCTGGTGCACACGGTGCGCGAGGGCGAGACCCTGCCGCGGATCGCCGATCTCTACTACGGCGATCCGGGCCGCGCGGCCGCCCTCGCTGCGGACAACGGCATCGCGGCCGATACGGTCCTCGGCGCGGGCTCGGTGCTGCGGCTGCGCTTCGCGTCGCAGGAGTTCGAGCAGGCGCGCCGCCGCGCGGTCGCGCTGGAGCCGTACAACCGCGGCGTGGCGGCGATGGCCGCCGGCGATCTCGAGGAGGCCGAGCGGCGATTCCGCCTCGCCCTGCAGACGGTGCCCGATCTGGTCGACGCCCGCTACAACCTGGCGCTCGTGCTGCTCAAGCGCGGCAAGGCCGAGCCGGCCGCCGAGCTGCTCGACGACCTGGTGCGCCAGCGGCCGCACGACACCGATTTCGCGTTCGCGCTGGGCAATGCTCTGTTCCAGCAGACGAGGTACGGCGAAGCGGCCGCCGCGTTCGCCGGCGTGCTGGCCCGCGAACGGGACCACCGGCGCGCCGCGTTCGGCCACGCGCGGGCCCTGCAGCTGGACGGTCGCGCGCGCGAAGCCGCCGCCGCCTGGCGGCGTTACCTCGAACTGGACAGCGCCAGCAGCTGGGCGGCCGAGGCGCGCCGGCACCTGCGCGAGCTGAGCGGTGGCTGAGCCCGTCGATCTGCGCGGCTTGCGCCTGGTGCGGGAAGGACCGGACGGCCCGTTCGACGTCTTGACCGGCCTCGACCTGCGCCTCGCTGCGGGTCAGCGCCTGGCCGTCCTCGGCGGCAACGGCTCCGGCAAATCCTCGCTGTTGCGCCACCTGGCCACGCCAGGAGTGCTGCCCGGCGTGCGCGCGGGCCTCGTGTTCCAGGACCCCGATGAGCAGTTCATCGCCCCGACCGTGGCGCAGGAGCTGCAGCTCGGGCGCCCCGCGCTGGCCGTCGAGCCGGTCCTCGCCGAGTTCGGCCTCGCCGGCCACGCCGACAGCGACCCGCGGCTGCTGTCGGCGGGCCAGAAACAGCGGCTGCAGCTGGCCGTCGTTCTCGGCGGCGCGCCCGACCTGCTGCTGCTCGACGAGCCGACGAGCCTGCAGGACGAGACGCAAGCCGCCTGGTTGCGCGCGCGCCTGGGCGCCTGGCGGGGCGCGATGATCTGGGCCACCCAGCGGCCGCTGGAGGCGCGCCTGTGCGGGCGGGCGCTCGTCCTGGCGGCGGGGCGGCCCCCGGCCAGCGGCGAGGTCGGCGACGTGCTGGCCCGGCCGGAGGTCCGCGCGCTGCTGCAACCGGAGTACGGCGCCTCGCCGGGCGATCAGGACGCTGCACGCCCCGGCGCCGGCGATGGCCAGCCTGTCGCCGTGGCCGCCGGCGTCGGTTGCCGGTTCCTCGACGGCGGCGGCTTCGCCGGCGTCGAACTCGCGCTGCAGGCCGGCGATCGCCTCGGGATCACCGGCCCCAACGGTTGCGGCAAGAGCACGCTGCTGGCGGTGCTGGCGGGACTGCGCCGGCCCGATGCCGGAACGGTGCGGCTCGGCCGGCGCCAGCTCTACCGCTCCGGCGACCGCGACGTCGACCACGGCCTGGCGGCTCTGGCGCCGCAGTTCCCGGAGTACCTCTTCTGCCGTGGCGACGTGGCGGCGGAGCTGCGGCTCGATCCGCGGCTCGCGCGCGTGCCGGTCGCGGAGTTCCTGGCCCGGCTCGGTCTGCCCGCCGACCTGGCGCGTCGCCATCCCCACGACCTTTCGGGCGGCCAGAAGCGGCGGCTCGCTCTGGGCCTCGCGCTCTGCGGCGAGCGGCCCCTGGTGATGCTGGACGAACCGACCGCGGCGCTCGACGCGGCCGGCCGGGCGCTGGTGGCGCAGCTCGTGCGCGCGGCCCCGCCGCAGACGGCGCTCGTGGTCGCCTCGCACGACCACGCGTTCCTGGCGGCCTGCGGGTGTCGGGTGCGGGAGCTCGGCGTCGCCGGGCTTGCAGACAGATGATGTCGACAGAACGGTAATATGGCCGGCCATTACTGGCCGGCGCCATGCAACCGTTGCGTTGGACCACGGTGCGGCTGAATGGCGTTTGGTCTCGGCCATCCAGCCGCATCACGCGTTCAGCTTGTTAAAGATGAATCGATCAGGAGTCTCTCCGTATCCGTCGTGACTGTCGTGACACCCAGAACCTGCGAGCAGTTAGCGAGTGCGTCTCCAGCCCTTCGCGACCGCACCGGCGGCATAGTCGTATGCTTTGCCCCAGTTGAAGAACGGCCATATGCCAATTCCTGTGCGGTTGAGCGACGACCATGCCAGCAGTTTACCGTCTGCGACGGAGTAAAGATGTGTCGAGACGTGTAACCAACCCTTTTCTTTGTTCGAGTACTGCATTTTGCTCAAATCGGATTCGTTGGAAAACCACCGCGCCCAAACCACCCATAACGCGTCCACCTGAAGCGAATCAGCAAGACCGGCACAATCTGGGCATTCGTCCCACGATCTCGACTCGAATGTCATCGTCGCTTCTTGTGGATCCGACCGGAACAGGCGTTTCGCCTCTTTGCGACTCAATAGGTAGAAAGGATCTTCCAATGCGACGCTATTATTCGCGGTATCGAATGCTGGGACAACGGCCGGCCCCGACGCTGCATCATCGGATAGGCGAGTGATCAGCACTTGACGGAACCGGTTCGAGTACGGAAGTACGGCCAGATAATAGTCGTTCGTCTTCTTGTCGTAGACGCGGCTAGTACCGGCTACGACCGCGATCCTACGGATGCCAACGGGCTGTTCGGGGTCCGTAAAGTCGAGAGCCGTGTTGGCCATCTTCCAATGTGCAGAACCGCAGGACGTGAGTGATCCTATCGACAAGCTAGTCAGGCAAACGAGCAAACCGAGTCGAATGAGCCGTTTTGTAAGTGTGCAGGTCCGATTATCCGTTGTGAGTTCCTGCGATCGCCTAGTTTGGCGATGGTGAGCGACTGTTACAGTGATCGCACGTTTGCTCACGGCGACACCTCCGAGGTGTTCACTTGACCAACGTCATGCGCTTCGTGTCGGCGAAAACACTGGAGATCATGCGGCAAAGGTACACGCCAGACGCGACCTGCCTGCCCGCGTCGTCGGTCCCGTCCCATTGCTGCGAATGTCGGCCCGCGGCCATG
Organism: uncultured Fibrobacteraceae bacterium; assembly: GCA_964549735.1. Taxonomy (GTDB): domain Bacteria; phylum Krumholzibacteriota; class Krumholzibacteriia; order LZORAL124-64-63; family LZORAL124-64-63; genus Glo-17. The sequence goes on along the minus strand of CAZJWO010000011.1, from coordinate 5,849 downwards.
TTCCCGTCGATCAACGTCCGCACGCGGCGACCGGACAGGTCGTAGACCGCCAGCTTGACGCGTGCCTCGGCGGGGAGATCGAAGAAGATGGTCGTTGTCGGGTTGAAAGGATTCGGAGCGCAGCCGCGCAGCGCGAATCGTTGCGGTAGGGAAGGCAGGTCAGCGTCGTCCTCGACGGTCGTCCAATCCAATGGGCAGTCGCCAGCATATTTCAAGTGCCCGTTAGTGGCGTCGTAATAGCTGATATGGAATGATTCATCGTATGGCTGCCGACGAACGATTTTCATAGAGGCGTACTTTCCGACATCGCCGGTGTTGTCGACCACCTCGGGAGTCGTCCACGAAGGACCGTCCGGACTGCGCAAGCGCCTCGTGTGCATGAGCCGTTTCTCGTGGGCATCGTAGAAGGCGACGTTGAGGTAGCTGTGGATATCGAAGTCCGCTGAGGCGAACTGGCCCATATCATACGGCCCCGACGTGACCACCGTGACGTCGGCGACCCAGGTCGCTACGATCGAGCCGGCGTACTTGAGCGCCTGCTCGGTGGCGTCGTAGTAGCTGGCGTTCGCGTTGCCGGAGGGGTCCATGGCCAGCGAGGCGTATTGCCCGACGTTGCGCAGGGCGTCGATGGTGCTGATCGCCCACGACCCGTTCTTGACCGCGTACATCAGGTCGCCGAGCGTTTCGTCGTAGAACCCAACGGCGAGCCTGTCGTCGGCGTCGAGGATCAGGTGCGCGTGGGTGCCGCGGTAGTTCATGCCCGGCGTCACCAGTTCAGATTCGAAGGCCCAGGCCGTCTCGATCCACCCCGCGTACTTGAGGGCCTGCTCGTTGGCGTCGTAGTAGCTGGCGTTCGCGTTACCGGAGGCATCCATGGCCAGCGAGGCGTATTGCCCGACGTCGCGCAGGGCGTCGATGGTGCTGATCGCCCACGACCCGTTCTTGACCGCGTACATCAGGTCGCTGAGCGTTTCATCGTAGAACGCCACGGCCAGCCGGTCGTCGGCGTCGAGGATCAGGTGCGCGTGGGTGCCGCGGCTATTCATGCCCGGAGTCACCAGTTCGATGTCGAAAGCCCAGGCCGTTTCGATCCACCCCGCGTACTTGAGCGCCTGCTCGGTGGCGTCGTAGTAGCTGGCGTTCGCGTTGCCGGAGGGGTCCATGGCCAGCGACGCGAATTGCCCGACGTTGCGCAGGGTGTCGATGGTGCTGATCTCCCACGATCCGTCCTTCTTGGCCAGGAGCAGCTCGCCTCTCGTTGCGTTGTGGTAGATCACGACCAGCAATCCGTTCTCATCGAGCGCCAGCGAGGCGAAGGTGCCCACGTTGTCATCGCTTCCATCGACCACCTCGATCGTGATCTGCACGTCGAGGGGCGCGAAGCTCTGCTGGACGACCTCACCGCGGCCCGTCGATCCCATCACGATGGCGGCCGGGAGGAAGAGCGCCGCCATCCTCACAAGGGTCTTCATGGCGGCCTCCTCAGGGTAGGTCCGTGATGACGGCGTGCATGAGCCGCCGGTTCTCCACGTCGTAGTAGCAGATATGGGGGATCCCATCGCGGTCCAGGACGAGCGATGTGTACTGGCCGGTGTTGAACTCTTCGCCATCGACGCGGAACGCGTGCCATTCGCCAGCGAGGTTGCGGTAGGCGAACTTGAGGTCGCCGCCGCCACCGTCGTAGTACGAGGCGTAGAGACGGCCGGCGGCATCGGCGGCCAGCGAAGCATACTGGCCGATATTCGTGCCCGTATCGACGATGCTGCTGATCCAGGTGCTGCCGCTGCGGTAGGCATGGCGCAGGTGGCTACCGGACCAGTAGACGACATGGGGAACACCGCCGACGAATACCAGGGGGGTTCTATTAGCGGCATTTGCAGTACAGTCATTGGAGATTTCTTCGGAATGCCAGTCACCTGTGCCGCTGCGCCAATAGTACCGGACTTTATTAGAATAGTGTCGTACTACGACATAGAGATCGTCATTCGAATCGATAACGAGACAAGGTGTTCCTAATTGCGAAACGGAGTGGATGACAACGGGGGCCTGCCAGGTCGCGCCATTCCAGAAGGTGTAGCGCAGCTCGCTTCCCGCGACATAGACGATGTGCGGATTGCCCTGCGAATCGTACGCGATCGACGTGCCGGTTCCAACGTTGCCGCTGTTGTCGACGGTCTGGGTCTCCCACTGCGCAAGCGCGAGCGGGGCGACGAGGATCAGCGCGGCGAGCGACAGGATCGTGACCTTGGTGTTCATGGGGTGAGACCTCCCGTGCGTGATGAGTGGTTTCGGCCGGCAGCTTGCGAGTCACGCTCTTGTCGTTCCATGACCTCGATCGGCTGCGCGACGCTTTCAAGGCTGAACAAAGCACCGGATATGCCATGCTGATCAGTACTCGGAGGGTTGGGGATGGGCCTGCTAAATACTTGGTGTGCGGTATTTTGCGTGCGCGGTCGAGAGCTGTCAGAGAAGCGGCGGAGTGGCCGACGTCAAGAGCACTTGCCGCCCGCAAATTCATCTGCCGTGCAAGTCATTGAGAATTGGTGCATTATCTTCTGAGTCGACAGTAGGCGGCGCGCAAGTCCGCTTGCGTCCCATGTCCGCGGCGTGGAGGGCGTTAGTCGATCCTGACGCCCGCAAGGTCGATCCCCGCTTCCCTGATCACGCGCGCGAGGTGATCGATGTCCACCGGCTTGGTCACGACCGCCGCGGCGCCCAGGGCGAGAGTCCGGCGATGCAACTCGGTTTCCGGCTGTCCCGTGACGACGATCACGACGGCCCGACAATCGAGGTCGCGGCGCATCCGGGCCAGCAGCCGGCAGCCTTCCTCGCTGTCGAGCGAGGCCAGATCATGGGGCAAGGAGAGGTCGAGCAGGATCAAGGAGGGCGTGTTTGAAGCGAGGAAATCGAGGGCTTCCCGGCTGGAGGCGACCCGATGCACCTCTGCCAAAGGCTGCCAGAGGGCCAGTAGGTCGTCCACGAAGCACGGGTCGTCATCGATGATGAGCACGGTCTCGGGAGCACGGCGAACGTGCATAGCCGTCATCCTTAGATTGTCCATCGAATGGGTACCGCTGCCACGATCCCAATGCAGGCAACGTGCCAGAGCCGAGTTTGCTGATGATTCCTGTCCTAAACGATCCGCGGAGTGGTATGATACATCGGTGGCTGAACGGCTCGTGTCACTTTCGCTTTGGTCTGTCCGGGTTTTTTGCAGGTGACGACGATGCGCGTCCGATCGATCGCGTTGTTGAGTGTGCTGCTGATCTTCTACGCCGCGGTCATCGCAACGACGGTGCGAAGGCCGCGGCTGGAACAGCGACTGGTCTTTCGCGATCCGCTTGCAGATCCCGCATACCTGCTACTAGCGGATATGGATGGCGATGGCAACGATGAGGTGATCCGTTGTTGGCCAACCCACGCGGTCATCAGTTTCCTGGAACAGGCGACCGACGAGTCGCGGCGTCTAGTCAAGCGCGCATATCGAGACCAGCAGATCAACTTCGAGCGTTCCGGGCGTTTGGCGCCGGTCATTGCCGACGTCGACGGCGACGACCTGCCCGATCTCTTTCTCGTCAGCCGTGAAACGAGAATGCAGCCGTCGAAAGACGGCCCCCATGAATACTTCGTGACGTGCTATCGGCCGATGTCCGAGGATCAGAGCCCCGATCTTGCGGCCTATACGCTGGGACCGTTCCTGCAAGGCTGTTCCCGGGAAATCGAAGGCAGCGTCGGCACGGTCTGGGTTCGAGGCGTCCACGACCTCGACCAGGACGGCAGGCCGGAACTCCTTCTCCATCTGTATCCCTACAAACCGGATTGCGGGCCGCGGGCGCTCGTTGCCTACGATGGACCGTCCGGCCGGGAACGCTGGCGTTTCGAGATCGCCTCGCCGGCAAATACCACGATCTTCTTGGATCGAATCGACGAAGTAGGAGGCCGCACGACGGATATCATCGTGGCGAGTCATGCCTGCGACAATGGTTTCCAGGTCGAGGACATGACCGACAGCCAGAGCTACCTCATGAGCATCTCGGCGAACGGGGCACGCAACTGGCTGCGCGTCATGGGCGGCAAGGGTGTCGGCGCGATAGCGGCCGTCGTCGATGTCGCCGGCGACGGGCGGCAGGAGATCCTGGCCGGAACGCATAGCGATGGATTGGGCCGAGTTCCTGAAGTATTCCTGGTCGCGCCGGCCGACGGTTCGGCGCGCGCTATTCCCATCCCGGAGTTTCCGGGCAGACTCAAGGCTGTTGATCTCGATAACAATGGCACAACCGAGATCCTGCTGGTGGGCATAGACGGCGTGCTCTATTGCCTGCGTAGCGATTTCGACGTTGCTTGGCGCAGCCGCACCCAGGACAGCGGATACGTTGTCGGGGTCCTGGATCTCACCGGCGACGGCCGGCTGGAGATCGTCTGCTCAGGAACGAATGCATTACGGATCTACGACGTTGGCGGTCGCGAACTATTCTCGCACGACGCGATTGCGCAAAACCAGGCGCCTCTGGTCGAGGTCCTGGTCGGCCGTTTCGCCGACCGGCCCCATCTCGTCGTCCATGCGGGCGACGCCGTCAGCGTCTACGCGATGGCTGTCATGCCGTGGCATGCGCGCCTGCCCTGGCAGACAGCCGGCGCCGGGACATTTTTCTGGGGTCTAGCAGCTCTGCTTCTTTCCAGACGACATCGGCGTTATCGAAGACAAGCCGGTGCGCAGCGCGAGGCGCAAGAGCAGCTCCTGAAGGCCTTGCGATCGCTGACCCACGGCGCCGGCTGTTCGTCGTGGCGCGATCTGAACCGCCTGCTCACCTACTTGAAGAGCTGGAATCGACTGGAGGAACTCGGCGGCGTGGCCGGCTCGCCGGTTCCTGAACTCATTGCCGCTTACGAAAGCCATGTGCTGCCGGATCTGCAGCGTGTCGCGGACAAGGGGGCCGCAGCGGGCGTGCCGCATTCGTGTTGGCGTCAGCTCGTGGCTTGTGGCGAAGCGGCGCTCGACGATCTCAGAGCGCTGCAGCCCGCGTCGAATGGCCACAACAGACAGCACGCCCACCGGGCCCGCGCGGCTCTCGAGGGCGTTCAGTTCCGCTTGCAGCAGATTGACGACTATCTGCAAGCGGTATTCCGCACACCCGTGTTGGCCTTGGTCCGCAACGTGATCGCTCATCGGCGCCCAGAGGCCGAGGCGGCCGGCGTGAGGATCGATCTGGTCAGCGATCCGGGTCGAGACGTCCATGTTTTCGTTTCGAGACGCGCGCTGGATAAGGCTCTCGACGCCTGCCTGGAGAACGCCATCCGGGCCGTGGCTGGCTGCGATCGCAAGCGGATCGAGATCGCAATCGACGTGCGCGAGACGGCTTGCGAAATCGAGGTGCGCGATACCGGCGCGGGGGTGCAGCTTTCGCAGGACGAGTGGGATAGAATCTTCGAGCGCACCTACAGCACGCGAATCCGAACTGATGGCGATGAGCCCGGCGGGTTCGGCTTGTTTTATGCGCGGGAAGAACTGGCCCGTTTTGGCGGCACGATCTCCGTCGCGTTCAGCACGCCCGGCGAAGGGACGTGCCTCCGCTTGGCGCTGAAGCTGTCCCGGGACCCTGAACCTGCGACGAACCGGAAGAATCGGGAGGCGCTGCATGGCCGCCAGAGATGACGGGATTGGAGCCGGCGCCGGCCCGACGCGGCCTGTGCGCCGTCGTATCCTGGCTGTCGACGACGAGGAACAGTTCCTAGATGACCTCGTCTATCTCATGAACCGCGATCATGAGCTGCGCTGCGTGCGGAGCGCGCCCGAGGCGCTCAAGGCGCTGCGAGATGAGAACGCCTTCGACGCCGTCCTGCTGGATCTC
>CAZJWO010000010.1:19583-48215 GCA_964549735.1 uncultured Fibrobacteraceae bacterium | reverse complement strand
ACCTCGAGTGCAGGGCGATACCGGACCCCGCTCCGTCGCTCATGACGTTACGGAATCCGCACAGACGGGTCCAGAGCGGACGGCCTCGGGTCCGCTATATGGCGCCGGGCTGTCCGCTTGACGCCGCGCCCTCGCTTGACCGCGCACCGTCGCCCCGCTACGATGCGCCACGAGCGGCGGCCTCCGGCCTGCTGCGTAGAATCTCACGAAGGATGCCCCGTGGCCCTGCCCCGCGATCCCGCCGCCGCAGGTTCATTCCAAGCCGACCAGGACTTCCTGCGCGAAGCCCTGATCCTCGCCGCGCGCATCGCCGACAGACCGTGGCCCAATCCGCCCGTCGGCGCGCTGGTCGTCAAGGACGGCAAGATCGTCGGTCGCGCCGCGCACCAGGGCGCGGGCCAGCCGCACGCCGAACGCCTCGCCCTGGCGCAAGCGGCAGGCCGCGCGCGCGGCGCCACCCTCTACTGCACGCTCGAGCCCTGCCGCCACATCGGGCGCACACCGCCCTGCACCGAGGCGATCCTCGCCGCCGGCATCGCGCGCGTGGTCTACGGCGTGGGCGATCCGAACCCGCTGGCCGGCGGCGGCGCGGACGTGCTGCGCGCGGCCGGCGTGCAGGTCACCGGTGGCGTGCTGGCGATCGAGTGCCTCGACCTGATCTGGCCGTTCGTGGCGACCGATTGCTTCGCTCGACCGTACGTCGAGCTGAAGACCGCGACCAGCCTCGACGGCCGCTTCGGCCGCCCGGACGACCCCGGCGGCGCGCCGTCTTACCTCACCGGCCTGGAGGCCCGCACCGATGTGCACGTGCGCCGGCGCTGGGTCGATCTGGTCGTGATCGGCGCCGGCACCGCGCGCCGCGACCGCCCGCGTCTCGACACGCGCCTCGTGCCGGCCGACGCGTCCTGCCCGCAAGCCGAACCGGCGGCCGGCTGCGTGGTCGGCGCGACCGATGACGCCGCCGCCGCCGGAGCCGTTGCGAGCCTGCGCGTCGATCGCCCCGCATGGTTCTATCTTCACTCGGGCGCGCCGCCCGCGCGCCTGCCGGATGGCGCCCAGGCCGTCGCCTGCCCGGCCGGACCGGGCGGCGTCGATCTGCACGGCCTGCTTGCCGTCTGCGCCGAGCGCGGCTGGCACACGATCATGCTCGAAGGCGGACCCACGCTCGCCGCGGCGTTCCTGGCGGCCGGCCTGGTCGATCGCTGGGTGCAGTATCTCGCGCCCGTGGTCGCGGGCGGCGGGCCGACGTGGCCCGAGCGCCCCGCGATCCGCGCCGAGGGTCGCGCCGGCGCCGCGCCCGCCGGCTTCCACCTCACCAGCTCGCGGCGCCTCGGCGCCGACCTGCGCGTCGTCTGGGACCGGCACGACTTCGGCGCGGCGGTCCGCAAGCTGGCTGTAATCGGGTAGGTCTTCGTTGCGGGGACGGTCGCGCTGTCGGGCAGGAACGTTACAGATCACCAGGTTTCGGCATCGCCGCCAGGCGTTGTCCGCTGCATGAGGAGTTACTTGTCGATATTGATTAACTTCGCCTTTGGCCAAGTGTAGAGCAATTCATCCGGGATCAACTCGTCATCGTCGAATCCGGACCTGTGCTCGTCCTTGCTGTTGAATCGCGAGTCGAACAAGTCGATCAAGGCAGTGCGTGGTCAATGGGGGACAATATGCGTCGGACTAAAGTGTTCATCGCTGCCGTGGTACTGTCAGTGTTCGGCGCCGGCGTTGGAGCAGCCGGCGCGCCAGCGCTCGACCTGGGATCACCGACCCGAACCCAAACAGTCGAAATGCGGGAAACTTGGCGGATCGACGCCGACGACGAACGGATTCTGCTTGGCATGGTCACCGACGGTTTCCTCGCCGCTGACGGCAACATCTACCTTCTCGACTCCCAGCTCCAGCAAGTATTTCGGGTCAGTCCGTCCGGTGAGGAGATTGATGTCCTCTGCCGTTCTGGTGAAGGCCCCGGGGAACTCTCAAATGTCTACGACATCGAACTGCTGGCCGACGGCGGCATAGGGCTGCTCTCGGTCTTCCCTCCGTCGATCTCCGTGGTCGATACGGATGGTATTCCCGCGCAGACCATCCGGTTCACTCTTTCACCCACTGCGAAGGGCACGGCGCAGCATTTCGCGATCCTACGTTGCCGGCCGCGTGGGGAAGGCTTCATCGGTGTCGGTGAACAGACACTCGTGATCGGGTCCACTCTCGTCAAGCGACGGTTTCTAGCGGGATTCGACAGTAACGGTCGCGAAACAACGCGATTCGACGAATGTGACTGGCCAATCGAGACCACGGGTGAATATCACCTGTCAGAGCGGGACCTAACATTCCCTCCGGGCGATGCCTGGGACGTCGACGGGAAGTATAGGATCTTTTCGGCCATTGATCGCGGCCGGTATGCGATCCAGGTCAGGGATGCCGGCGGATTACCGATCGCCTTGTTCGAAAGGACTTTTCAACGCCGCAAGCGAAACAATGTCGAAAGGGAGGAGGCAAAGGCCAACTTTGTGGTCTCGTCCACCAGCAGGCGCCCGCAGGTCAAAATCGAAGTAGACGATTATGCTCCTGTGATCTTGGAACTCCGCTGGGTCGAGAACCGCCTTTGGGTGACCAACTGCGACTGGAAATCTGGAATCGCCCACGACGGGACTATATGTTTCGACGTCATCGACCCCGACACGGGCACCTGGGAGGTACGGTGCCTTTCCATACCGATCGATCCTCGGGCCGATATACTCATTCCGCTCGACGAGCGGCGCGTGCTGCGTGTCCAGAACCTAGTGGGATCCTTCATGAGCATGACTGCGGGAGCCGAAGTCGTGGTCGGCGAAGGAACCGCTCGTCCCTCTGACGAGGGAGAGGAGGGGCTGGCAATCATCTTGTACGAGGCCGCCGACTAGCAGCGACGAGTTCCGAATTCATCAGGACTGTAAACAATCAACCCGTTTCGAGAATTCAATTATGATCGTAGTGGAGGAGGCCAAGCGATGAATTACCGCGTCATCACAACCCCAGGTGACCCCGTGGCCGGGGCTTTTACGGTCGGTCGGTTCTAATTCGAGATACGCCGAATCCTCGAGAATCTTGCACCAGCCTAGGTAAGTGCCGAAAAGATACAACGTGCTGACGCGATAGTAGTCGTCATGAGCATCATCATACCACCTCCTGTCCGCGAACCGGCTGAAGTTCTCGCGCCTTCGATCAAGCGAATCTGCGGCGCGCAGCAGTGGATATCGGTACTGGCGTAGCATCCTGTGCGTGGAGATGCGTTGTTGGTAGCGGAGCGCAATGACGGTTTCAAACAGGAATTTGATCAGCGCCCCGATCACTCCTCCCAATCCAGCCGATATGGCAAGCCAGAGGAGCGTGTATTCCTCGATGGAGCGTGATAAGTCCGCAATATGCGTTGCACCTCGATGGCCACAGGTTGTCCAGCCGATCGGAATCGATCAGGGGGAGTTCTGTCGAGACTTCGAAGTAGCAACGATCCGAACGTTCCGCCCTCCGTCTGGATCGCGGCCATTCTACCCGCACGCCGCGCCCCAGCGCCACCAGCCAGCTCCGGCTCGGTCATCGCTATCGCTTCCCACCGCCGAGTCGCCACCCGCGAATCGCCAAGCTGCGTCTGGATACGTTCGGCCGACCGTATGCCCGTCCGGGCAGGGTCGGCCGAACGTATCCAGATGCAGCGTCCTTGACTGACAAATCCCCAACAACTACCTTGTCCATCTGTGAGCGACCGCCTCGTCGCGGTCGCCGGGTGCCAGCTTCAGGGCGGGGTGCAAGTCCCCACCGGCGGTGACAGCCCGCGAGCCCTACGGGGCAGATCCGGTGGAACTCCGGAGCCGACGGTGACAGTCCGGATGGGAGAAGTTGGGGCCGCGGCCTGGGCCGGTCCGACCGGACCGCCCGTGAAAACGGCCGCTCAAGCGCCTCCGCGTTCTCCCTTCGCAGCGCCCGCTCGAAGGGAGTTTCTGTCGTGTTCACCGGCCTGATCCGCGAGGTGGGCGTCTTGCGCCGGCGCACGGCGGCGCCCCAGCTCGTGCGCCTGGCGATCGCCGCGCCAGAGAGCGCGCCGCGATTGGCTCCCGGCGACAGCCTGGCGGTCAACGGCATCTGCCTGACGGTCACGTCGGTGCGCGGCCCGCTGGTCACCGTCGAAGCCGCGCGCGAGACGCTGCGCATCACCACGCTCCGGAACTGGCGCGTCGGCCGGCGCCTGCACCTCGAGCCATCGCTGCGCGCGGGGCAGCCGCTGGACGGGCACTTCGTGCTCGGCCACGTCGACGGCGTCGGCCGCGTCGGCGCCGTGCGCCGCGCGGGCGAGAGCCTGCTGCTGACCGTGACCTGCGGCCCCGACCTCGCGCGCTGGCTCATCCCGAAGGGGTCGGTCGCGGTCGACGGCGTGTCGTTGACCGTCGACGCGGGACCGCACCGCGACCGCTTCACCGTCAACCTGGTGCCGCACACGCTGCGCTGGACCGACTTCGGCGCCGCGCGGACCGGCCGCCTGGTCAACCTCGAGATGGACGTGCTGGTCAAGGCCGCACGCACGGGCCGGCCCGCCGCGGCGCCGGCGCCGGCCGCGAGCCCCGCCGTGCCCTCGCTCGACCACCTCTTGGCGCGCGGCTTCGGCCGCAAGGGGACCCGATGAGCGACGCCATCCGCCTGGACACCATCGACGAGGCTCTCGCCGCGCTCAAGAGTGGCGAGCTGGTCATCGTCGTCGACGACGAGGATCGCGAGAACGAGGGCGACTTCATCATGGCCGCCGAGAAGGTCACGCCGGCGGCCGTCAACTTCCTCGCCAAGCACGGGCGCGGGCTGATCTGCCTCGCGGCGACGCGCACGCGCATGCAGCAGCTCGACCTGCAGCCGATGGTCGAACGCAACACCGCCGCGCTGCACACGCGCTTCACCGTGAGCGTCGATGCGGCGACGGGCATCACGACCGGCATCAGCGCGCATGACCGCGCCCGCACCGTGCAGGTGTTCATCGACGCGCGATCGCGTCCCGAGGACCTCGCCCGGCCGGGCCACATCTTCCCGCTCGAGGCCGTGCCCGGCGGCGTGCTGCGGCGCGCGGGCCACACCGAGGCCGTCGTCGACATGTGCGCGGCGGCCGGACTCTACCCCGCGGGAATCCTCTGCGAGATCATGGACGACGACGGCACCATGGCGCGCTTGCCGCGGCTGCGTGAGATCGCCGACGCCTTCGGCCTCAAGCTGGTGTCGATCGCCGACCTCATCCGCTGGCGGCGCGGCCACGAGCGCCTCGTCGAACGGGTCGCCGAGGCCGAGATGCCGACCCGCTTCGGCGACTTCCGCCTCGTCATCTACACCACGAGCGTCGACCAGAACGAGCACATCGCGCTGGTCAAGGGCGACATCGCGGCCGACCGTCCGGTGCTCGTGCGCGTGCACTCGGAGTGCATGACCGGCGACCTCTTCCACAGCCTGCGCTGCGATTGCGGCGAACAGCTCGAGGCCGCGCTGGCGGCGATCGAGGCCGAGGGGCTGGGCGTGCTGCTGTACATGCGCCAGGAGGGTCGCGGCATCGGCCTGGTCAACAAGCTCAAGGCCTACGCGCTGCAGGACAAGGGAGCCGATACGGTCGAGGCCAACCACCGTCTGGGCTTCGCGGCCGACCTGCGCGAGTACGACCTCGGCGCGCAGATCCTGCGCGATCTCGGCGTGCGGCGGCTGCGCATCATGACGAACAACCCGCGCAAGATCGTGGGCCTCGACAGCTACGGCATCCGGATCGAGGAGCGGGTGCCGCTGGAGATCAAGCCGAACCTGCGCAACCTGAAGTATCTGACGACCAAGAAGGAGCGCCTGGGACACCTGCTCGAGCATCTGCACGATGCCGGGCGACAGCACAAGGCCTAGCCCGCGGGCGGGCCGGGGAGGGGACATGGGCAAGACCTACGAGGGCCGATTCGACGCCGGCGGCAAGCGCCTGGTCATCGTCGCCAGCCGCTTCAACGACTTCTTCACCCGCGAGCTGGTCGAGGGCGCGCAGGACTGCCTGCAGCGGCACGGCGTGCCCGCGGCCGCGGTCGACCTCTGCTGGGTGCCGGGCAGCTTCGAGGTGCCGCTGGCGGCCAAGCGGTTCGCCGCGACGGGGCGCTACGCGGCGGTCATCTGCCTGAGCTGCCTGATCCAGGGCGACACGCCGCACTTCCACTACGTCTCGAGCGAGATCACCAAGGGCATCGCCCAGGTGGGGCTCGACGCGAACATCCCGGTCGTCTACGGTGTCGTGACCGCCGAGACGCTCGACCAGGCCATCGAGCGCGCGGGAACCAAGGCCGGCAACAAGGGGTTCGACGCCGCCTTGACCGCGCTGGAGATGATCGACCTGTTCGCGAGCATCGACAACGGCTAGCCGCCGCGCCGCCGCGGCCGCCAGCCACGAAGGGAGCGCCGAGCGTGGGCAAACGCAGCAAGGGCCGCGCGTTGCTGCTGCAGGCGATGTACGCCGCGCGGCAGAGCGGCCGCAGCCTGACCGACTGCTTCGAGGACCAGATCGCCCGCCGCGAACCCGGTCAGGAGACCGCCGATTTCGTGCGCGAGCTGGGGCGCAAGGTCGTCGACCACGGCCGTGAGCTGGAGGCGTCGCTCGCGCCGCTGCTGGCGAACTGGGACCTCGAGCGCGTCGGCGTGCTGGAACGGGCGATCCTCACGCTGGGCCTGGTCGAGCTGCACCACAGCCCCGAGGTGCCCGCGAGCGTCATCATCAACGAGGCCTGCGAGCTGGCGCGCGTCTACTGCGATGAGAACGCCGTCAAGTTCGTCAACGGCGTGCTCGATCGCGCGCGCCGGGACCTCGATGCGGAGCGCCGCGCGTGAGGCAGTCGACGCCCAGGCACTGGCAGCGGTTCTGGGAGGAAGCCGAACGCCACGGCCTGGACGAGGTCTACGACAACGACGGCCGCCTGGTGCGCGAGATCGTCGCGCTGGGCGATCTGCGCGGCCGCCGCATCCTGGAAGTCGGCGCCGGCACGGGCCGCGACGCGGTGGCCCTGGCCCGCGCGGGCGCCGTCGTCTTCACCATCGACTACGTCGCCGGTTCGCTGCTGCTGACCCGGCGCGCGGCCGCGGCGGCGGCGATGCCATTGGCGCCGGTCTGCGGCGACGGCCTGGCGATGCCCTTCGCCGACGCGACCTTCGATGTCGTCTTCCACCAGGGGCTGCTCGAGCACTTCCGCGATCCGCTGCCGCTGTTGCGCGAGAACGTGCGCGTGCTGCGGCCGGGCGGCGTGCTCCTGGTCGACGTGCCGCAGACCTTCCACTACTACACGCTCGGCAAGCAGATCCTGATCAGGCTGGGCCGCTGGTTCGCCGGCTGGGAGACGCAGTTCACGGTCGGCCAACTCGAGCGCCTGCTGCGCGCCGCCGGCGCGACCGTCGAGCGCAGCTACGGCGACTGGATGGTGCCGGGGCTCTGGTACCGCGCGCTGCGCAAGGTCGTGCTGCGACGCACCGGCCGGCGTCTGCCGCGGCAGCCGCGGCCGCTGTGGCCGTTCGGCGCGCTGGGCCGCTGGTGGCGCGCGCAGTTCGGGCGCACGCGCCTTGCGCTCTACACCACGCCCACGATCGGCTGCCGCGCCCGCAGGCCCGGGGGCGCCGCATGAGGATCCTGGCGGTCAACTGGCGCGACATCAACGACCCGCTCGGTGGCGGCGCCGAGCAGCACCTGCACCACATCCTGGCCGGGGCGGCGGCGGCCGGCCATGAGGTCGAGCTGATCGCCTCGGCGTACGCGGGCGCGCCGCCCCAGGAGACCATCGACGGCGTGCGCGTGTTGCGGCGCGGCGATTGGCGTTTCGCCAATCTCATCCTGCCGCATGTCGTGCGCAGCCGCCTGCGAGCCGAACCCTGGGACCTCGTCGTCGAGGACATCAACAAGATCCCGTTCTACACGCCGCTCTACGCCGGCAACGTGCCGGTGCTGGCCGTCGTGCCGCATCTCTTCGGACGGACGGTCTACCGCGAGACCAACCCGCTGGCCGCCACCTACGTGTGGGCCGGCGAGTGGCCGCTGCCCCTGGTGTACCGCCACGCCTGGTTCGAGGTCATCAGCCAGTCGACCGCCGACGACCTCGTGGCGCGCGGGCTGCCGCGCGAGCGTATCGCGGTGATCCACTGCGGGCTGGACCATGCGCGCTTCGCGCTCGCCGAGCCGCCGCCGCGGGCCGCCCACCCCCTGCTGGTCTGCTGGTCGCGCCTGCGCCGCTACAAGAGCAACGACGTGGCGATCCGCGCCTTCGCGCAGGTGCGGCGCGAGCTGCCCGACGCGCGCCTGCTCGTCATGGGGCGCGGGCCGGACGAGCCGCGCCTGCGGCGCCTCGTGCGCCGGCTCGGGATCGGCGACGAGGTCCGCTTCACCGGCCATCTGCCGTGGCGCGAGCTGGTCGCGACGCTGCACCGCGCCCACCTGTGCCTCAACCCGAGCCCCAAGGAGGGCTGGGGCCTGACGGTCATCGAGGCCAACCAGTGCGGCGTGCCGGTCATCGCCAGCGACCGGCCCGGGCTGCGCGACTCGGTGCGCGACGGCCAGACCGGCGTGCTGGTGCCTTACGGCGACGCGTTGGCCATGGCCCAGGCCGCCGTGCGCCTGCTGCACAATCGCGACCTGCTCTCGTGCTACAGCGATGCGGCGCGCGCCTGGGCCGCCACGTTCAGCTGGCCGCGCTGCGTGAACGATTCGCTCGACCTGTTCGCCCGCGTGGCCGCCGCCGGCAAGGACGCCCGGCGATGAGCGCCTGCGTCAAGTTCGCGCTCAAGCTCGCCGTCAGCGTCGTGCTGCTGTGGCTCGTCCTCTCGCGCCTGACCTGGCTCGAGGTGCGCGCGGCGCTCGCGCAGCCGCACTGGGGGTGGCTGGCCGCCGCGCTCGCGTTGTACGCGCTCTCGGCCTGGGGCGGCGCGCAGCAGTGGACCTGGCTGCTGCGGGCGGCCGGGCTGCGCACGCGCGGCGGCGAGATCCGCCGCCTGTACCTCATCGGCCTGTTCTTCAACAATTTCCTGCCGGCGAACATCGGCGGCGACGCCTACAAGATCGTGGACCTCGGCCGGCGCGAGCGCTGCCCGGGCCGCGTGTTCTGCGCCACGCTGCTCGACCGGCTGCTGGGCCTGGCGGCGCTGACGGTCGTCGCGACGGTCGCGGCGCTCGCCGCGGTCGTCCTCGGCGTGCGCCTGCCCGCGGTCGTCTGGGCGCTCGGGCTGGTGCTGGTGCTTCTCGGCGGCGTCGCGGCGGTGCTGGTGAGCCGGCGTCTGCGGCGATTGCTGCCACGGCTGCTGCGCAGGCTGCGCCTGGCGACGTTCGCGCAGCGGGTCGCCGAGGTGGTGGACGAGTTCTCGGTCTACCGCGCGCGGTTGCCGTGGTTGGCGCGCCTGTTCGCGTTCAGCGCGGGCGTGCAGAGCCTGCGCCTCGGCGTGCACCTGCTCGTCGCGCTGGGCTTGCGCCTCGATCCCAGCGCGGCGCAGGTCTTGCAGCTGACGGTGCTGATCCCGTTGCTCGCGCTGAGCCTGACCTTGCCGGTGACGATCAACGGGATCGGCCTGCGGGAGACGGTCTCCAGCTCGCTGCTCGTGTCCACCGGCCTGGCGGCGCACGCGGTCGTGGCCATGGAGATGACCACGTTCCTGGTCATGGTCGCGTTCAGCCTGGTGGGCGGCATCTGCTGGTGGTCGCGACGCGGCCGCGCGGAGGCGGGCCACGAGCCGGCGCAATCGTGAGGGAACCGGCGGTCGCCGGCGCGGTATCACGTTGCCGCGGCGCCGCTTGCCGGGCGAGCGGCGCCGGCAGCACCGCGCTTGTCGCCGCGGGGGACATGTGCTATGTTCGCCGGCCTGAAGTGATTCATAGACCGACGTTTACCTGTTAGGGGTCAACTTGGCGCGCACGTGGTATCGCCGTCCCGACCTGTGGCTGTCGATCGCCCTGCTCCTGGTTGCGCTCGGCGTCTACACGGCCACCATGAATTCGACCATCGATTTCTGGGACTGCGGCGAGTTCGTCGCCGTCAGCCACATCCTGGGCGTGCCGCACCAGCCGGGCACGCCGCTCTACGTCCTGGTCGGGCGCGTCTTCATCATCCTGCTCGCGCAGCACGACATCGCCCAGCCCTCGTTCAGCGCGGCGAAAGCCGTCAACTTCATGTCGGCGATGTTCAGCGCCCTGGCCGTCGTGCTGGTCTACCTGATCGTCGTGCGCGTGGCCCGGCGCGCCGATCCCGACAGCGGCTGGCTGGCCCGCCTGGGCGGCCTCGCCGGCGCGCTGTTCCTGCTGTTCTCCGACACCTTCTGGCTCAACGCCATCGAGGCCGAGGTCTACGGACTGGCCGCGTTCATGATGGCCCTCTTGACCTGGCTGGCGCTGGTCTGGTACGAGAACCGCCGCCGCGCGCGCAGCGACTGGCTGCTGCTGCTGCTGGTCTACCTGTGCGGCCTCGGCGTCGGCTTCCACCTCGGCTCGCTGCTGGTCTACCCGGCGTTCTTCTTCCTGGTCTGGCTGGCGACCGACCGCCGCCTGCCGGTGCTCGACCTCCTGCTCGTCAGCACGGGTCTGGCGCTGTTCTTGGCCTCGACCACCTTCATCACCGACGCTGGCGTGCTGCTGGTCATGCTCATCCTCTACACGGCGGGCTGCGTGGTGCGCATGCTGTGGCCGCGACTGCGGCCAGCCGACCAGGCAGGCGAAGGGCGGCCGCGCTTGATCCCCTTCGCGCTGATCGGGCTGCTGCTGTTCGCGACCGGCATCTCGGTGCACGCCGTGCTCATGATCCGCGCCGGCGCGGTGCCCGAGCCGGCCATCAACCAGACCGTGCCCGCCGACTTCGAGACGCTCAAATCGGTGCTCCGGCGCGAGCAATATCCGCCGCTCAATCCGCTCGATCGCAAGGCGCCGCTGAGCTTCCAGTACGGCTACTACTACGACTTCCTGCTGCGGCAGTTCTCGTTCCTGCCGCACGCCGGCCGCAAGCTCGAACTGTTCTCGGTCCTGCTCGGTCCGCTGCTCCTGGCCGGACTCGGCGCCGCGCACATCCTGCGGCGCGCGCGCCCGCTCGCCTGGCTGCTGGTCATGGGCTACCTCATCAACGCGGACGGGTTGATCCTCTACCTCAACTTCACGGCCAACGAGGTGCGCGAGCGCGACTACTTCCATTTCGCGGCCTTCCTCTACGCGGCGATGTTCATCGGCCTGGGCACGGCGGCGTTGCTGCGCTGGACCAGCGGCCCGCTGGGTCCCACGCAGGACGATCTCGACCGCCAGACGGCGTCGCGCCCGCCGGGCAGACCTTTCTCGCTGCCGGGCGCGATCTATCAGGTCATGATCGCGTTCGGGTTGACCCTCGGGGCCATGGCGCTCTTGCCGGACGCGGCCAAGACGCGCTGGCTCGGGCTGTGGCTCTTCGGCGGGGTCTACGCCGGACTCGCCATGGCGCCACGCCTGTCGCGACTCGGCCTGCCGCGGATGGCCAAGACGCCGCCGGCGGCGTGGTCCGAGCGCAGCGGGCTGTTCCGGTCGACCAGCGGCCTCGCGCTCCTGGGTTGCCTCGCGCTCAGCGGCTGGCTGCTGCTGCAACTCGCGCCGCCGGCGTATCAGGTCTTCGCGCTCGGCCTGTTCCTCGCCCTGATCGGCGGCTTGCTGCTGGGCTACGGCGAGCGCCGCTGGCCGGCCGCGGTGCACGAGATGCCGCCGCCGGACGTGGCCGCGCCGCCGCCGCGGCCTGCGCGTATCGACCGCCTGAGCTGGATCGCCGGCGTCGCGCTCATCGTCCTGGCCGCCCTGCCAGCGATCGGGCGCCTCGATCCCGGCGCGCACCGCAAGTGGTACACCCACGACCGCAGCCAGAACCGCATCGCCTACGAGTACGCCTACAACATCCTGGCCGGCCTCGACACCGGCGCCGTCCTCTTCACCAATGGCGACAACGACACCTTCCCGATCTGGTTCCTGCAGGAGGTCGAGCATTTCCGCCGCGACGTGACTGTCGTCAACCTGTCGCTCGTCAACCTGCCCTGGTACATCAAGCAGCTCAAGCGGCTGCCGCAGCCGGTCGAACTGTCGTACAGCGATCAGCAGATCGACGACCTGCGCCCGCAGGCCTTCCGCGACCGCCAGACCGGCGAGCTGATCATCTGGTACGTGCGCGACTACGTAGTCAAAGACATCATCGACACCAACCGCAAGCGCGCCGAGCCGCGTCCGATCTTCTTCGCCGTCACCATCCCGCGCGAGAACATGGAGCGCCAGTACGCTGCCCTGCAGATGGAGGGGCTGGCGTACCGCCTGGCCGAGGCGCCCAGTCCCGACGGTCTGCCGGGCACCGATCCGGACCGCCTGCTGGCCAACGTCTTCGGCGCGTACCTCTTCGACGCCCTGACGACCGGCGACACGCAGGCGCGGCAGAGCGCGTTCGCCGCGCAGGCGGGCTGGCAGACCGACCGCCCGGTCTACGAACTGTTGACGGGCATGACCGCGCCGCCGCCGGTCGACTACTGGTCGTTGCTGCCGCTGATCGGCGAGAATCGCGTGGACATCTACCGCGATGACAATACCTCGAACCTGCTTGGCAACTACCCGGCCTCGATCGCCCGCGCGGGATTCGCCTACCTGGGCGACGCTGAGAAGCTGCGCCGGCCCGATGGCGACGTGGCCGCGGCCGACACGGCGCGCTACGACGCGCTGACCGATCAGGCCCTGGTCTGCTACGAGCTGGCCTTGCGCCTCGATCCGCACAACGTGCTCGTGGCGGCGGGCTACTATCCGGCCCTGCTCATGGAGCGCGGCCGCGTCGACAGCGCCCTGGCGTACCTGGAGAGCATCCACGGCCGCGTTCCCGAGGACATCGAGCAGTCGGCCCTGCTGTCGGCGATCCACGGTCTCATGACGCTGAACCAGACGCCGCTGGCGGTGGACTGGCTCGAGCAGCGCATCGAGCAACGACCGTCGTGGCTCGTCGGCTACCAGTTGCTGTTCCGCTTGCACGAGGCGACCGGCTCGGTAGGTCGCGCGGCGGCGGTCGTCGACCGCTGGCGCGAGATCCACGGCCAGGACGACCCGCCGATGCGCCGGCAATTGGAGCTGTTGCGCGAGCAGTCGCGGCGGCAGGAACAGGAGCGCATCGAACAGAGGGTGCGCGAGAGCGGCGTCCTGCCCGAGGAGCGCTGATGCACGGCCTGGACTGGAGCGGTCTGCGCGCGACGTTGCCGGCGGCGGCGAACGACGTGCTGGCGCCGGGCGCGCCGGTGCTGGTGACCGGCTGCGCCGGATTCATCGGCAGCCATCTCTGCGAGGCTCTGCTAGCGCTCGGCTGCCGGGTGGTCGGCATCGACAGCCTGAACGACTACTACGACCCGGCGCAGAAGCGCGAGAATCTCGCGGCGTGCCTCGCCGACAAGCGTTTCACGCTCCTGGTGCAGGAACTCGGCGCCTGCGATCTGCCCGGTCTGTTGCGCGGCGTGCGCGCCTGCTTCCACCTGGCGGCGCAGGCGGGCGTGCGCGCGAGCTGGGGGGCCGAGTTCTCCAAGTACCTCGACTGGAACGTGCTGGCCACCCAGCGTCTGCTCGAGGCCTGCCGCGGTCCGGGGGTGGCCGGCGAGCTGGTGCGCCTGGTCTATAGCAGCAGCAGTTCGGTCTACGGCGATCAGCCGCGCTATCCCGTGACGGAGGACGATCTTCCCCTGCCGCGCTCGCCTTACGGCGTCAGCAAGCTCGCGGCCGAGCACCTCTGTCAGCTCTACGACGCGAGCTACGGCGTGCCGACCTGCAGCCTGCGCTACTTCACGGTCTATGGTCCGCGGCAACGGCCGGACATGGCGTTCCGCAAGTGCATCGAGGCGGCCCTCGCCGGGCGTCCATTCGCCATCTACGGCGACGGGCTGCAGACGCGAGATTTCACCTTCGTGGCCGACGCGGTGCGCGCCAATCTGCTGGCCGTCGGCGCGCCCGCGGGCGCGCCGGTCGTGAACATCGGCGGCGGCGCGCGCATCGCCCTGCGCGACGCGCTGGCGATGGTCGCCGCCGCGCTGGCGGCGTTGTCCCCGGCGCGCGAGCTGCGGCTGGACCGCGCAGAGTCCGCGCGCGGCGACGTCCGCCACACGGCGGCGGATTGTTCGCGCGCGCAGCGTCTGCTCGGCTGGCGACCCGCCTGCGGCCTGGCCGACGGGCTCGCGCAGGAGGTCGCCTGGACGATCGCCCGGAGGTCCGGCCATGGCGCCTGATGTCCCGCGCGAGCCGGCGGAGCCGTCGGCGGCCGCGCCGGCCGAAGCAGCGACGGTCGCGCCGGCGGCGCCGGACCGCGACGTCTCGATCGTGGTGCCCGCCTGGAACGAGGCCGAATCGTTGCCCGAACTCGCCGCGCGCGTCCGCGCCGTGCTCGAGCCGCGCGGCGGCGGCTGGGAGCTCATCATCGTCGACGACGGCTCGACGGATCCGACGTGGCGCGTCGTGACTCAGCTGCACGCCGCCGATCCGCGCGTGCGCGGCGTGCGCCTGGCGCGCAACTACGGCAAGGCGGCCGCGCTGGCGGCCGGCTTCGAGGCGGCGCGCGGCCGCAACGTCGTGACCATGGACGCGGACCTGCAGGACGACCCCGACGAGATCCCCGGCCTGCTCGCGCGGCTGGACGAAGGGTTCGATCTGGTCTCCGGCTGGAAACAGGATCGCCAGGACGGCTGGCTGAAGAACAAGTCGAGCATCCTCTTCAACTGGGCCACCGGCCGCATGTGCGGGCTCAAGCTGCACGACTTCAACTGCGGGTTGAAGGCTTACCGCTGCGAGGTGACCCGCCGCGTGCGTCTCTACGGCGAGATGCACCGCTACGTGCCCGCGCTCGCGCACCTCGACGGCTTCCGCGTCACCGAGCAGCCGGTCCGCCACCACCGCCGCAAGTTCGGCCGCACGAAGTACGGCTGGGACCGTTTTTTGAACGGCTTCCTCGATCTATTGACCGTCTATTTCCTGCACGCGCGCGGCACTTCGCCGCTGCACTTCTTCGGGCGCGTCGGCGCCCTGTTCGGCGGCGTCGGCGGCGCGATCTCGCTCTATTTCCTGCTGTGGTGGCTGACTGGCGGCGCGTTGCGCGTGCGTCCGATCCTGGTCGGCGCTCTCGTGCTGATCATCATGGCCGTGCAGTTCATCAGCCTCGGCCTGCTGGCCGAGCTGGTCGTCAGCGGGCGTCGTCCCGAAGCGAACTACCGTGTCCGCGACCGTCGCTGAACGCGCGACGCCGCTGCCGTCGCTCTGCGTCGTGGTCGTCAACTGGAACGGGCGCGCGTTGCTCGAGGATTGCCTGGGCTCGTTGCGCGACAGCGGTTACCCCGCGCTGCGCGTCATCCTGGTGGACAACGCCTCCGAGGACACGTCGGTCGCCTACGTGCGGCGCCACTTCCCGCGGGTCGAAGTGCTCATCGCGCCGGAGAACCTGCGCTGGGCCGGCGGCAACAACCTGGCCCTCGCGCAGCTCGCCGGCGAGGGCTGGCCGCAGGACCAGGTGCTGCTCTTGAACAACGACACGATCGTACCGGCCGGAAGCCTCGAGCGCCTGACCGCCGCCCTGCGCGACGAGACTGGCGCCTGGGCGGCCACGCCGCGCATCCTGTATGCCGACGATCCGTCGTGCGTGTGGTACGACGGCGGGCTGGCGGGCGCCTGGAGCGGCTGGGTGCGGCACGCCGGCATCCGGCGGCGCGCCGGCAGCCTGCCCGCCGCGACGCGCAGCGTCGACTACGGCACCGGCTGCGCCCTGCTGCTCGTTCGCGCGGCGCTGCAGCGCTGCGGGTTGCTCGACGCGTCCTACCATTTCTACGGCGAGGACACCGACTACTGCCTGCGCCTTCGCGCGGCCGGCGGGCGCATCCTGCACGTGCCGCGCGCGGTCGTGCTGCACAAGGTGAGCCGTTCGCTGGGCGAGGCCAGCCCGCGCAAGCTGTACCTGCGCAGCCGCAGCCACGTGCGGCTTCTGCGCACCCACTGGCCGCGACGGCGCTGGCCGGTCCTGGTGCCGGCGCAGGTCGGTTTCCTCGGCGGGCACGTGCTCTGGCACCTTTGGCACGGTCGTCCGGCCGCAGCGCTCGCGGTGTGCGGCGGCGTGCTCGACGAGTGGCGCGGCCGTCCGCTGCCGGACGCGGCGGTGGACACTGCGGCGGGCAAGGTGTTAACCTGAACGGAAGCCGCGCACGAGGAGCAGACGGAGTGGTCAGGCGCAAGCAGCCTCGTCAACCCAGCCCTTCGCCGCCACCGCCGTCGCCTGCGGCCGTGGTCGCTGTTCGCGCGCCGCGCTGGCAGGGCGCGCTCGCGGCTGGCAGCGTGCTGCTGCTCTTGGTCGTCCTCTATCCGGAGCCGCTTCTGCAGGGGCGCGTCTACAGTGCCGCCGACACCGCCGCCGCCGACGCGTTCCGGCAGGTCGGTGAGGTCGCGCGGCGGGCGGGCGAGTACCCGCTCTGGAATCCCTACATCTTCGGCGGCATGCCATCGTTCGGCTCGCTCGCTTACACCCACGGGGTCTATCCGCCGACGCTGCTCTTCGAGTGGCTGCAGGACCGCGGGCTGCCGCCGCTGACCTGGCTGCTCGGCCATCTGTTCTTCGGCGGCCTGGGCATGTGGTGGCTGCTGGGCCGCTGGCGCGTGCCATGGGCGGGCCGCCTGCTGGGCGTGGTCGTCTGGCTGTGGTCGGCGCGTCTGGTGGCCTGGGCGGTGCACGGCCATGGCTCGAAGCTCGGCGCCGAGATGTACTTGCCATGGCTGGCGGGGCTGACCTGGACGGTGCTCGCGCGCGGCGGGCTGCGGCCGGCGGCCCTCGCGGCGCTGCTGCTGGGCCTGCAATTCCTGCGCGGCCATCTGCAGATCAGTTTCTATGCGCTCCTGCTCATGGGCGCGTTGACCGTCTGGCATCTCGTCTGGCCGCTGCAGGAGCGGCCGGTCGGCGGGGCGGGCGGCCGGCCGGCGCTGCCGCCGCCGCACAGCAGCCGCTGGCGGCGCGCGGGTCTGGTGGCCGTGGCGATCGTGCTCGGGTTCGCGATCGGCGCGGCTCTGCTCATGCCGGTCCACGGCTACGCGGCGATCTCGACGCGCGGCGAGGGCGGAGCCAGCGGTGGGGCCGGGCCGGCCTTCGACTACGCGACGGCCTGGAGCCTGGCGCCGGAGGACGTCGCCGCGATGTTCCTGCCGGCGGTCGCCGGCTTCGGCAAGGCCACGTACATGGGCCGCATGCCGTTCACCGACAACCCCGTGTACATCGGTCTGCTCGTGCCGTTCCTGGCGGCCGCGGCCTGGCTCGCGCCCGGGCGCCGCAGCCTGGTCTGGGGGCTGGGCGCGATCGCGCTGCTGGCGTTGCTGCTGGCGATGGGGCGGTTCAGCCCCGGACTCTATCAGTTCTTCTACGCGGTCGTACCGTATTTCGACAAGTTCCGCGTGCCCTCGATGATCACGGTGCTCGTGGTGCTGGCGCTGGCCGCGCTGGCGCCGTTGGGGGCGGCAGCGCTGGCCGACCGCGCGGCGCCGCGCACGCGCTGGCTGCGGCGCGCGGCCGGCGGCCTGTTCGGCGCGGGCGCGCTGCTGCTGCTGCTGGGCGCGACCGGGCTGGGGCAGGACGCGCACCGCGACTTCCTGGCGCAGCTTGCCGCGCGCGGCCAGAAGCAGGCGGCCCCGGTGCTGCTCGCCGCCGCGTGGGACCTGCATGCGGCGTTCCTCGTGCGCAGCGGTTGGCTGCTGCTGGCCGGCGGCGGCGCCATGCTGTTGGCCAGCCGCCGCGAACGCTTCCGCTGCGTCTTCCTGGTGCCGGTGCTCGCCGCGCTCGTAGCGATCGACCACTGGGGTGTGGCCAGGCTCGTGACGCATCCGGAAAAAGGCCTCTACGAAGTCGTGCGCACGGCGGACGGCGGCGGACGACTGGCCGCCGCCGCACCGCTCGTACGCGCGGCGCCAGGTCCGGCGCCCGTGCAGGTCGATCCCGCGCTGGCGGCCGCGCTGGCCACCGCGCTCGACGGGGGCCGCCTGCTGCCGCTGGGCGCGGACGCGATGTCCAACGCCTATATGACCGCCGGCATCCGCTCGCTCGGTGGCTACCACCCGGCCAAGCCGGCGACGGCCGAGGCCGTGCGCCAGCGTCTCTTCGGACGCTTGCCGGCGGGCCATCTGGCCGTGTGGCTCGGCGCGGCCGCGCTGACCTACCCGGACGAGCTGCCGCCGCAGGTCCAGGACCTCCTGCGTGAGCGCGGCCTGGATCTGCTGCCTGACGGCATGGCGGTCGCCGGCACGTGGATCTACCGCTTGCGCGACCCGCTGCCGCGGGCGCGCCTGGTCGACAGCTACGAGCTGTCCGGTGCGCAAGCGACCGGCAAGGATCTCGCGGCCTTCCTGGACGCCGTCGCGGCGGGACAGCATGATTTCCGCCGTACGGTCGTGCTGGATCGCGAACCGTCGCCGCGTCCGCAAACCGGCCAGGAGCCTTTGCCGGAGCCGGTCATCACGCGCGACGGACTGAACGAGGTGGCTCTGACGATCGCCACGCCGCGGCCGGCCGTGCTCGTGCTGGCCGACCTGGCGGCTCCCGGCTGGCGCGTGGCCGTCAACGGGCAGCCCGCGACGCTGTTGCGGGCCGACCTCGCCCTGCGCGCCGTGGCGCTGCCCGCAGGAAGTCACGACGTGCGTTTCGAGTTCCACGATCCCGCCCTGCGGCGGGGGCTTCTTCTGGCGTTGGGCGGTGTCCTGGGCGTGGCCGTGCTGCTGGCGGCGGCGTGGGCCGGGGCGCGGCGGCGCCCGCAACCGCCGCGAAACGAGGGCGAGCAGCATGGAATCGTCAGCTAGAGCGCCGGAGCGCGCCCGCGTCGAACGCCCGGTCGTGGTGATCCCCACGTACAACGAGGCCGCGAACATCGGCCGGCTCATACCGCAGATCCTGGCCCAGGATCCGCGCCTGTCGGTGCTGGTCGTCGACGACAATTCGCCCGACGGCACGGCCGACATCGTCAGGCGCCTGCCAGATTTCGACGGCCGCGTGCAGCTCTTGCTGCGCGAGCGCAAGCAGGGGCTGGGACCGGCCTACCGCGCCGGCTTCCAGCACATCCTGGCCGAGACCGACCACGACGTCGTCTTCGAGATGGACGCCGACTTCAGCCACGACCCCGCCGCGTTGCCGCAGTTCCTGCGCGAGATCGCGGTCTCGGATCTGGTCATCGGCAGCCGCTACCTGCAGGGCATCACGGTCGTGAACTGGCCGCTCAGCCGCCTCATCCTCTCGGTGGGGGCGAACTTCTACGCCCAGCGCGTCACCGGCCTGCCGGTCAAGGACTGCACGGCCGGGTTCAAGTGCTTCCGGCGGCACGTGCTCGAAGCGCTGCCGCTGGACCGCATCAACAGCGACGGCTACAGTTTCCAGATCGAGGTGAACTACCACGTCTGGAAGAAGGGTTTCCGCATCCGCGAGATTCCGATCATGTTCGTCGACCGCCAGGCGGGCGCCAGCAAGATGTCGCGGCGGATCATCTGGGAAGCGGCATGGCTGGTCTGGTACCTGCGGTTCAAACGGGTGAGGTGAGGCGCGCCGTGTCGTTGCGGCTGGGCATCGTCATCGTCCATTACAACACGCCGGCCGATCTCGCGCGCTGTCTCGAGTCGCTGCGGTCCGAGGCGGCGTCGTGCCCGCACGAGATCGTGGTCGTCGACAACGCCAGCACCGCGCCGGGCCTGGACGAGGTCATCGCCCGGTTCGACGAGGTCCGCTGGCTGCGCAACCCCGTGAACGTGGGCTACGGCCGCGGCTGCAACCAGGGCCTGGCGATCCTGCCCGCCGACTACCATCTGATCCTCAATCCGGACATCGTCGTGCTGCCAGGCGCGCTCGCGTCGCTGCTCGCGTTCGCCGACGCGCACCCGCGCGCGGGCCTCATCGGCCCGCAGCTGCTGAACGAGGACGGCACCATCCAGGAGTCGTGCCGGCGCTTCTACACGTTCAAGACGCTGCTGTTGCGCCGCACGCTGCTCGGCAAGCTGTTCCCGCGCACCGAGACCGTGCGGCGCCATCTCATGCGCGATTTCGACCACGCGTCGGCGCGGCCGGTCGACTGGGTGCTCGGCGGCTGCCTGCTCGTGCGCCGCGAGGCGCGCCACCGCTGCGGGCCGATGGACGAGCGTTTCTTCCTCTACTTCGAGGACGTCGACTGGTGCTACCGCATGTGGCAGTGCGGCTTCGAGGTGCTCTACTTCCCGGACGCGCGCTTCGTGCACCGGCACCGCCGCGCCAGCGCGCAGGGCAAGCTCGACCGCAGCTTCTGGCTGCACCTCGGCAGCCTCATCGCGTTCTACGAGAAATGGAGCCTCGTCGTCTACGCGGCCAAGAAGTGGCGCGGACCGCTGACGGTGGCGCTCTACTGGCTGCTGGACATGGGGCTGCTGGCGGTCGCGCTGCTCGGCGCCTACGGCGTGCGCCGGCTGCTGCAGCCGCTGTTCGCCGAGGACCTGCTGCCGCTGGCCTGGTACCGGGTCTGGCTCGGCTACGCCGCCGTCCTGGTGACCGTCACGTTCGTGCTCCTGGGGCGGTACAAGAGCGGGCAGGTGCGCGCCGGGCCCCCGCCCGGAGCGCACGCCAAGCAGATGGGCCTCGTCGCGCTGCTGCTGTTGGCGGCGTCGTACCTCGGCCGCGAAGAGGTCGTCAGCCGCGCCGTGCTGCTCCTGCTGCTCGTCTTCTACGCGGGGCTGACGAACTGGGCCGCCGCCGTCATCAAGCGCCTGAGCCGCCGGCTCGAGGCGGGTTTCTTCGCGCTCGAGCGCACGCTGCTGGCCGGACCGGTGCCGGCGCTCGCCGGTTGGCTCGCCGCCAGCAGCGACCTGCACCGCGAGGGCCTCGACGTCGTCGGCTACGTGACCGCCGATCCGGCGCCTGCGGCGGGCCACCCCGCTCTCGGCGCCGGTGCGTTGCCGTGGCTGGGCACGCCGGCCGCGCTGCCGCAGCTGGTCGAGAAGTTCCGCGTCTCGCAGGTGGCGTTCTGGCGACCGCCCGGCGACCACGCGGGCACAGAAGCCGTGCTGATCGCGCTGCGGCGCCTGCGCATCCGGCTGCGTTGGGTGCTCGCCGACGCCTGGCTGCTGGCGGCCGGCGCGCGCGCCGAGGGGTTCGGACCGGCGATGACCGGCGTGCTGGACCCCGACGACGGCGGCTCGCTGCGCCGCCTCGCGCTGCGTCCGCTCGAGCTGCTCGTCGGCCTGCCCCTGCTGACGGCGGCCGGCTTGCTGGCCGTGCGGCGCCGCCAGCATGAGCGCCGTGGCCTGGTGCGTCGCGAGACGGTCGCCGAATCGACCGCTTGCGGCGATCATGGTGCGGTGGACCGCGGCGAGATCTTCGTGCGCGCCGGCGATGGCCGGCCGCTGCCCTTGTGGTGGCAGACGTCGCTGCTGCGCGGGCTCGTGGCCGGGCGCGTCGCGCTATGGGGACGGCGTCTGGCCAGCGCCGGCTTCGCCCAGCGGCCGGCGACGTGGTTGCGCGATGCCGCCGCGCCGCGGCCGGCGCTGGTCGGTCCGGGCGCCGCGGGCGGCGCTTCTGCGACCCGCGACGGCCTGGGCGCGGTCTTGCGACGCCTGTTCCTTCATCCCGGCGGTTGGCTGCCGCCCGCCCAGGTCGCCGCGGCCGGCGATCGCCGCGGCGGCGGCCAGGAGGTCGATCCGTCATGACGCACCCGCTCCGCTCGCACCGACGGACCCCGCGGCCCTCGCTCCTGCTGCTGCTGCTGGCCTGGCTGGCGCCAGCGCTCCTGCCCGGTCGCGGCGCCGCGCCCGCCGGCGCGCAGACGCCCGCGTTCGAACCGCTCTTGAGCGGCCATCGCGTCGCCGAAGCGCAGTACGGCGGCGGCCGCGTCTACGCCGGGCTGCAGCGCGGCGGACTTGCGGAGTGGCATCCCGACACCGGCCAGACCCTGCGCGTCTTGACGCGCCGCGACGGACTCGGCGGCCACTTCGTGCAGGATCTGGCCTGGGTCGCCGGCCGGCTCTGGGTCGCGACGGCCGACGGCGGCCTGACCGTCATCAGCAATCCCGGCACCACGCGCGAGTCGCTGCGGGTGTACAGCAGCGCACTGTCGTCCTTCGACGTCACGGCGGTCGCCGGCGAGGTCCTGGGAGACACCGAGCGCATCTATTACGGCACCAGCGGTCAGGGCTTCGGCGTCATTCTCGGCGGTCTGCCCGGCGACTATTTCACCACGCAGGACGGCCTGCTCGACGATACGATCGTGGACCTCGCCGTGACCAACGCCGTGCTGCTCGCCGCCACGCCGAGCGGCCTGAGCCGCTTCGCGGACAACGCGTTCACGAACTATCCGTACAGCGACCCCGCGACGCCGCGGGTCAACGCCTTGCAGATCGGACCGGACGGCGCGATCTGGGCGGCGACCAACTCCGGCGTCAAGCGCTGGGACGACGCCGCGCGGCAGTTCGAGCCGGTCTTCGGCTGCGGGGCGTTCACCACCCGGGCCGTCGACGGCCAGGTCGCCTGGGCTTCGGGCGCCGCGGCGGCCTTTCGCATCGAAGGCGGCGCGGGCCTGCAGGTCGACCTGCCCGCGGTGCTCGCCGAGCGCACGTACACGCTCGATGCCATCGCGGCCGGCGGCGGCCGGGCGTGGTGCGGCGGTCTGGTCCGCGGCGCGGGCATGGTCAACTTCCTCGGCGGCAGCGCCTGGCTCGCCGAGGCGGGAGACGCGGCGCGCGAGATCGTCCCGCTGCCGACGTGCGAGATCGGCGCCTCGGGCAACGGCTTCTGCGGCGTGGCGTTCGACGACCGCGGCCGCGCCTGGCTCGGCGACTTCCTGGGCGACGGTCTGGCCGGCTACGACGGCGACACCTGGTACAACGTCACGCAGCTGGCGACAGCCGAGAACGGGTTCGCCGGCCTCTTCGATCACAGCGGACCGATCCTGGTCATGGCGCGCGCCGGCGATGCGATCTGGTTCGTGCAGGCGGGCGTCGGGGTGATCCGCTACCGCCCGGCCGCGGCGCCGGGCGGCCAGCAGGCCTGGGATCTCGTGCACCCCGGCAATTCGGGCCTGCGCGCGCGCTCGTTCGTCGCGATCAACGTGCATCCCGACGGCCCGGTCTTCTTCTGCTCGGACGACGCCGATGACGAGCACCGGCTGCTGGGCGTCGATGTGCTCGTCGATCCGGACAATTGGCAGCAGGAGTCATCCTGGTTGCACCTGGAACCGGCGGTCCTGGGCGGCAACAACATCTGGGCGGTCGGTTTCGAGCGGCGGGACCTCGTGTGGTTCGGGGTCCGCCAGGCGGGTCTGCAGCGATGGGACCTCAACGGACCGGACGCCGGCCCCGACGATCCGCTGACCTGGGAGGTGTCCGGACCCGGCCGGTGGCTCGCGGCGCCGCTCGCGACGCTGCCCGGCGGGACGGTCGAACTCGAGGGGACCAACGCCATCGTGCAGGGCCCCGACGGCAGCCTCTGGGCCGGGGGCAACGGCGGGCTGGTCAACTTCCGGTACGAGGCGCAGCGCGCCGTGCTGCTCGGCGAATGGACCGAGCGCACGCAACCCTTCGTCGCGGGTCTGCTCGCGCAGCAGGTCGTCGGGCTGGCGATCGATCGCAACGCCCATCTCTGGGCGCTGACCAGCGCCGGCCTGAACCGCTTGCGCCTGGGCACGCAGCCGCTGGTGATCGACGCCTACACCGACCTCGCCACGTACGTCCTCTACAATCCGGCGCTCTATTCGCCGTCGGTCATCGCGGCGCTGCCCGGTCCGACGTACCACCACCTCGCCGCCGATCCGGACGGGGCGCGCCTGGTGCTCAGCGGCAACCGCGGTGGCGCGCTGGTCACCGTCCCGGCGCTCGGCGAGGATGCCGAGCGTTTGCTGGCGGCCGGTTTCCTGTATCCCAATCCGTTCCCGGGCGGCGGCGAAGGAAGCCTCTTCCTCGGCGGCCTGGATCTGGATCCCGCGGAACTGGTCACGGTCGAGATCCTGAACACCGCCGGCGAGGTCGTCTATCGCATCGCCGACGTGCACAACCAGGCCGTCATCTGGGACGGGCGCAACCGGCAGGGACGTCGCGTGGCCGCGGGTCTCTACCTCGTCAAGATCGCGTGGGCGGGGCACACCGTGCTCAAGACGTTGGCCGTGGCGTACTAGCCCGCGACGGGCCGCGGTCGAGGCCGGCGAAAGGACGATCGTGCGGCGAACCCAACCTCGGCCGGCCAAGGACCGCGGCCGCCGGAGTCCCGAACCACGACCCGCCGGACGGCGATGCGGCCATGCGTGACGGCGGCCCGCTCGACCAGCTGCGCGTGCGCGCGCTGCCGGAAGCGCCGCCGCGGTGGGACCGATTCCTGGCGCGCGTGCCGGACGCCGAGTTCGCTGCAGGCGCCAGCTGGACCACGCTCGCGTCCCAGCACTACCCCGGCGCGCGTCCGCTCTGGGCCGTCGTCGAGACCGCCGGCGGCGAGCTGCTCGGCGGGCTGCCGGTGTTCGTGCAGCGGCGCTGGGGTTGCGTGCGCCTGCAGAGCAGCTTCGACGGCACGGTGGCCGGACCGCAAGTAGCGGCCGATCTGCCCGGCGAGCTGCAGGATCGCGTCTTCGCGGCGCTATGCCGTTGGCTCGCCGGACAGGTCGGCGGCCGGACCGTGCTGGCGGTCATGACGGTCGCGTCGCCCGACGCGCGGCGCCGCCTATCCGCGCTCGGGCAAGCGGAATCGCCGCCGGGTCGCCGCCTGCGCCTGGAGCCGTTCCAGAGCGCGGTCGTCGATTGCCGGCCGGGACCGCAACGCATCGCCTACGAGGCCTGGACGAAGAACCGGCGCAACGAGCGCAACCGCGGTCTGCGGCGCGGCTGCACGCTGCACGTCGAACCGGACGCCGCGGCCCTCGCCGACTGGTATCCGATCTATCTCGCGCAGGCGCGGGGCTGGGCGCAGTCGCCGGTGCCGCTCGGGTTCGTGCAGGACCTCTGGCGCCACGAGCGCGCGCGGGTGCTGCTGAACACGGTCCGCCTCGAGGGGCGCATCGTGGGCGGACACTTCTGCGTCGTTTCGCGCAACCGTCTGGTGCCGTACCTCAGCGGCGCCGAGCCTTCTCTGCTGGGCACGCATTTCCTCAACACCCTGCTC
The DNA here is from genome assembly GCA_964549735.1 of uncultured Fibrobacteraceae bacterium. Taxonomy (GTDB): domain Bacteria; phylum Krumholzibacteriota; class Krumholzibacteriia; order LZORAL124-64-63; family LZORAL124-64-63; genus Glo-17. The sequence goes on along the minus strand of CAZJWO010000010.1, from coordinate 23,106 downwards.
TACTGGCAGGACATCCTGCACGCCTGCGCCATGGGGCTGGAGGCGGTGGATTTCGGCGGCTGTGTCGGCAAGGACAGTCTCTGGGAGTTCAAGCGCCGCAGCGGCGGCGAACCGCAAGAGCGGTTGCAGCTGCAGATCTACAGCGGGATCGGCGGCTGGCTGCAGGCGGCGCGCGGTCTGCGGCGGCGCCTGCGGGGAGCCGACCGTTGAAGCTGGCGCGCACCGGTTCGCACGTCCTTCTCTGGCGCGCGGCGCAGAAAGCCGCCGGCGTGCTGGCCATGCTGGCCATCGCGCACGGGCTGGGGCCGGCCGGCAACGGCCGCTTCAGTCTGAGCCTGCTGCTGGTGACCGTCGCCGCCGCGGTGCTCAGCGGCGGCGTCGGCCTGGCCGCGGTGCCGCTGCTGCGCCAGCGGCGGGTGGCTCCCTTGCGCCTGTTCGCCGCGCAGGGCGCGTGGCTCGTGCTGGTGGCGGCCGGCCTCGCGGTGCTGGCGGCGATCCTGTGGCGCGGCGGCGTGGGGGACTGGCTGCGCGACAGCCTCGGCTGGAACGCCGGGCTGCTGGTGGCGATGCTGGCCGCCGTCGTCGCGTTGCTGGTCTTCGAGACGGCGAACTACGATCTGCTGGCCCGCGGCGAGGTCGTCGCCGGCACGCGCACGGCGGCGTGGCGCGCCGGCGCGCACCTGGCCGTGGTCCTCGCGCTGCTGGCGGCCGCGCGGCTCGACCTGGGCGGCGCGCTGTGGACGCTGGCGGCCGTGTACCTGGCCGCGGCAGGCTGGTTGGCGGCCAGAGCGCTGCGGTCGTGGCGACGATGTCCGCCGGCTGCGGCCTCGGGCGGCGCCGCGCCGCCGCCCACAGCGCTCGGCGCCGCGCCGTCGCTGCCGCGCCTCGCCGGCCGGTTGGTGCGCGGCGGCTGGCTCGGCCAGCTCTCGGCGATCAGCTACCTGCTGATGCTGCGGCTCGATCAGATGCTGCTGGAGTCGTACCTGGACGTCGCGGCCGTCGGCATCTACGCCATGGCGGCCTGGGGCGCCGAGCTGCTGTGGCTGCTGCCCGAGGCGCTCAACCCGCTGCTCGTGCATTCCTCGGCCGATGACAGCGACCCGCAACGCGACCGCACCGCCGCGCGCGCGGTGCGGCTCGGTTTGGGCGTGACCGCCGTCGCCGCCGTTCCGCTCGCCCTGCTCGCGCCGCAGCTCTTCGGTCTCTTGCGCGACGGGGCTTACGCGGGCGCGGTTCCCGCGCTGTGGGTGCTGCTGCCGGGCGTCGTGGCGTTCGCGCCGGGCGCGATCCTGGCGGGCGACTTCATCGGCCGCGGCCGGTCGCGCTGGAATACCGAGGCCAGCGGGATCACGGTCGCGATCAACGTGCTGCTGTGCTTGTGGTGGATTCCCCGGCTCGGCATCCTGGGCGCCGCCTGGGCCTCGACGGTCGCCTACACGTTGGGATCGTCGCTCATGCTGCTGCGCTTCCGGCGCCTGACCGGCCTGCCCTGGCGCGACCTGTTGCTGCCCCGCCCGGCCGATCTGCGGCGCTGACCTTCGCGCCCGCGCCGCTGTCTCCGCGGCTGCGCCGCGAAGACAATCGCCGCCGGCCAGGCTGCCGCGCCGGCTTCCGCGCCCGCCAGGGCACCCCACCATTCCCCACCCCGGCGACACGGCTCCGAATCGGCCATTCTGAGGCCTTCAGAGGCGGTTGCGAAAAATCTCGCGGACCCGCGAAAAAGGTGATTGACACGCTCGGACGGCGGAGATTATGGTGCCGTGTGTCTTGGTGGGTCTCAGTGGGTTTTTTTGGTGAAAATGAAGCGGGCGCACGGGAGATGGTGGCGGTGAACGAGGACCGGCGGACAGCGGCGACCTTATCGGCCGAACCCCTGCTGTACGGATCTTACGAGCGGGCCCTGGACGCCAAGGGCCGCTTCAACGTGCCGTTCCGCTTCCGGAAGAAGGATCTGGGCAAGGAGGAGGAGCCTCCCCGCTTCATGATCACCGAGGACTCCCACGGCGTGGTCAGCCTGATGACGGTCGAGCGGTACGAGGAGATGCTGCAAGGCGCGCTGGCCGCGGGCAGCGGCCGCGCGCAATTGCAGTTCTTGCGCTGGCTGGCGACCCACTCGCAGGAAGTGCCGATGGACAGCCAGGGGCGGGTCGCGGTCCCCCAGAAGTACCTGGAGCGGATCGGGACCGGCAAACGGATCCTCGTGCTGGGCATGGGCAAGCGCATGGAGCTATGGGAGCCGGATCGCCATGCAGCCCAGCAGGACGCGACCGGCAAGCCGCCCGAGGATTTCTTCGAGGTGTTCTACCGCTTCTAGGGGCCGGCCGCTCAGGGAGGAGCGGCGTAACGGGGAAGGGAGTCCGCCATGCCGGGCGAGGTGAACCGCCAGTCAGCAGCCGCCGCGACCAGCCGGTCCGGTCCGCAGTTCCTCATCACGGTCCACGGCGCGACCGTACGCGTTCACCTCGCCGGCATCCTCGACCGCGCCGGCGTGCAGCGCCTGTTGCGGCAGATCGCCGCGCACCTCGGGCAGCGTCATCGCCACATCGTGCTGGACGGTTCGCGGCTGGTGCATCTGGACTACCGCTGCGTGGTCCTGCTCGTGCGCTGGAGCCGCGCCTTGCGCGGCCTGGGGCACCGGTTGACGCTGTCCGGCTGGAACGGATATCTGACCGCCATCCTGGCCATGGAGGACTGGGATGGCGAATTGGAGGATGGGTACCGCAGGACCGCGCCGGCCAGGCTGGCGGCGGGATCCTGGCGGCACGTCCAGGCGCCATGACGACGCGGCCGCACGTCCCGGTGCTCAGGGACGAGGTCCTCGGCTGGTTGCAGCCGGGGCCGGGACGGCGGCTGGTGGACGCGACCTTCGGATACGGCGGGCATGCCGAGGCATTGCTCGACGCCGGAGCCGACGTCCTCGGTCTGGACCTGGACGAGGTGGCGGTCGCGGCCTGCAGACGGATCTCGACCGACCGCCCCCGTCTTCGCTGCCAGCAGCGCAGCTTCGCGCAGCTGGCGGCGGCGGTGCAGGCGGCGGGGTGGGCCCGCTGCGATGGTCTGCTGCTGGATCTGGGCGTCAGCTCGCCGCAGCTCGACGATCCGGACAAGGGTTTCAGTTATCGCGCCGATGGCCCGCTGGACTTGCGTTTCTGTCGGCAACGCGGCCGCCCGGCCCACGCACTCCTCGAGGAGACGGACGAGAAGGAACTCGCCCGGATCCTACGCGACTTCGGGGAGGAGCGCGGCGCCAGGGCTCTGGCCAGGGCCATCAAGGGTGCGGGGCGGAAGGAGCCGCTCCGCACCACGGCGCAACTGGCGGCGGTCGTGCAGGCGGCGCTGCCCGCGGGCGCGCCCGCGAACGCCGTGCTCAGCCGCGTGTTCCAGGCCTTGCGCATCGCCGTCAACGAGGAGTTGGCGGCGCTGGGCGAGGCGCTCGCCCAGGCGCTGCGCATCGTCGCTCCCGCCGGGCGGGTCGTCGTCATCGCCTACCATTCCCTGGAAGACCGGCTGGTCAAACAGTGGC
>CAZJWO010000010.1:0-19573 GCA_964549735.1 uncultured Fibrobacteraceae bacterium | reverse complement strand
GCACGCCCGGGTCGACAACCGGTCGCCCGCGCGCCCCCCCCGCGACTGCATATGTCCGCCGCGCCTGCCGGCTTGCCGCTGCGGCCACCGGGCCGTCCTGCGGCCGCTGACGCGCCGGCCCGTGGTCGCAGGCCCGGCGGAGGTCCGCGCTAACCCGCGCGCGCGCAGCGCCAAGCTGCGCGCCGCCGAGATGTTGGCAACCATGACGGAGGGGCAGGCATGACCGGTTTCGGCATGATCCGCGGGCCGCGGGCCGCGGTCGTCTGCGGAGCGGCGTGGGGCATGGTCCAGCGGCGCGAGTCGGCCCGCTACCGCTGGCGGCTGCTGCTGTCCGGCGTCGCCTTGACCGGCCTGCTCGCCGCCGCGATCCAGCTCGGCAATGCGGTGACCGGCCTGCGACGTGAGGTGCAGGATCTGACGCGCGCGAGCCGCAACCTCGAGGCCCGCCGCGCGCAACTCGCCGTGCGCTGGAATACCGCGAGTTCCCGCCAGGTCGTCCTGCGCCGCGCCCAGACCGAGCTCGGGCTGATCAACCAGGAGGCGCCCGCCGCGATCCTGGTCACCACGCGCGACGAGGCCGGGCGGTCGGTCCAGCCGCTGCGGCGTCTGCCGCGCCTGGGTCCGATCGATCCGATTCCGGCGGCCCTGGCCGCGCCCGACGCGCCATGAGCCGGTCCGTGGAAGCCGGCCGGCGTCTGGCGCTCGTGCGTTGGTTGAGCCTGGCGATCTGCCTCGTGCTGGTCGCACGGCTGGTCCAGGTGCAGGTGCTGCAGCATGCGCACCATCGCGAGGCGGCCCAGCGGCAGTGGCTGCAGGCGCAGACGATCACGCCGCAACGCGGCGACCTGCTCGACCGCTTCGGCCGGCCGTTGGCGCTGTCGGTCAACTCGTTCCGCGTGGGCGTCGCCGGATCGCTGGTGCGCGACCGCGCGGCGATGGTCGCCGACCTGGCCGCGGTGCTGGACATGCCGGCGGCCGAGGTCTCGCGGCTGGTCGGCGGCGCGGGCGGCGGGCACGTCGTGCTGGCGCGCCAGGCGTTCCTCGACCAGGCGCAGCAACGGCTGCTGCGCCGCCACGCGGCGGTCACGATGGACGAGCAGATCGGGCGCGTCTACCCGCTCGACGGCGTCGGCGCCTCCCTGCTCGGCTTCTACCGCGAGGACGCCGACAAGACCGTCCAGCGCACCGGGCTCGAGCTGGGTCTCGACGCGCTGCTCAGCGGCAAGCCGGGACGTGCGATGCGGGTGCGCTCGGGATTATTGGGCCAGGATTACGGCGAGGTCGTCGTCGAACCGGTGGAGCATGGCGACCACGTCGTGCTGACCATCGACGCCGACCTGCAGGAGATCTGCGAGAGCAGGCTGCAGGACGCGGTCAAGGCCTGCGGCGCGGCGGGCGGCTCGGTGCTCATCCTCGAGCCGGCGACGGGCGACATCCTGGCTGCCGCGAGCTGGCCGCTGCTCGCGACGCGCGAGCGTCCAGTCAGCGATCCCGGTTGCTGGATCAACCGCAACTTCACCGCGGCGTACGAGCCGGGTTCGGTCTTCAAGATCTTCACGGCCGCCGCGCTGCTGAGCGCCGGCGCGATCGACACGGCCACCATCCTCGATGCCGCCGACGGCAGCTTCGGCAGCTTCACGATCGGCGAGGCGGCCGGACGTCGCTACGGCCGCATGAGCTTCATGGATGCGTTCGTGCATTCGAGCAACGTGTGGTTCGCGCGCTCGGTCGCCAACCTCGAACGCGCCGAGCAGTACCGCGCGCTGCTGGACTTCGGCTTCGGTCGCGGCACCGCGGTGCCATATCCCGCCGAGAGCGACGGCATTCTCGCCGCGCCGGCCAGCTGGTCGGCCCGCACGCCGGCGACGCTCGCCATCGGGCAGGAGATCGCGGTCACGCCGCTGCAGCTGGGGTTGGCGGCCGCCGCGGTGGCCAACGGCGGCACGCTCTACGCGCCGCGCATCTATAAGGAAGTGCGGGGGCCGGACGGCGTCTGGCGCTGCGAGCAGCCGCCCGAGCCGCTGCGCCAGGTGCTGCCGCGGGGGCTGGACGCGCTGCTGCGCCACGCCATGCGCCGCGTCGTGGACGAAGGCACCGGCGTGGCGGCGAAGCGGCCGTGGATCACGATCGGCGGCAAGACCGGCACCGCGCAGAAGAGCGTGCCCGGTCGCGGCTACGCCGATGGCCTGCACACGGCGACGTTCGTCGGCATGCTGCCGCTCGAGGCGCCGCGGCTGGTCATCGTCGCGGTCGTCGACGAACCGCGCTGGATCTTCCACTTCGCCTCGCGGAGCGCGGTGCCGCTGTTCGCGGCCATCGTCGACGACATCCGCCGCACCACGAACTGGCTGACCGACGTCGACCGCGGCAGCCAGCGCGTCGTGGTCGACGCCGAACCCGCCGCGGTCGTGGTGCCCGACGTGCTTTTCCTGCAGAGCGAACGCGCTGCTCTGCGCCTGCAGCAGGCCGGCTTGAAGGTCAGCGGCGCCGAGCGTGGCGGCTACGTCGTCATGCAGGTGCCGGCGGCGGGCAGCCGGCTGGCGCCGGGCGGCCTCGTGCAGTTGGCCGTCGGCAACCTGCCGAGCGACCGGCAGCAGATCTGCCCGGACGTCACCGGCCTGAGCAACCGCCAGCTGCGCGCATTGGCCGCCCGGCTAGGCATCCCGCTGCAGGTCAGCGGCGTGGGTTACGTCCAGCACCAGCATCCCGCGCCGGGCTCGCAGCTGACCGCGGCGGGCCTGCAGGTCAGGATGGTCGACCCATGGCCGTGACCCTTGCGACGCTGTGCGCACCGTGGCCGGCGCTTGCGCTTCACGGCGACGCGTCCGTCCTGGTGCGCTCCGTGGTCGCCGACTCGCGCCAGGTCGAGCCGGGCGCGGCGTTCGTCGCCGTACGTGGTCGCGACCGCGACGGCCACGACCACGTCGCGCAGGCCGCCGCCGCCGGCGCGGTCGCGCTGATCGTCGAGAGCGACCGCTGGGAACAGTTGCGGGCCGCCCTTCCTCGACACTCTCCCGTGGCCTGGGTCACGGCCTCCTGCACCCGGGGGCTGCCGGCCCGCCTGGCCCGGGAGTGCGAAGGGCGGCCCGACCAGCGCCTCTTGCTGGCCGGCGTGACGGGCACCAACGGCAAGACGACGACCTCGTTCCTGCTGCAAGCCCTGCTCGGGCGGTTGCACGGACGCTGCGGCCTGCTCGGCACCGTGCGCTACGACGATGGCCAGGAGCAGGTGCCGGCGCCGCTCACCACGCCGGACGGCCCGCAGCTCTACCGCTGGCTCGGCCGCATGGCCGGGCGCGGTTGCGCCGCTGCCGCGCTGGAGATCTCGTCGCACGCCCTGGACCAGGACCGGGCCGCCGACCTCGCGCTCGACGCGGCGATCTTGACGAACCTGGGACGCGATCATCTCGACTACCACGGCGACCTCGCGGCGTACCTGCAGGCGAAGGCGCGCATCCTGGCGCTCCTGGCAGAGGGCGATCGCCGCGGCAAGGAACCCGGCGTGGCGATCATCAACGCCGCCGATCCCGCCTTCATCGGCCTCGAGAAGAATGCCGCGCAAGCTGTTCTCTTCAATGCGGTTAACGCATCTGCCGCGCCGGACGCGGATCTGACGTTGCGCGAGGCGGAGCTCTCGCTGCATGGCAGCGAGATCGCCTACGACTGGCGAGGACGCCGCCTGCGGCTGGCGAGCCCGCTGGTCGGGCGCTTCAATGTCGAGAATCTGACCGCCGCCCTGGCGACCGGCCTCGCGCTGGGCTTCGACGCGACGGCGTGCTGCGAGGCGCTCGGCGAGGTCAGCCAGGTGCCCGGCAGGCTGGAGCGCTTCCTGCTGCCGTCCGGAGGCCTGGCGGTCGTCGACTACGCGCACACGCACGACGCCCTGGCCGCGGTGCTGCTGGCGTGCCGGGAGCTGGGGGCGCGGCGCCTGGCCGTGGTCTTCGGCTGCGGTGGCGATCGTGATCGCGGCAAGCGTCCGCTCATGGGGCGCGTCGCGGCCGAGCTGGCGGACAGCGTCTGGATCACGTCCGACAATCCGCGCAGCGAGGAGCCCGGCAGCATCTGCGCCCAGATCCATGCCGGCTGCCAGGAGATCGCGGCGCCGCGGGCGCGCGCGTGCGAGATCATCCTCGACCGTCGCGCCGCGATCACAGCCGCGCTGGCGGCCGCCGTCGAGGGCGATGTCGTGGTCGTCGCGGGCAAGGGGCACGAGGACTACCAGCTGGTCGCCGGCCAGGTGCTGGCGCTGGACGACCGGCGCATCATCCGCGAGTGGATCGCGGCCGAGGGCGATCATGTCTGAGCGCGGCGACCGCACGCCGCCGGCGGCGAACGACCGCTACGAACTGGCCCAGGCCGCGGCCGACCTGGCCGCCGCGGGTCTGCTGCGCGAAGTTCTCGTCGCCGCGCGCGGCAGCTGGCGCCGCGCGACGCCGGCGACGCTCAACGGCTGGTTCCACGGCGCGGCGCTCGATTCGCGCCACATCGGTCCGGGCCAGCTCTTCGTGGGGCTGCCCGGCCCGCGCGTCGATGGGCGCAGGTTCGCGGCGCAGGCTCTGGCCGCGGGCGCGCACGCGCTGGTCGGGCCGGGTCCCGTGGACGACCTCGCCGAAAGCGACGGCGCGCACGCGCTCGGCGGCGCGCCGGACAGCGGGGTCGTGCTGGTCTGTCCGGACGCGCTCGCCGGCCTGGCGCACCTCGCGGCGCGGTGGCGCGAACGCATGCCGGCTCACGTCATCGGCCTGACCGGCAGCAACGGCAAGACCACGACGAAGGACCTGCTGGCGGCGATCCTCGGCGCGGCCGGCGGCGTCCTGGCGACCGCCGGCAACCTCAACAGCGCCCAGGGCGTGCCGTTGACGCTGCTCGGCCTGCTGCCTCGCCATCGCTTCGCGGTCATCGAGATGGGGGCCACGGCGCCTGGCCACATCGCGGCGCGTTGCGCGCTGGCCCGCCCGTCGCTCGGAATCATCACGAACGCGGCGGCGGCGCACTTGGCCGAATTCACGAGCCTCGAGCGCATCATCGCCGGCAAGGGCGAACTGGTCGCCGCGCTGCCCGCCGCGGGCACCGCGGTGCTCAACGCCGACAGTCCCGGCTACGCGCAGTGGCGCCGCATGGCGTCGTGCCGGATCGCCAGCTGGGGCCGCGAGGCCGGCGACCACCGCTGGGACTGGTCGCCCGCCGCGGCGGGCGCCGGCGGCGTGTTGCATCTGGACAGCCAGGAGTGGCCGGTGCCGCTGCCCGGCCGGCACAACGGGGCCAACCTCTGCGCCGCGATCCTGGCGGCGCGCGCGGCGGGGCTCGACGACGCGCAGATCCGCGCCGGACTGCGCGACTTCCAGCCGTCGCCGCATCGCGCGGCGCTGCGGCGGCTGGGCGGCCGCCTTGTCGTCGACGACTGCTACAACGCCAACCCCGAGGGCATGCGCAGCGCCGGCCGCATGCTGTGCGATCTGACCGGTGGCGCCGCGTGGGCCGTTCTCGGCGGCATGGCCGAACTGGGCGACGCGTCGCACGAACTGCACCTGGCCGTCGGCCGCGACCTCGCGCAGCTGGACATCGCGTCCCTGGTCGCGGTCGGCGAATCGGCGGCGCCGCTGGCCGACGGATTCGCCGCCGCGGGCAAGCCGGCGCATGTGTGCCGCGATCCGCGTGAAGCGGCCGAGCTGCTGGACGCGCGCACGCGCCCGGGCGACCGCATCCTGGTCAAGGGTTCGCGCTCGACGGCCATGGAACGCGTCATCGACGCGCTCATCGACGCGTGCGGCTGGACGGAGGCGAAGCCATGAGCGCGCCCCGGGTCGCCGGCCGGCGCTTCCTGGTCGTCGGACTGGGACGCAGCGGCTGCGCGGCCGGCGCGCTCCTGCGCCGCCACGGCGCCCGCGTCGTCGGCGCCGACGACGCCGACCAGGCGACGCTGGCGAATCGCTGGCAGCGTGACGGCCAGGCGGCGGTTGCCGCCGCGGCCTTCGACGAGCTGGCGGTGGCTGGCCGGTGGCGCTGGCTCGATCCGACGTCGCTCGACGAGGTCGTGCTCAGTCCCGGCGTGCCGCCCGATCTGGAGGGTCTGCAGCGCCTGCGCGCCGCGGGGTTGCCGATCCATGGCGAATTGGAATGGGCGAGCCGATTCTTCGCGGGACGCTGCGTCGCGGTGACCGGCACCAACGGCAAGTCGACGACGACGGCCTGGATCGCCCATGTGCTCGCTGGCGCGGGGCTGACGAGCCCCGCGCTGGGCAACCTCGGCGATCCGCTGGCCGGCCTGGCGGACACGCTGCCCGCCGGCGCCGTGCCGGTCATCGAGTGCAGCAGCTTCCAGCTCGAGACCATCGCGCAGTTCCGCCCCCACGTCGGCGTGTTGCTGAACCTGGCTCCGGATCATCTCGATCGCTACGCGGACCTCGCCGCCTATTACGCGGCGAAACGGCGACTGGCCGAGCACGTCGCCGCCGACGGATGCTTCGTGACCTGGACGGGTTGCCCCGCCGCGCTCGCCTGGTCGCACGGCGGCAGCCGCCTGCTCTTCGGCGAGCGGTCGGCCGGCGCCGACGTCTGGCTCGCCGACGGCTTCATCTGCTGGCGCCGGGATGGGCGCGCCGCGCGGCTCATCGCCGCGACCGAGTTGCCGCTGACCTCGCCGCCGAATCTGCTCAATGCGCTGGCCGTGGCGGCGGCCGTCATGCCGCTGGTCTCCGAGCCGGAGTTGGTCGCGGCCGGGCTGCGCAGCTTCACCGGTCTGGCGCACCGCCACCAGCTCGTCGGCCGGCTCGGCGGCGTGCGTTTCGTCGACGACAGCAAGGGCACCAACGTGCATGCCGTGTGCGCCGGCCTGCGCGGCTATCCCGGGCCGGTCGTGCTCATCGCCGGCGGCAGCGGCAAGGGCGAAGACTACGCGCCGTTGCGCGAGGTCATGTCCGCGGTTCGGCACGTCGTGACGATCGGCCAGGAAGGGCCGGCGATCGCGGCCGTCCTGCAGGACCTGGTGCCCATCACGGCGGCGGCCGACCTGCCGGCGGCGGTCCGCCTCGCCGCCACGCTGGCGGAGCCCGACGCGACCGTGCTGCTGAGTCCGGCCTGCGCGAGCTTCGACATGTTCCGCAACTACCACGAGCGCGGCGAGGTCTTCGCCTCTGCGGCCCGCCGCCTCGGCGCTCGGGAGCCTTGAGATGCGCGTCCCTTCGGCGTTGCAGCGGTTGCGCTACGAGAATCTCGACAGCTGGTTCATCGGCGCGGTCGTCACCTTGTGCTTGCTGGGTACCGTCGCCGTCTACGGCGCGGGCAGCTTCACCTCCGACGCGCTCGGGCAGTACCACTACCTGCGCCAGCACCTGCAGCGGCTCTTGTTGGGCGCCTTGCTGGCGCTGGCGATGCTGCAGCTCGATGCGGGGCGGCTGCAGCGCGGCTGGCTGGCCTGGACCGCCCTGCTGCTGGCGTTGAGTTTGACGGCGCTGCCGCTGCTGCTGGGCAAGGGCGGCATCGTGCGCTGGATCGCGATCCCCGGGCTCGGCCAGTTCCAGCCCCTCGAACTGGCCAAGCTGGCCCTGGTCTACTTCCTGGCCTACCGCTTCGCCGCGCCGAGCCTCGACGAGCCGCTCGCGCCGCGCCAACTCGCCCAGACGCTCGCGGCCGGACCGCTCGCCCTCGTCGTGCTGCTGGCCCTGCAGCCGAACTTCGGCAACGTCGTCGTCATGTCCCTGGTCACGCTGCTGATGCTGCTGGTGGCGGGTCTGCGCTGGCGCTGGCTGCTGCTGTCGGTGCCGGCCGGCGCCTCGGCGCTGGCGCTGGGCTACCTGCACATTAGCAAGCTGCACGTGCGCGTCGAGCAGTGGCGCGGCGGCTGGCTCGGGCGCGGTTTCGGCGAAGAGCCGCCATTCGGCTACCAGGTCCACCAATCGCTGCTCGGCATGGGCGCCGGCGGGTGGCACGGGCTTCTGCCGGGCAACAGCCACAACAAGTTCGCCTTCCTGCCGGAGAACCACACCGACTTCGCCTTCTCGTTCCTCGGCGAAGAGCTCGGTCTGCTGGGCACGCTCGTCGTCGTCTCGGCCCTGCTGGTCATGATGTGGCGCACGCTCGTCATCGCCGAGCGGGCGCCGACGCGGTTCGGCCGCTTGCTCGTCGCCGGACTCGGCGGCATGCTCTTCATCTACGGCGCGGTCAACATCGCGATGGTCACCGGCGTGATCCCCGTGCTCGGCGTACCCCTGCCGTTCATCAGCTACGGCGGCTCGGCGCTCGTCACCAACCTGCTGGCGGTCGGTCTGATCCTGAGCATCGACCGGCAGGGGCGCCGGCACCGGAGCCGGACGGGCGGCGTCGCGCCCTGGTTTGACCCGCGCGCCGACAGGCGCTAGGATATCCCGGCGCAGCGCGCGCAGGGAGGCGCCATGTTCCGCAATACACGCCACATCCACCTGGTGGCGATCGGCGGGATCGGGATGAGCGGGATCGCCGAGGTGCTGTTGAACCTCGGCTTCGTGGTTTCCGGCAGCGACCTGCAGCGCTCGGCCTTCACCGAGCGGCTCGCGGCGCTCGGCGCGCGCATCGACATCGGCCACGACGCCAGCCAGGTGGCCGGCGCCGATGTCGTCGTGCGATCGTCGGCGGTCACCGAGGCCAACTGCGAGATCTGCGAGGCGCGGCGGCTGGGCATTCCCGTCATCCGACGGGCCGAGATGCTGGCCGAGCTCATGCGCCTGAAAGAGGGCGTCGCGATCGCCGGTTCGCACGGCAAGACCACGACGACGAGCCTGACCGCGGCCGTGCTGGCCGCCGGCGGCCTGGATCCCACGGTCATCGTCGGCGGACGGGTGCGCGCCCTGGGAACCAACGCGGTGCTGGGCGGCGGCCGCTTCCTCGTCGCGGAGGCCGACGAGAGCGACGGCAGCTTCCTGCACCTCGTGCCGACCTTGGCGGTCGTCACGAACATCGACCTCGAGCACGTCGACCACTATCCCGACCTCGACAGCCTGCGCGCCGCGTTCGCGGCCTTCCTGGCGCGGGTCCCCTTCTACGGCACGGCGGTGCTCTGCGCCGACGACCCCGAGGTCAGGCGGCTCGCCGTCGCGCTCGATCGTCGCGTCGTGACGTACGGACTGTCGCGCGAGGCGGACGTGCGGGCCGATCCGGAGAGCCTGACCAGCGGGCCGCAGGGGCAGGCGGCGGTCGTCTGGGCCGGCGACGAGCAACTCGGCGTCCTGCGGCTGCCGCAGCCGGGACGGCACAACCTGCGCAACGCGCTCGCCGCGCTGGCGGTCGGCCGCGAACTGGGCGTCACGTTCGCGGTGGCGGCCGGCGCGCTGGCCGCGTTCGCCGGCGTCGGACGGCGCTGCGAAAGCCACGGCGAACAGGGCGGCGTGCTCGTCCTGGACGACTACGGGCATCATCCCACCGAGATCACCGCGACGATGGAGGTCGCCCGCGCCCACGCGCGGCGCCTGGTCGTGCTCTTCCAGCCGCATCGCTATACCCGCACGCGGCATTTCGCCCGCGAGTTCGCCGACGCCCTCGCGGCGGCCGACGTCATCGGGCTCTTGCCCGTCTACGCGGCGGGCGAAAGCGATCCCGGCGACGCGGGCAGCGAGCGGATCGCCGCCGCGTTGCAGGCGGGCTGCGGCCGCGCCGCGGCGCTGGTGTCCGGACCCGACGCCGCGCTCGCCTGGTTGGACGCAGAATTGGTCGCCGGCGATCTGCTCCTGGTCTGCGGCGCGGGCGACGTGGGCCGTCTGGTGCCCCGAGTGTGCGCGCTGCTCGCGCAGAGGACGCGCGGATGAGGGACGCGCCGGTGGTCATCGGCGAATACCGCGGGCCCCGCGGCCGGCGGCTGGCGACGCGGCGGCGGCCGCGCCGGCGTTGGCGGCGCCTCCTGCTGCGGCTGACCGCGGCCGTCGTCCTGGCCGGCGCGTGCGCGTGGGGCGGACATTGGCTCTTGACGGCGCCCGCGTTCGCCGTGGCGCGGATCGAGGTCGGCCCCTACCGCTTCAGCGATCGCGCCGCGGTCGAAGCCGCGCTCGGCGTCTGCCTGGAGCGCAATCTGTGGACGCTCACGCGCGCCGACGTGGCCGCCGCCTGCGCGGTCCTGCCGTGGGTGCGCGAGGTCCGCCTGCAACGCCGGGTGCCGGCCACGGCGGTCGTCGAACTCATCGAATGGCAGCCGTTGCTCGGCGTGACCTGCGACGGCGATGAGGCGGAGTATTTCCTGGTCGGCGACGGGCGCGTGCTGGGGCTGCCTGACCATCTGACCGCGCCGGCTTTGCCCTGGCTCGTCGGCGCCAGCGTGCGGCCCGGCGACACGGGGCCGCGGCGCCTGCAGGAAGACGATGCCGAGAGCGTGCTCGCGGTCGTCGACGCGCTGGCCGCGACGGGCCTCGAGAGCGTGTGCCCGGTCGACTTCGTGCGGCTGACGCCTGACGGCATGGTGCTGGTGTTGCAGGGGCGGACCGGCAGCCTGTTGCTGGGCAAGGAGGATTTCCAGCAGCGCCTCGCTCGCTACCTGCTGGCCAGGCCGCGCATTCCCGAGGGTTCGCTCGTGGATCTGCGCTTCGAGGATCGCATCACCTATGTGCCGGCGCCGCCGGCGCGCAGCTGACCGCAGCCAGCCGGGGCGTCCGGACGTCTGCGATCGGAAGGAACCTCTCGATGACCGAGGGCAACCTGATCGTAGCCTGCGATTTCGGCACCGCGGCGTTCCGCGCGGTCGTGGCCGAGGTCGCCGCCCAGGGCACGTTGCGCGTCCTGGCCGGAGCGGCGGCCCCCGCCGATGGTTTCCAGGACGGCGATTTCGTCGACCTGCGCTCGGGCAGCCAGGCGATCGCGCGCTTGTTGCGCGAGGTCCAGGATGCCGCCAGCGTGGTCGTGCAGGGGTTCGCCTTCAACATCGCCGGCAGCCATCTGCGTTCGGTCGTCGCCACGGGCCAGGTGCCGATCACGCCCGGCGGCCGCGACATCACCGGCCGCGACGTGGACGCCGCCCTGACCATGGCGCGCAGCCTGACCATTCCCTTCGACCATCGCATCCTGGCGGTCAATCCGGTGGAGTTTTCGGTCGACCGGGTCGGCGGGATCCTGGATCCCTGCGGGCGGGCGGGCAGCCGGCTGGAGGTGCGCGCGCACTTGATCACCGGCGCCTGCTCCGTGATCCGCAACAACGAGAATGCGATCGAGAAGGCCGGCTTCTCGCCGGCCGGGCACGCGGTCGACGTGCTCGCGGCCGCGACGTGCCTGCTGACGCCGGCCGAGCGGGAGCATGGCGTCCTGCTCATCGACGTCGGCGGCGGCGTGACGAACTGGGCGGCGCTCGCCGGCGGGCGGCTGCTCGGCATCGGTTCGACGCCATGGGGCGGACGCCACCTGACGAGCGACCTGGCCAGCGGCCTGCGCATCGGTCGGGACGCGGCCGAGGCGGTCAAACGCGATCGCGGGGTGGCCCTGCGCAGCCTGGTCGAAGAGGTCGCGACCAACGTCCTGTTCGAAGAAGAGGATCCCGCCGAGACGCCGGGCCTCGTCGCGGCGATCCTCGAGCCGCGGCTGGAGGAGATCTTCTCGCTGGTCAAGCAGGGTCTGGGTTCGGAGGTCGCGCTCAGCCGGCTCGCTGCTGGTGTCGTGCTGACGGGCGGCGGCAGCCGCTGCCGCGGTTCGCGGGATCTCTGCGAGGAGGTCTTCGGCCTGCCGGTGCGTGCGCGCTATCTGCCGGACGATCTGCTCGGCGCGGAACGCCTGCCGCCCGGGCAGTGGGCCACGGCCCTCGGATTGGCGCTGTGGGGAGGCGGTTCGCAGCGTGTCGCCGAAGTGCCGCCGCAGCTGGCGGACGCCACGCCCGGCAAAGGCGTGGGCGCCTGGCTGCGGAGCCTGTTGGGCCGCCGCGCGGGTAGCTGATCTTCCGCACGCGCCCACGCCCGCGGCGAAGCGAGCGCTTCGCGAGAATATTTGTTGGCGTGAGCGCCGGCTTGTGTTACTAGAGCAGGGCAGGACGAGGATCGTCTGCAGCAGCCCATCTCACGGAGGAGGCGGGTGTCATGAACATCCATTTCGCCCCCGCGAAGCCTGAACGCCGGGTGAAGATCAAGGTCGTCGGCGTCGGCGGCGCCGGCGGCAACGCGGTCAACCGCATGGTCGAGGCGGGCCTTGCGGACGTCGACTTCTACGCGGTCAACACCGACAGCCAGGCTCTCGAAGCCTCCCGCGCCCATCAGCAACTCGTCATCGGCAGCCGCCTGACCCGCGGTCTGGGCGCCGGCGGCGACCCGGTCATCGGACGCCAGGCGGCCGAAGAGGACCGCGAGCTGCTCGCCGCGCTGGTCGAGGACGCGGACATGGTCTTCGTCACCGCCGGCATGGGGGGCGGCACGGGCACCGGCGCGGCGCCGCTGGTCGCCGAAGCCGCGCGGCAGCACGGCGCCCTGACCGTGGCGATCGTCACCAGGCCGTTCGAGTTCGAGGGAACGCGGCGCATGGCCCAGGCCGAGGCGGGCCTGGCGGACCTGCGCGAGCATGTCGACGCGCTGCTCGTGATCCCGAACGAGAGGCTCATGGAGATCGACGTGCCCGACAACGGCATGACGACGATCTTCCAGATCGCCGACAACGTGCTCTACGAGGCGACACGCGGCCTGAGCGACATCATCGCGCAGCACGCGGTCGTCAACCTCGATTTCGCCGATGTGCGCACGGTCATGAAGGACAGCGGCGCGGCCATCATGGGCACGGGACGCGCGGCCGGGGCCGGGCGGGCCCGCGTCGCGGCCGAGCAGGCCATCTGTTCGCCGCTGCTGGAGAACGTCGATATCCAAGGCTCGCGCGCCGTGCTGGTCTACCTGACGGCGGCCTGCGTCAGCCGCGACGACCTGCGCGAGGCGATGGGGCACGTCCAGCACGCGGCGGGCAGCGATGCCCACATCTTCTTCGGTTTCGCCCA
The DNA here is from genome assembly GCA_964549735.1 of uncultured Fibrobacteraceae bacterium. Classification (GTDB taxonomy): domain Bacteria; phylum Krumholzibacteriota; class Krumholzibacteriia; order LZORAL124-64-63; family LZORAL124-64-63; genus Glo-17. The sequence continues at coordinate 6,657 of CAZJWO010000010.1, read as the reverse complement.
GGACGATACCCTCGGCGACGACCTGCGGATCACGGTCATCGCGACCGGCTTTCCGGTCCGCGCCGAAAGCCGGCGTCCGCTCGCCGCGGTGGCCGCGGCCGGCGGACCACCGGCCGGCGGCGATCCCGCCGTCGTTACGCTCGAGGCCGAGCCGGGCGCTCGCGACGTCGAGGTTGCCGAATTCTCCGCAGCCGCGTCGGTGTCCGCCGAGGCGCTCGATGCGGCGGCGCGCGACGAGACCAGCCAGGCCCCGCGCTCGCTGGAACCCCCCGAGGAGACACGTGAAGATATTTCTGTTAATGATGGGAATAGGGTATTTTACGACGATATGAGCCTGCATGATCGGCCATGTGCGGCGGCGGTCGAAGCGCAATCCCACATCGCCGAGCAAGCGGCGCCGGCCTCGGAACCGCTGGCGGCCATGGCCGCAGCCGCGGGCGCCGCGCCGCAGCAGCCGGCGCAGACCCCGACCGGCCAGCGGTTCCTCGAACCGCTCGGCTCGGTCAAGCTGCACGACGGGGTCGAGCCGAACGGCGCAGCGGGCGCGCGTTTCCGCAGCACGGCGCTGGGGGAGGACATGCTGCGGCCGGCCTGGGAGAGGAAGTACGTGGATTGAGATGGCGTTGCTGAACAGGCTGTTTGGCGGCCGCGGGAACGACGCCTACCAGCAGGGGGTGGCCCTGCTCGAGCAGGGGCGCGCCGCCGAAGCCGTCCCCCTGTTGCGGCAGGTATTTCGGCACGATCCCGGTTCGCCGCGCGGATCGCTCGCGGGGCTGTACCTGCGCCAGGCGCTGGTCGAGCAAGCCCGCCGCCTCCTGCAAGGAGGCGAGGCTGAGCCGGCGGCGGATCTGCTGGCCGAGGCCGTCGGGCTCTGGCCGGATTTCCCCGACCTCCAGTTCCAGGCCGGCGCGGCGAGCGTGCTGGCCGGCCGTTGGAGCGTCGCGCTGGAGGCGTCCCGTTCGGCGTTGCGCCGCAATCCCGATTACTGCGAGGCCCGCCTGCTCGAAGCGTGCGCGCTGCAAGGGCTGGAGCGCGTGCGCGAGGCTCGCGAGAGTCTGCGCGCGCTGCTCGAGAGCGGCCGCCGGGTCGACCACGAACTCGTGCGCGTCGCGCAGGACGCGCTGGACGGCGTGCCGCCGGACGCCTGCCCGGACCTGCGGCAGCAGCTGCGGCAAACCGTTCTCGGCGACGATGTCAAGCGCAGCCTCGCCGAGGCCGTCGCCCTCTGCCGGGCCGGCCGCTGGCAGGACGGCCTGCGAAGCTTGCAGCGGCTAGGCGCGCAGCATCCGCGCTATCCGGACGTCCGCGCGCGCCACGCCGCGGCGCTCTACCAGGCCGGCGACGTCGAGGCCGCGCTGGTCGAAGCCGAGGCCGCGTTGCGGATCAATCCGCGGTACCGCACCGCCGTCAGCTTGAAGGGACTCATCCTCGCCGAGCTAGGCGATCTCCAGGAGGCCCACTCCTTTCTCGCCGACGCGGTGCCCCGGCTCGAAGGCACCGCGGGGCGGCACGAAGAGCTGTTCCTGGCCTACCTGCGCGCGGTCCTGGCCATGCTGCTGGGCGATCTCGCCGGCAGCCGCGCCCAACTCGCGCCGTGGCACGATCTGCCGCGCCAGTTCGCGCGCGCCGCGCTGCTGCTGGCCGCGTGCGACGACCTCGCGGGTCTATCCGACGCCGCCCAGCGACGCGTCGACGAATTGGTCCAGGTGTGGTTGGGCGATCCGGAACTGATCTTCCTGCGCGTCGCGCTGCTGCTGCGCCAGAAGCAGCTCGCGGCGGCCGAATCGGTGCTGGCCCAGTGGCCGGGCGGCCACAAGGGCCTCGGCGATCAGCGCCCGCTGCTGCTGCGGGCCCGGCTCAACCTCCTGCAGGGGCGGGAGCCGCTGTTGCCAGAATCGCCGGAACCGCCCGCCGTCGGCGCTTCCGGCGCCGCGGAAGGTGCCGCGACGCAGCCCGACCCGACGGCGTCTCCATCGCCCGAAGCGACGGCGATCCATCCGGCGGCTTGGCGGCAATTGGCGATCGGCGCGCACCTGCTGCGCGGCGAATCCCAGTTGGCCTGGCAGGCGGCGCAGCTACAGATCGCTGCGGCGGAAGCGGACGAGGAGACCGGCCGCCTGTTCCTCCAGGCGGCGGCGGCGTCTGGCGAGGCGCCTCCGGAGGATCTCGTCGCGCGGACCGGGCCGCCGGACAGCTGGCTGGCCGACCTCTGCCGCCTGCTGCGACGACGAGGCGAGGGCCGGCAGGCCGAACTGCTGATCCAGCGCCGGCGTGCAGTGCGGCCCGACCTGGTGCAGTGGTCGTGGCTTTCGGCGGCATTCTGGCTGGATCCCGTCCGCCGCTGGCTGGGCTGACGGGCTTCCCGTCGGTCGGCCGCGGCCTTATCTTATCCGGGATAAGAATCCGCTGCGGTCGCGCCGCGCGATCGCCGGCTCCGTCCAGGAGAGCATCCCGGTGGCAGAACTCCGCGTGTCCGCGCTCCTCGTTCCGCTCGTCCTGGCGGCCGCCCTGCCGTCTGCCGCGACGACCGACGCCGATCCGTGCCTGCAGGGGCGCCAGCTCTACCTGGAGAACAACTACCTGGCCGCCGAACCGCTACTGCGCCAATGCCTCGAGCAGGGAGAGTCGCTGCTCGCTCTGTTGCCATTGACGATGATGACGGTCATCCAGCAGCGCGTCGAAGATGGACTCGCCTTCGGTGCGCGGGCCCTGGCCATCGCTCCCGAAAACGTCAACGCGATCTACTGGTACGGGCGCGCTCTGCTGCTGGCCGGCCGCCAGCAGGAGGCCCTCGCGCACTGGGAGAAGGGGCTCTCGCTGGATGCGGGCCACGCCGGGCTGCTCGAGGGCCTGGCGCGGCTCAGCCTGCAGCAGGGAGAGGTCGCCCGAGCGTACAATCTCCTGCGCCAGATGAACCTGCAGGGCGTCGCCGAACCCTGGCTGCACCGCATGCTGGCCGATCTGGCCCGGCGCAAGGGGCACTGGAGCGAAGCCGCCGAACACTGGCGCGAGGTCGTCGCCCGCGAGGGCGCGACCGAAGCGAACGTCCAGATGCAGGGCGAACTGTTGATCCTCGCCGGCAAACCCGACGCGGCGGCGGCTGTCTTCCGGCAGGCGATCGCGAGCCAGCCGACGGCGGCGATGTACGGCGGGCTCGGCGAAGCATTGTTCACGATGGAGCGCCTCGATTCGGCCCTCGTCGCGCTCGAGCGCGCCGTCGCGCTGGATCCCGAGACGCCGCGCTACCGCTTCAACCTGGCCAACGTGTTGCAGCTTTCGAACCGCCACGCCGAGGCGGGCGAGAATTTCCGCGCCTTCCTGCAGCAGCGTCCGGACGATCCGGTCGGCCGCTTCCACTACGCGGTCCACCTCGACGGGCTCCAGCAGACGGAGGCCGCGTTGCAGCAGCTCGAGACCGCCGTGCGACTCGATCCGACGTACGTCGAGGCGAGGGTCGTCCTGGCTCAGCTCTACGCAGACCAGGGTCGTGCCGAGGAGGCTCTGGTCCAGATCGAGGAGTTGGCCCGCCTGGATCCCGGTTCGGCCGCCGAGCTCGACCTCTGGCGCAACGTCTTGCAGGACGACCTCGCCGGCGCGACCACGGCCTCGCGCGAGGGCAAGGTCCGCTTGCAGCATATCGTGGTCGCCGATCCGCAGTCCGCCGCGACGGTGCGACAGGAGCTTGCCGCGGGCGCGGCGTTCGCGGATCTGGCGGCGCGGTACTCTCTCGGCGCGACGGCCGTGCGCGGGGGGGACATCGGCTGGGTCGACCCGGCGCAGATGGTCGCCGACCTGCGCGAGGTCATCGAGAGGCTGTCGCCGGGTGAAACGAGCCCTCCCGTGGAGACGGGAGGGCAGATCCATTTCTTCAGGCGCGTGCGGTAGGGCCGTCGGTCAGACGACCTTCTTGACGCCGCCGGTCCGCAGACAGCGGGTGCAGACGTAGCCGCGCTGGACCTTGCCGTCCTGCTCGAAGCGGACCTTCTGCAAATTCGGCAGCCAGCGGTGCCGGGTCAGGTTGTGGGCATGGCTGACGCGGTTGCCGTACTGCGGCCCCTTGTCGCAGACAGCGCATTTCCTGCTCATGACGTCCGTCCTTCGATCGGCGTTGAACTTCAAGGCCGCGAAATATACCATCCGCCTTGCGGCACGGCAAGCCCATTCTACGTCGTAGGGACCATGACAAGCCAGGAACTAGCGTTCGACAGCCCGGTCCAGTTCCTCAAGACGGTCGGACCGGCGCGTGCGACGGCCCTGCGGCGCCTCGGCGTCGAGACCGCCGGCGACCTGGTCCGGCACCTGCCGCGTAATCACCTCGACCGTACGCAGGTCGAGGCGATCGCGCGGCTCGCGCCCGGCCGCCCGGCGACGGTCCTGGGCGAGGTCCTGACCAGCGGGGAGCATCGGACGCGGCGCGGCGGCAGCCTGCAGACGATCACGGTCGCCGATGCGAGCGGGATCCTGTTCTGCGTCTGGTTCAACCAGCGGTTCATCCTCAAGCAGTTCCGCAGCGGCCAGAAGGTGATGCTCAGCGGCACGTTGCAGGTGCACCGCGGACGCCGCCAGCTCGCGCACCCGGACTTCGCGCTGGTCGAGGACGGGGACGCCGCGTCGGGCCTGCACACCGGCCGGCTGGTGCCGGTCTATCCCCTGACGGCCGGCATCGGGCAGCATTGGCTGCGTCGTCTGATCCACGACACGCTCGACCGCCTCGCACCGCAGCTCGTCGATCCCCTCGGCGAAGACTGGCGCCGGCGCCGCGACCTGCTGCCGCTGGCGGCAGCCTTGGCCGCGATGCACTTTCCGGCCGATCAGAGCGAGTTGCAGAGGGCGCGCCGCCGCCTCGTCTACCAGGAGCTGCTGGAGATCCAGCTGCTGATGGCGTTGCGCCGGGGCGGGCGGGTCGACCGGCCGGGGGTGGCCCTGGCCAAGCCAGGCGATCTGACGCGGCGCCTGGTCGAGTCGCTGCCCTTCGCGCTGACCGCCGGGCAGAGACGCGTGCTGGCCGAGATCCTGGCCGACCTGCGCAGCGGGCGCGTCATGCACCGCCTGCTGCAGGGCGATGTCGGCTCGGGCAAGACGCTCGTCGCGCTCATCGCGGCGCTGTTCGTCATCGAACAGGGTCATCAAGCGCTGCTGATGGCGCCGACCGAGGTGCTGGCCCAGCAGCACGGCGCGAATCTGCGCCGCCTGGTCGGGGGCCTGGACGTCGTCGTCGAGACCCTGACCGGCTCGACGCCGGCCGCCGAGCGGCGACGCATCCTGGCCGCCGCCGGCCGGCAGGAGGTGCAGCTGCTCGTCGGCACGCACGCCGTCATCCAGGACGACGTGCGGCTGCCGGCGGTGGCCCTGGCGATCGTCGACGAGCAGCATCGTTTCGGCGTGCGGCAGCGCGGACGCAGCGCGCGCGACGAGGACGACCGGCCGGTGCATCTGCTGGTCATCAGCGCGACGCCGATTCCCCGCAGCCTGGCCTTGACCCTCTACAGCGACCTGGACCTGTCGCTGCTGGACGAGTTGCCCGCGGGCCGCCGGGCGGTGGCCACGCATGTCGAGCCGGTGGATCGCGAAGAGGCCGTCTATGCGGCGTGCCGGGAGCGCGTGGCGCAGGGCCAGCAGGGTTTCGTCGTCTATCCCGTGGTCGAGCAGACGGAACAGATGGACATCCGCGCGGCGGTCGATGAGGCCGAGCGGCTGCAGGCCGGTCCGTTCGCCGGTCTGCGTCTGGGGCTCGTGCACGGGCGCCTCAAGGCGAAGCGCAAGCAGGAGGTCATGGCTGCGTTCGCCGCCGGCGAGCTGGACGTGCTGGTGGCGACGACCGTCGTGGAGGTGGGCATCGACGTGCCGCGCGCCGGTTGGCTCGTGATCCACGGGCCGGAGCGCTTCGGTCTGGCCCAGCTGCACCAGCTGCGCGGCCGGATCGGCCGCGGCGGTCAGTCGGCGCGCTGTTGGCTGCTGGCCGGCGATCACCTGGACCAGGAGAGCGACCGGCGGTTGCGCTTCTTCGCCGAGCATGGCGATGGATTCCGCCTCGCGGAGGAGGACCTGCGCCTGCGGGGCCCCGGCGACCTGTGGGGCGTGCGGCAGCACGGCGCGCCGGGCTTTCGGTTGGCCAACCCCCTGCGCGACGGCGATCTGGCCGCCGAAGCGGCCCGGGACGTGCGAGACCTGCTGGCGGCCGATCCCGGCCTGGTCGGACCGGTCGGCCTGCCGCTGCGGCGGATCCTGCAGGCTGCCTACGGCGAGCTCCTGCCGCCGGCGGGATGAGACGAAGGATGTGACAATCCGGGTTAAAGCTCGGCCCGCGCGCGTCGATCATGGGATGGGAACCGTCCGGGCCGCCAGTCGCCAAGCAGGAGGATACCCGCCATGATCACCGTTTGCACCGGCTGCCAGGCCAGGTATCGCCTCGACGCGGCCAAGGTGCCGTCGCGCAAGATCCGCGTGCGCTGCCCCGGTTGCGCGACAGTCTTCGACCTCGATGGGACGCGGCGGGAAGAAGCTTCCACGCCGGCGGTGACCTCCGATCCGCTGCCGGTCTCGGCCACGCCGGCGCCGGCCGATGATCTGCAGCTCGAGCCCGCGGCGGCCGTCTTCGAGCGAAGCCCCCGCGCCGCGGCGTCGCCCGCGCCCGCGGCGCCCCGGCCGGCGGTCGAA